>JBBQJJ010000011.1:0-44010 GCA_038325805.1 Haliangiales bacterium
TGACAACGCGAAGTGGTACCAGTGCAACGGCGGTAGCTGGGTCCAGCGCGCGTCGACGTCGGGCTGCTCCGAAACCTTCGCGTGGTGCAACTCCGCCACGCTCGGCAAGAAGATGCCGCCGCGGACGTGCGTGCAGGCCGCGTCGAACGGTACCTGGTACCAGTGTAACGGGCAGAACTGGGTCTCGCCGGTCAGTGTGGCGAACCAGGAGGGGCCGATCGGCGACTGCTCGACAATGCATCCTCTGTGAGAAGTCGATCCCTATTGCGTGGGGGGGTAAATGGCCGTAATCGAATGATCAACCATGGCCCGCGCAAAGGCACTCACCGCTAACGATCCCCTGCGTCGCTGGACCGCCGCCGACGCGAACGAGACGTACAACATCGCCCGGTGGGGCTGCGGATATTTCGGGGTCAACGAACAGGGCAACATGATGGTGACGCCGCAGGTGGGTCCCGATGGAGTGTTGCCCTCCGGCTCGATCGACATGAAGGAGCTGATCACCGATCTGGTGGCGCGCGGCATCCAGCTGCCGATCCTGCTCCGCTTCAGCGACATCCTCCGCGCACGCATCGAGCTGCTGTGCGGTGCGTTCAACGGCGCGATCAAAGAATATGGTTATACGGGCCAGTACCGGGGCGTCTACCCGATCAAGGTCAACCAGAACCGGACGGTCGTCGAGGAGATCATCGAGTTCGGCCGGCCCTTCCATTACGGGCTGGAGGCCGGCAGCAAGCCCGAGCTCCTCGCCATCATGGCGATCCATAACGACGACGAGTCGCTGATCATCTGCAACGGCTACAAGGACGAGGAGTACATCGAGACCGCGCTGCTCGCGTCGAAGATGGGCAAGACCGTCATCCTCGTGGTCGAGAAGCCGACGGAGATCGACCAGATTCACCGCGTCGCCGAGCGCGTCAAGATCAAGCCGTCGCTCGGCATCCGTGCGCGGTTGTCGTCGCGTGGCGCCGGTCGCTGGGAACAGTCGGGCGGTGACTTCTCCAAGTTCGGTCTGTCGGCGGCCGAAATGGTCGAGGCGATCACCAAGCTCAAGGCGTGGGGCGAGGAGGACACCCTCAAGCTCCTCCACTTCCACCTTGGCTCGCAGATCAGCGCCATCAAGAGCGTCAAGAACGCGCTGCGTGAAGCAGGTCGCCTCTACGTCGAGCTCTACAAGATGGGCGCGAAGTCGCTGTCGTACGTCGATGTCGGCGGCGGTCTCGGCGTCGACTACGACGGCTCGCAGACCAACTTCGCGTCGTCGATGAACTACACGGTGCAGGAGTACGCGAACGACGTGGTGTTCGCGATCAAGGAGATCTGCGACGCGGATCAGGTCCCGCACCCCTCGATCGTCAGCGAATCCGGTCGCGCGATCGCCGCGCACCACTCGGTGCTCGTGGTCAACGTCCTCGGTGTCACCGAGTTCAACACCAACATCCCGCAGCAGCTCACCAAGCCGGCCCCGCCGCTGGTGACGAACATGTGGGAGACCTATCAGGGTGTCTCGGCGAAGAACCTGCTCGAGGCCTATCACGACGCCGTCGAGTACAAGGATCAGGTCCTCCAGCTGTTCAACCTCGGGCACCTCTCGCTCGACCACCGCGTGATCTGCGAGAACTTGTTCTGGGCGATCTGCGAGAAGGTCCTGATGATGTCGCGCGGGCGCGAGCACATGCCCGAGGAGCTCGAGGGGCTCGAGAAGGCGCTCAGCGATACCTACTTCTGCAACTTCTCGATGTTCCAGTCGGTGCCGGATTCGTGGGCGGTGGATCAGCTGTTCCCGATCTGCCCGATCCATCGGCTCAACGAGGAGCCCACCCGCCGCGCCACGCTCGCGGACATCACGTGTGACTCCGATGGCAAGATCGATTCGTTCATCGATCTGCGCGACGTCAAGCACGTGCTCGAGCTCCACCCGAAGACCAACGGTCACGACTACTACCTCGGCATCTTCCTGGTCGGCGCGTACCAGGAGATCCTCGGAGACCTCCACAACCTGTTCGGTGACACCAACACGGTGCACGTCCAGCTGTCTCCCGAGGGTGACTACGACGTCAAGGAAGTCGTCGCAGGTGACACGGTCAGCGAGGTGCTCGGCTTCGTCGACTACTCGCCGTCGGATCTACTCGGCCGGCTGCGCAACAACGTCGAGCAGGCGCTGCGCAAGAAGCTGATGACGATCGAGGAGAGCCGCATGCTGATCAATCGGTTTCGTCAGGGCATGATCGGCTACACGTACCTCGAGCGCGAATGAGCCGGCGACAACGCGCACGTGGTCGACACGGGTTTTGTCACCAGACCCGCGAGCTTGCGGCTACGTTGAAGTAGCCATGCGCGTTGCCCTTCTCCTCGCCCTGAGTCTCTCGCTCGCCACCGAAGCCCAGGCCAAGTGCGCGATGGTCGAGATCGCCGCGAAGCCGCTCACCCCCGCGAACACGGCGATCGCCCCCGGCGGCGGCATCCTGGTGGGCCTGACCTACAACGGCCGCAACGGCGGTGAGCGGGACGTCGAACAACCGACCTGGCGGATCAAGCAAGGCAGCAAGTCGAGCGCACCGACGATCAAGGTGCTCGCACCCGGCCTCGCCGTCTACGAGATCACCGGCGCTGGCTCGTTGCTCGATGCGAAGGGCAAGACGCTGGTCACCGTGAAAGGCGGCAAGCCGCTCCCGAAGCTCGCGACGCCGACGCTCAAGACCGCGGCCGCGACATCCGACGAGGGAACGTCGCGCTGGGGATCGTCATCGACGCTCGAGATCGAGACCACCGCGGACGCACCACCGGGTGTGGTCGGCGTGATCGTCTACCAGGCCGGCAAGCCGATCCACTGGGAGGCCTTCGAGAAGGATGGCTCCAAGCGCGCCACGACGTTTCGCTCGGGCGGGCACTGCTCGAACGACATGCCCGGCACGTCGGTGCCGACCACCGGTGATGTCACCGTCGCCTGGTTCGATGCCAGCGGTCGGGTGTCGGCGCCGTCGGCCGCACTCGCGATCAAGCTCACCAGGAACTAACGATCCGGGGTTAGAAGCCGCGGATGCACGCGGCGTAGCGCTGATCGATCGCGAGCATCGCGTGGTGCGAGTCGCTGGAGTGCTTCTCGAGCTCGTCACCCGCGGCGAGCGCGGCGGCGCAATCTCCCTCGCTCGCGGCCGCGCTGATCTTGCCGGCAAGTGCCCGCACCACGAGCGACGGCGTCTCGAGCTGGACCTCGGCGATCGCCGGTGGTGGTGGTGGCGGCGGCGGCTGGTAGTAGAAGTACGAAGGCGACGGCTGCGGGTAATAATAGAACGGGGCTGGCGGGTAGGCACTCAGCGGCACGACTGGCACCGCCACGTAGAGGGCGCTCGGCGTTACGCTGGGCGGGACGCAGGCGGCAAAGCTCAGCGCGATCAGCGCGGCACGAAGCATCTCGCGCGATGGTGCAGCTCTCGCGCCGCCTCACGGCGACGCCGAATCGCGCGGCTAGCTGGCGAGGCCGGGGGAATTCCCGCGCCGCCGTGGGGAACGATCAACAGGATCGGTAGCTAGCGAACGTAGACGGCCGAGAACCCGAGCGACGACAGGATGCCCGCCGCGTTCTGGTCCGCCGGGAACGCCACCAGACGATCGCCACGGGCGCACGCACACGACGAGCAGGTCGCCTTCGGCTCGGCCGGGAACGTGAAGCCACGGATCGGGACGTTCGCACCCTCGGCGGTGAAGTACGCATCGACCTGTTCGAGCTCCATATCGACGCCCGTCGTGGGCGAGGTCTCCCACGGGTTCGACCCGCACTGCTTCGGGGCAAGCGACACGGCCTCAGGGCTTGGAGCAGAGAACACCCAGCCATCAGCGGCGAGCGCCGAGGCCTGATCGGACTTCACCTTGACGAGGAGCTTGTCGCCGCGCGCACAGCCACATGCCTGGCACGTCGCCATCGGCTCCGCGCGGGTCAGTTGACCGAGCTCGTCGAACGAGACGCCCGCCTTGCCATAGTGCTTCTTGACCTGGGCGAGGTCACCGACCGGGAACGAATCGACTTCCGAGGCGTCGACCGGGGTCTCGCTCCACGGGTTGGTGCACTGCTTGGGCGCGATGGTCATCCATGCGTAATCCTCGACGCACGTTCCGATGCGGGTGAACAGGCACTGGGTCCCGGGTGCGCACACCACTTCGCCTTCACAGTGCAAGGGCGTCATCCCGACGCAATCCGCATCCGCCCAGCACTGGCCGTCGAGGCCCGACACGGCCGGACCGCAGGCACCGAACGTCTCGCTCTGGCATTTCACGGTCAGGCGGTACTCGCCACGGCTCCCGTGGGTCGGGAAGTAGATGTAGTTCTCGTACGACGAGACGACGATCAGGTAGTCGCCGTCGCGCGGGACGTCGAGGACGATGTGCGAGCCGACGTTGACGCCGGGCTCGTAGTCGTCGTTGAACGCGATCGCGGGAGTCGTGAACTTCCCGTTCGACTTCTTCGGGCCGTACACATAAAGGATGGTGTCGAGCTGGTCGCTGCCTTCGAGGCCGCTGACGTCGATGTCGACCCGGCCGCCGGCCAGGTGAATCTGGTGCGCGATGAACCCGCGCGAGGCGGTGAACCTGTCGGTGATCTGCTCGGCCACCCGAACATCGACACCCTTCGTCGGCTTGGTCGGGCTGTCGTCTTTGGAGTCGATCTGATCGATGTCGAAGGGCGCGTTACCGACGTCCTCCTTGCCAGGCCCCGAACAACCGACCACGACCCCGAACGCGAGGATACAGGAGGAGAGTTTCATCGTTAGGTGCGGACATGTAGCTGTAGCGGCTACCCATGTCAACCGTGCACTTTCGTTCGCGAGTTCGCGAATTCGCCAACGATTTCAGGTGGACGAAAGCGCTGTCTGCCGCCTCACGAAACCGGACAGGCTCGGCGAGTGATCGACGTTCACCGTGGGGCGGTGAGCTGTTCCCAGTGGATCAACGTGGTCATCGCTTGCTCGGCCGAGTCGCCGCACATCTCGAGTTGCGGACGAAGGCTGATGCATACGCCAGGCCGGTCGGGACTTCCGAACAACCGGCAGCGAATGTCGTCGGTCAGGTGCGGGCACCGAACACCGGACGGTTTTCCGACAGGCAGCGCCGGCGATACCGGTGAGATCGAGGGCGCGATGCAACACGCGCCGCAGCTCGACCGGCACTCAAGCGACAAGTCGCTTCTGGAAGAACTCGAGGTCATGCCAGCGACCGTGCTTGTAACCCGCCTCTCGAACCGTGCCCACCGAGACGAAGCCAAACGCCTCGTGAAACGCGCGGCTCGGATTGTTGGGTAGCGTGATCCCTGCGATCGCAGAGCGAAATTCACGAGTCACGAGCTGGTCGAGCAGTGCGGAGTACAGCGCTCGACCGAACCCGCGGCGATGCCCGCCTTGCTCGACGTAGAGGCCGACCTCGGCAGTCCACTGGTAGGCGGCGCGGTCTCGCCAGGTGCCGGATTTGGTGTAGCCGACGACCCGACCGCTTGTGTCCTCGGCGACCAGCCAGGGGTAGCGGTCGGTCTTGGACCACGTCTCGGCGAGCTGATCTGCGCTCACCGGCTCGTAGCCGAAGTGGATCGAACTCGTTTCGATGTAGTGGTTCGTGATCGCCGCGATCGAAACAAAGTCATCGCGACGTGCATTGCGGATCACCGAGCAACTGTACGGCAGCCTCGGCGAGGAATAGGATGGTCGTGCGTTGCGTCTCTCCTTCGTGCGCGCGCTGGTGATCGCGCTGGTGTTGGTTTCGTGTGGCAAGGCCACGCAGGATCCACCTGCGCCTTCAAACCGGGGGGTCGATGCTCCAACCCGCGACCTGCGCGACCCTGATCGGTTCGAAGGCACGCTCTCCGGGCATCACTTCTCGATCACGATCTCGCATGGCCAGCTGACGTCCGCGGATCGGACGTCGTACGCGTGGAGCGTGGATGGTGGTCGGCTCGTGGTCTCGGACTCCGGACCGATCGCGGAGGAGACGCGCTACCTGGTGGAGCGATCGCCGCGCACGATCGTGCGGGCGAGCGATGGGGTGTGGGTCGTCACCGAGGTCGTGACCACCGCGGGTGGACGCGTGTTCACCTGCCTGCATCAGCAGCCGGTCACCCAGAGCCGCACCGAAGAGAAGCAGGCGGCGGCGCGTGGCGTGGCGATCTGCGGATCGCTACGCGTCGACCCCAAATGAGAAATGCCCCTACGTTTCCGTAGAGGCGTTCTCGATCAGGAAGCTAGAGCGCTCAGCGGCCCCAGACCTGGAGCCTGGCGGACCCGCCACCCGGGGTGTTCTTGTACTTGAGGTCGATGTACTTGAGCACGCGCTCGTCACCGGGGAAGTCGATGACGCGCGAGCGCTCGCCTTCCTTGAACGTGTGCCGCAGCGTCGGGCGCCACTGGGGGCCACGCGCGAACGAGACCGCGAAGTCGAGTAACTCGAGGTCGCTGTCGAGCACGACGATCGCGAGCTTCTCGAACTTGCCCTTGTAGCGAGAGACCGTGATCCGGTCCTTGTCGAGACGGCCGTTGACCTGACGCTCGCCGAGCAGCTGCCACCCGGTGTTGTCGAACCGCCACGCGCCAGGCTTCACGATCGGGCGACCTCCTGCTTCACCCGTCTTCCAACCCCACACGGCCACCGTCGCGGCGCCGCCACCGGGGAGGTTCTTGTACTTGAGGTCGATGTACTGGATGACGCGCTCGTCGCCGGGGAGATCGATCACACGAGAGCGCGCGCCCTCCTTGAAGTAGTGGCGCACCTTCGGGTTCCAGGTGCCGCCACCGACGAACTTGACGTCGAAGTCGAGCAGCTCGATGTCGCTGTCCTCGACCACGATCGTCACCTTGGTGAACTTGCCCTCGTGGCGACCGACCGTGATCCGATCCTTGTCGACGCGACCGTTGACTCGCTGCTCGCCGAGCTTCAGCCAGCCCTTCGGATCCCACCGATCCGCCGACGCCGAACGAGCTCCGATGAACAACAACGCTACTACCAACGTGCTGACGATTGCTCTCATGCAGAGCACGGTCGCAGAGGCAGCACGAGGTGTCCTCGACGTAGTCACGAAGTTGTGTGAAGGAGGCAGAGTGCCCCCGACACGAGGTAGGATGCAGAAATGCACCGTGCGTTTCTGCTCGTGATCCTTGTCGGGTGTGGCGGCAAGAAAGATCCGGGACCGCCGTGCGAGAAAGTCGTCGAGCACATGCTCGAGGTGACCAAGCAACAGCTGATGGGTCACGAGGCCGCGAACTTCAGCTCGCAACGCAAGGCGATGGTCGCGCAGTGCGAGCAGCGCAACATGAGCCTCGAGATGCGCACGTGCTTGCTCGCCACGCAGACGATCTCCGACATCGCGAAGTGCCGCGGCGGCAAGACCGACGTGCTCGAGCGTCCGCGTAAACCACGCGCGGGAAGCGGCAGCCCTGTGCAACCCGGCAGTGGATCGACTACCGGCAGTGGCAGCGCGCCGCGCGAGCCTCATTGACCGTGTTACACGTGCACCATGCACGACGCGATCGTCTCGGTTCCCGAACCGGTTAACGAGCCCGTTCTCTCCTACGCACCCGGCTCTGCCGAGAAGAAGTCGCTGAAGGCGGCGCTCGCGGCGGTCGAGAACGAGGTCGTCGAGATCCCGTGCGTGATCGGCGGGAAGCGCGTGCACACCGGCAACCTCGTCGACGTCACGATGCCGCATCGCCACAAGCACGTGGTCGCGCGATTCCATGCAGCCACGGAAGAGGTCGCACAGCAGGCGATCCGCGCCGCGCTCGAGGCGAAGCGTGAGTGGGCCGCGATGCGATGGGAGGCGCGTGCCGCGATCCTGTTGAAGGCGGCCGAGCTGCTCGCCGGTCCGTATCGCGCGCGGATGAACGCGGCCACGATGCACGGGCAGAGCAAGACTTGCTACCAGTCCGAGATCGACGCCGCGTGCGAGCAGATCGACTTCTTCCGGTTCAACGCGCAGTTCGCGCAGGACCTCTATCGCACGCAGCCCACGTCGGGGGCGGGCATGTGGAACATGACGGAGCTGCGCCCGCTCGAGGGCTTCGTCTATGCGGTGACGCCGTTCAACTTCACCGCGATCGCCGGCAACCTCGTGATGGCGCCGGCGCTGATGGGCAACACCGTCGTGTGGAAGCCGTCGGACCAGCAGATGCTGTCGGCGTGGGTCGTCATGCAACTGCTCGAGGAAGCGGGCGTCCCGCCGGGCGTCATCAACTTCATCCCCGGGTTGCCGCACGGCAGCACCAACACCGTCCTCGATCACGAGGCGCTCGCCGGCATTCACTTCACCGGCTCGACCGACGTGTTTCGCCTGTTCTGGCAACGGGTCGCGCACAACATCGGCAGCTACAAGACGTATCCGCGGCTGGTCGGCGAGACCGGCGGTAAAGACTTCATCTTGGCGCACGCGTCGGCGGATCCTGCGGCGCTGGCGACCGCGATCATCCGCGGCGGCTTCGAGTACCAGGGGCAGAAGTGCAGCGCCGCGTCGCGCGTCTACGTCGCCCAGAGCGTATGGGCGAAGATGAAGGACCAGCTCGTCGACGAGATCAAGACGATCAAGGTGGGCGACGTCGGCAACTTCTCGAACTTCATGGGCGCCGTGATCAAGGAGGCCGCGTTCGACCGGCACACCGCCGCGATCGCCGAGGCGCGCGACAACCCGCGGATGCAGATCCTCGCCGGCGGCACCACCGACAAGCGCGAGGGCTGGTTCGTGCAGCCCACGGTGCTGACCACCGACGATCCGATGGTGCGCCACATGCGCGACGAGTTCTTCGGCCCGATCGTGACGTTGCACGTCTATCCCGACGGCGCGTGGCACGACACGCTGCAGCTCGTCGATCGGACCTCGCCCTACGCCCTGACCGGTGCGATCTTCGCGAACGATCGCCGCGCGGTCGTCGAGGCCACGCACGCGCTGCGCGATGCGGCCGGCAACTTCTACATCAATGACAAACCGACGGGTGCGGTGGTCGGGCAGCAGCCGTTCGGCGGCGCGCGCGCGTCGGGTACCGATGACAAGGCCGGGTCGGCGCTCAACCTCCTGCGGTTCACCGCCGCGCGGACGATCAAGGAGACGTTCGTGCCGCCCACCAACTATCGCTACCCGTTCCTCGACGAGGCGTAGCGAACAAATCGTCGTGTCGCACGAGGGTCGCACCCTGGCGCGACAATTTTTTCAACCCATAGTGCGCCGACGCTCCTGGTGAGCGCATCGGAGTGCCCATGAATCGCAAGGTCCTTGGTGGGGTCGTTGCACTGGCCGTGGTGATCGTCTCTGTGTGGTTGCTGTTTCTCCGCGGCGGATCGTCATCCGAGGACGGCGACGGAACCCGACCAGGCAAGCGCACGGGCAAGGCCTCGATCGCCACGCGGTCGGCACCCGACAGCATTCGCAGTGGAGCGATGCGGTGGTCACTCGACGCGGATCCCGAGGGACCGCTGCAGCTCGAGGGTCAGGTCGTCGGCCCCGACAACAAGGGCGTCGGCGGTGCGGTCGTGTGGATCGGCTCGGTGCCCCCACGCCAGGCGGTGACCGACGACGATGGCTCGTTCACGATCGACAAGCTCGTCCCTCGCTCGTACACGCTGACCGCCGAGGCCGAGGAGCTGATCGGAGGCCCCCTCACCTACAAGCTGACGTCGACGAGTGATCCGGTGGTGATCCGGTTGTCGGAGGGCGCCACGGTGATGGCGACGGTCGTCGACGAGCGCCGCACGCCGATCGCCGGTGCGCGCGTGCGTGCCTACGACATGGGCGACCGCACGATGACGACGGATGCGAAGGGGGAAGCGACGCTCAAGCCGGTGCGCCCGGGCTACGTCGCCGTGCAGGCGATCGCCGAAGGCTACGCTCCGAACACCGGGTACGCGACGGTTGGCAGCGCGGGTGCGAAGGCCTCGCTGACGCTGACCCTACACGCGGGCTATCAGGTCAGCGGTCGCGTCGTCGACGAGGCAGGCAAGCCGATCGTCAAGGCGAAGGTGATGACCGCCGGTGGCGAGTGGGCCGCGGACTGGTCGCCCGACGATGCCGGTGAAGCTGACAAGCGCTCGGAGCACGACGTCGTCACCAACGACAAGGGAGAGTTCACCTTCAAGGCGCTCGCGAGCGGCGCGCAGACGCTGACTGCGGTCGACGGCGAGCATGCACCGGGTCGCACGACGATCACCGTCGATGGCCGCGCGCTGTCAGGGGTCGAGATCGTCATGAAGGTCGGAGGCGTGCTCTCGGGTCGCGTCGTCGACAAGGACAACAAGCCGGCGCCGTACGTGAGCGTGCGGGTCGCGGGTACGGGCCAGCAGATGTGGTCGCTGGGTCGTCGCCAGGCGATCAGCGACAAGGATGGCAAGTTCGAGCTGCGCGGCCTCGTGCGCACGAAGTTGCAAGTCCGCGCCGAGGGCGAGAAGGCGGCGAGCAACGTCGTCGAGGTCGACCTGACCACCACGGGCGAGAAGAAAGATCTCGAGCTCGTGCTCGACGTGGTCGGCGTGATCGCGGGCATCGTCGTCGACGGCACTGGCGCGCCCGTTCCCGAGGTCTCGGTCAACGCGTTTCCCGACATCATGGGGGGCGCTTCGACGGATGCGTTGGCGCTCGCGGACATGTCATCGGCGATCACCGACGGCGCTGGCAAGTTCACGATCGCCGGACTCCCCGAGGGTCAGTACAAGCTGTGGCCGACGCGTGGCAGCGCCGGTGGCGGTCAAGCCTGGGGCGAGCGAGGGACGAGCGCGAAGACCGGCGACACCAACGTCAAGCTGACGCTGCCCGCGATGGGTCAGCTCGTCGGTAAGTTGATGATCGAGGGGGGCAACGCGCCGAAGCTCGCGCGCATTCACGTCGGCTATCAAGCACCGGTGCCGATCGAGAACGGCTCGTTCACGGTCAAGGAGCTGACCCCCGGCAAGTACCACGTCGTGTTTCGGGGACCCGAGTTCGCCGAGCTCCAGCAGAGCAACGTCGAGATCCTGCCCGGCAAGACCACCGACCTCGGAACGGTCAAGGTGACGAAGGGCCGCCGCTTGGCCGGCAAGGTGATCGACAGCAAGGGTGCACCGGTCGCGAACGCGAAGATCAAGCTCGCCGAGATGCTGTTCTCGACGGGCACCGCGAACGATCAGACCGAGAACTGGGAAGAGATCGCCGGCGTACGCGCGACGGTCACCGATCAGACCGGCGAGTTCACGCTGATCGGCGTACCGATGAAGGATACGAACGTGATCGCCGAAGGTGTGGACGGTCGTTCGTTGGCAGTACCGGTGCCGGGTGGGACCGAGGATCCGCCGCCGGTGACCCTGCAGCTGCGCGGCTTCGGGTCGATCAAGGGAATGGTCACGCTCAAGGGCAAGCCGCAGCCGGGCATCACGGTCAGCGTGTCGTCCAAGGGCGGAGGCGTCGCTGGGATGTTCACGACCACCGACGACGCGGGCGTGTTCACGCTCGCGAAGGTGCCGGAAGGCGCGCAGGTGCTTGCCGTGATGCAGACCAAGATGATGGCGTTCAAGTCGCACAGCACCGAGGTCGTCGTCATCGCGGGCCAGGAGACCAAGG
This sequence comes from Haliangiales bacterium, assembly GCA_038325805.1. Classification (GTDB taxonomy): domain Bacteria; phylum Myxococcota_A; class Polyangia; order Haliangiales; family Haliangiaceae; genus JABFXX01. Next base: position 11,555 of record JBBQJJ010000011.1, read on the forward strand.
TCGAGATCGAGATCCCCGTCGGCACGATCACGCTCGCGGTCACGATCAAGGGCGTCGCTGGCGCGAAGATCGACGCGGCGCAGGTGTTCCTGTTCCGTGGCTTGGTGACGGCCACCACGGCGAAGCAGCTGACCGACAGCTTCATGGCCGGCGCGGCGCAGGGCATGAAGATCTGGCTCGGCGGTGCGTTCCCGGCGCCCGAGTTCGACGAGATGACCGCGGGCGACTACTCGGTGTGCACCGTGCCGATCGCCGGCAACCTCGGCGACCCCGCGTTCCAGCAACAGCTCCAGGCCGCCGCGTCGACGCTCAAGGTCTACTGCCGGCAGGTCAAGATCACGCCATCGCCGAACGAGCAGAAGATCACGCACGAGGTTCCGCCGATGGAACCACTGCAGCCGCCGAAGAAACCGACGACGATCTAGGGCGGAGCGTCCCTAGTTCTGACCGGCCGGACCGCGCTGGACGACGAGCAGGTACTGGAAGCGCGCGGTCACCCCCTTGATGGTGAGCCCGCCCTGGTTCATGAATTCGCCGTTGGTGTCCGCGGTGATCGCGCCGGTGAGCGGCCCCGACTTGAGCGCGCATCCTGCGTTCGCGTTGTTGACCGCGAGCGTCAGCCGATACAGGTCCGCGCTGTCGAACAGATCCTCTTCGTCGGGAAACATCCGGGTCGCGGCGTTGAGCGTGGTGTCGAGCACCAGGCTATCCATCCCCACTGCGCGATTACCCACGCACGTCACGTCGGTGCCGCCGGCCGGGCGTTGATCGACGGTGACCACCCCGGCGCGGTTCGTCGTCGCCTGGGGATCGAGCGCATCGATCCGGTACTCCGAGAACACGGCGACGTTGCGTGAGACCAGCGGCAGCGGCGCGACCAGCACCTCGTTGTTGACGGAGGACTGCGAGGTCGCGATCGCCTCGCCACCGACGAACGTCCATCCCGCCGTCGCCATCCAGTTGTCGGGGAGCACGCCATCGTTGAAGCCCGAGAACGCGACGATCCGATCGCCCGGCTCGACCGGATCCGGATCGCACGGGCTGTCGACCTCATCGCCGTCGGGATCCGGATCGTCCTCGGGCGGCGCGATCGGACACTTGTCGCAGTCATCGCCGATGCCGTCGCGATCCTCGTCGAACGCACCGCCGGCGACGTGATTGCAGAAGTCCTTCGAGTTCTGCAGCCCATCACCGTCGAGGTCGCCGGCTCCGTCGATGCACACCGGTCCCTCGGGATCGGTGAAGTCGCAGACCGCGCCGTCCGTGCAGATGGCCTGCTGGCTGCAGTCGCCACCGATCTCGACGCCGCCATCCCCACAAGCCGCGAGTGCGAACAACAGGGTGAATCGCTTCACCTCTCCAGGGTCGCTTAGCGCCGGTGCATTAGCAACTGCAGGATCGGGTGCACCACGTGCTGCTCGACATCGGGCCCGAGCGAGTAGACCTCTTCGTAGTGATCACCCTCGGCCTCGACCAGGAACGGGTCCGACGGGTCGAGCGCGTAGTTGTATGCGGGGACGATGTAGCCGACGTAGTCCTCGGCGCAGCCTGCGAGGATCGGGTACTTGACGCCGGGGTGCGCGAGCACGAGGTCGCGCATGTAGGGCGGCGCCGGCGCCTCGTCGAACCTCGGCAGGTTCGGCTTCGTCTTGTCGAACATCTCGTAGCCGTGTGACCACGAGCCGTCGTACCCACCAACCCACAGCTCGGGGTGGAGCTCGCCCGGAGCGGTGACGAGACCGAGCGGACCGACCTGCAGGAAGCTCGCGCGCAGTGGCATCCACGGCAGGTTGCCTTCCTCGATCGCGTCGTCGGGGTTGTAACCGATCAGCTCGTGCGGCCCGAGCAGCGAGATCAAGAACGCGACGTGGAAGTAGGTGTTGTCGATCCGCGCGTTGAACTTCGCGCTCTTCACCGCGAGCGGGAGCTCGGAGACGCTCTCGCCGGTCGTGGTCAGCGCCCTGAGTGCGAGCGCCGCGGCGTTGGTGCCGAGCGCTTGCTCGAACGGGTGGCCGAGCGTGGTGGTGGGCGTCCCGTCCGCCAGCTTGACGTGGGTCCCACGCAGCGAGCCGATCTGACCGCCGAGCGCACCCTGCACGAACACGGTGATGCCACCGATGCCGGGTAGATCCGCGCCCGCGTAGCTGCTCGATGCCGCGGGGACGCCGTTCTCGATCCCGTCGCGCAGCCAGTGCACGTAGTGCGCGGTGATCTGCGAGCTGTCGGTGTCCGAGAAGTGCGACGCCTCGGGATGGTTCGCCCAGTTCACGAGCGTGCCGATCGTGGTGTTCGGATTCGCCGCGTCGACGAAGCGCGCGATCGTCAGCGTGGGATCGAAGATGATCGGATCGCGGATGTCCTTGTTGAAGTCATCGGTGAGGCTGTTCGGGTTCGCCGGATCGTTGAGCAGCTTGGTCGATGCGATCACGAGATTCGCGGGCCTCGCGCTCTCGATCGCTTCCTTGATCACGTTCGCCGCCGCGTCGTACATCGCGTCGAGCACGAACTGCTGGCGGCCGGTCGCCGTCGCCACCGGGCCCCACAAGCCGAGCGTGTCGGGCGTGTCGTGCGCGTGCGTGGTGCCGATGATGATGTGATCGATCTCGAGATCCGAGAGCAGCGGATGCGCGCGGATCAGATCGATGTCGCCGCCGATCAAGCCGACGCTATCGATGTAGAGCACCACCGCCGTCGTGTCACCCTGGACGAACGCGAGCGCGCGCGCTTCGATGTCGTTGTTGACCGAGAGTGCCGCGCGGCCACCGCCGAACAGCCAGACTCCATCGAACTTACCGTTGTCGTTGAGATCGAGGTACGGCTCGTCGTTCTGCCACTCGTGATCGCCGTTCTCGTCGGTGTACGTCTCGAAGTTCTGCGGCGTGTACGCCTGCTTCGCGGCGCCGACATGCAGCACGCCATCACCGGGCGACGCGCAGCTCGGATCGCCGGGGCAATCGATGTCGGTGCCGTTGAATCCCTCGAGCCCGGCATCGGGACCCGGTGGTTGCGGCGGCGTGTCCTTGCTACCGCACGCAGCGATCACCAGACCAACGACCAGCGTCATCCCTCGCATCCCGCGGTCGTACCGCAGGGATTCCTGCAAGTAAACGAAGGACTACGCGCGGCGTATGCAGCTTCACCACGAGAATCGCCGTTCGCGCCAGCGACTGCCGAACCTGCGCCGGTTCAGCTCACTGTCCGAGTTTCGGACAGCCCTACGCGGTCTTCGCCCACGACACCGGGCAGCTCACGCCGGTGCCGCCGAGGCCGCAATACCCACCCGGATTCTTGCCCAAGTACTGCTGGTGGTAGTCCTCGGCGTAGAAGAACTCCGGTGCGGCGACGATCTCGGTCGTGATCGCGCCATGTCCCGCCTTCCTCAGCTGCGGCTCGAACGCTTCCTTCGATCGGGCCGCCGCCGCGGCTTGCTCGAGACCGTACGTATAGATCCCCGAGCGATACTGGGTGCCGGCATCGTTGCCCTGCTGCATGCCCTGCGTCGGATCGTGCGATTCCCAGAACGCCGAGAGCAGCTTGTCGTAGCTGATCTGCTTCGGGTCGTAGATCACGAGCACGACCTCGTTGTGCCCGGTCATCCCCGAGCAGACCTCTTCGTACGTCGGGTTCGGCGTGTAGCCGCCCGCGTAGCCGACCGCGGTCGCGTAGACGCCCGGCAGCTGCCAGAACTTCCGCTCGGCGCCCCAGAAGCAGCCCATCCCGAACATCGCGAGCTCGGTGCCCGCAGGATAGGGAGCGACGAACGTGTTCCCGTTGACGAAGTGTTTGCCGCCGACGCGGATGGAGCTCGAGCGACCGGGCAGCGCGTCTTCGCGTGCCGGCAACTTCGACTTCTTCGAGGAGAAGAACATACGCATGCGTAGCATACGCACGCGCGAACCGCGGTTACCCCGTCAGATCAGGTAGCCCATGCATCGCCGCGTCATACCATCGTGTCAGCGTTAGCCGCGCATCGCTTCGATCGGTGACGCGCGCGCTGCACGGATCGCCGGGACCAGGTCATCTGGCGACGGAGCCGTAGTAGCGGGCGATCTTCTCGTTCGGCACGTTCCCTGGTGCGCGAGACCGGGTCATCGGCGACATCACGACGCGATTGGGGAGCTCGAGGGCACCTAGCAGGAACGATGTGAACAGCATGTGTGCGGCAGCCGGCGCGGACAGCCGACCATTGTCGCTGCGGAAACATTGTTGTTCCAGGAGCAACAACGCCGGAGGTGACCGGTGGAACGGAACGGCACGACATGAAACGTGGCATCACGCACGGCCACGGGACACCCGGCCGCGGGCCCCCACGGTACGATGGTGAGGTTCATGCGGCTCTGTTTGGCCCTGGTCGTCGCCCTGTCCGCATGCCAGGTGGTGTTTCCACTCGACGACGTACGACCGATCGACGCAGCGGTCGACACCCCGCGCGACGCACCGAACGACCCGAATGTCGTGTTCGTTACCTCGATCCCATTCGCGGCGGACATCGGCATCGCGGGAGCCGACACGGCGTGTAACGACCTGGCAGACACGGCCGGGCTCGACGGAGACTTCGTGGCGTGGCTGTCCGACAGCAACACCTCGGCGCTCGACCTCCTCGTGGGCAGTCGAGGCTGGGTCCGCACCGACGGCGTACCCGTCGCCGACCGCCTGGACGAGCTGCTCGCACGGGGTCCTCGCGTGCCGATCGCGTTGAGCGAGAACATGACCTCGTTCGCGGCGATGGCGACGACGCGCGTCCGCACCGGCACCACGCCGGCGGGTCCAGCGAGCGTCACGTGCAGCAACTGGAGCACGACGGATCCCGCGGTGTTCGGGCTGTCGGGTGAGTTCGTCGGCGGCGGCAGCCACTTCACCGACTCCGCCGAGAAGGATTGCTCCGAAGCTCAACGGTTGTTCTGCTTCGAGCGTGGCAAGCAAGTCGAGGTGCCGTTGACCACCTCGACCCTACCCATCGTGTTCGTGACGAGCGCGGTGTGGCTCCCGAACGGCCAGGTCTCGGGCGCGGATAGCCTGTGCCGCACGGAGGCGAGCGCGCCGTTCCCTGAAAGGACCTTTCGGGCCGTGATCACCGACGAAGGATCGCTCTCGGCCCGGTTCCCCAACCAGGCCTCACAGATGTTCGCGCGGCCCGATGGCGTCGTGGTCGGCACCGTGCTGACACCGGGCGCACCACTGTCGACCTTCATCAACGTCACCGCGACCGGGGAGATCAACCCGTCGGAGCGCGTGTGGACGGGCGCCGACCGCGGCCTCAACTCCGCGCTGCAGGCGTGTGGGAACTGGTCCAACACGGGCGCGACAGGCGTGGTCGGGGTGCCGTTCTCGAGTGCGGCGATGGCGTTCGACTTCGCCATCATCAACTGCGCCACCGCGCACCCGATCTATTGCGCCGAGGTCGTCCCGGGATCCTAGCCGCGCATCGCTTCGATCGGCGACACGCGTGCCGCGCGGATCGCCGGGACCAGGCCACCGAGCAGGCCCATGCCGATCGAGAAGATCAGCGCGCCGATGAACACGCCCGGCGAGATCGCGAAGGTGATCACGATCTCCGAGAACGTCTGGAAGTTCATCACCGGGAAGCTGACCCGCGTGAGTGCGAGCACGAGGAGGCTGCCGATCGCCGCACCGAGGATCGAGAGGAGCACCGCCTCGAACAGGAACGAGAACAGGATCGCCGCCTTGCCGAAGCCGAGCGCACGCAACGTCCCGATCTCGCGGGTGCGGTTTGCGACCGCAGCGTTCATCGTGATCACCGCGCCGATGATCGCGGCGATCGAGAACAGGATCGCGAGCCCGAGGCCCATGCCGGTGAGGAGCCCAGCGATCTGCTCCGACTGGCTCGCCAGGTAGTCCGCTTCACGCTGCACCTTGACGCTGAGCTGCGGATCGCGCTCGATCGTGTCGCGGAACGCGTCGAAGTCCGTCGGCGAGTTGAGCCGAACGCGCGCCGACGAGTAGATGCCCTCGCGACCGAGGTGCTTGCGGATGACGTCGACGTCGCCCCACACCTCGGCCTCGTAGGTCGAGCCCGAGGCCTCGAACACCCCGACGATCCTGAGGGGACGGTTGCGCTTGAGATCGAACGACCCGCCCGGCTCGATGACCTTGCCCGAGCCCGAGGGATCGAGGAAGCGACCGCTGATCGCGCGACCGATCACGGCTTCGTCGGTGCCAGGCTTCGGCCACGTGCCGCTGACCAGCGTGACGCCGTGAAAATCGCGGCCCTCCTCGGGCATTCCACGTATGGTGATGTTGGAGATCGCGCCGTCGCCACCGACGCGTTCGGCCGTGACGACGACGACGATCTCGCCGATCACCATGCCCTTCCCCTTCGCCGCCTGCGACGGCGTCGCGAGGAGCGCGAGGTTGGCCTGCGGGAACCCACTCGACAGCTCGTTGTCGCTGCCCTTGCGGAGCACGATCACGTTGTCGGGGCGTGCGCTCGATTGCACCGCGCGGTTGACGCCCTCGTTGAGCATCAGGGCGCCGGCGAACACGAACACCACGAGCGCGATCCCGAGCGCCGTGGCGAACGTGGTCACCTTGCGAACGAACAGGCTGCGGACGTTGTAGCGAAGCGGCACCATTAGTTGACCCTCCGCAGGGCGTCGACCACGCGCGAACGCGAGGTACGGATCGCTGGGATCACGCCGGCGACCAAGCCGATGATCATGGCGATCGCGAGTGCGAGCCCCATCAGCCAACCAGGCGCGTGGAAGTACGCGAACAGACCGCCGCCCTGCTCGAGCGCAGGACCGACCACCTTGTTGATGATCAAGAACACCAGCAGCACACCGAGCAGACCACCCGCGAGCGCAACCAGCATGGCTTCGCCGAGGATGAAGCCGATGATGTGCGCTGGAGAGAACCCGATCGCGCGCAGCACGCCGTACTCGTGGGTGCGCTCGCGAACGCTCATCGCGATGGTGTTCGCGACGATCAGCACCATGATGAGCAGGATGAACAGCGAGACGTAATCGAGCGCCTTCAGGATCGCGGAGAGCGCGCCGATGAAGCCGAGCTGGAACTGGCGCTCGGACATCGTCAACGTCTGATCATCCATCTCGTCGAACTTGCGATCGATCGCCTTGGAGACGGTGGCCCCAGCGCTCGGATCCTTGATGTTGACCATCATCCAGCCGATCCGATCCTTGCCCCACGCGTTGCGCGGGTCGTCGTTCAGCATGTCCCAGCGCATGATCATCGACATCCGGTCGACGGTGCGTTTGTTCGGCGTGTAGATGCCGACCACCTTGAACTCCCAATCACCGGGATAGATGTCGCTCTCGATCTTGAGCATCTTGCCGACGCCCGTCTCGAGCTTCTCGGCGAGCACGTCGCCAATGATCACGCCGTTCTTGGTCTCTTTCCATTCGGCGAGCTGCTGCGGATCGACCGACATCTCCTTCGAGACCTCGAAGAAGCTGTCCTTGTCGACGGCGAAGCCGGCCATGAACGGAACGCGCTTGAGTGGATCCTTCGCGCCGAACCAGTTCGCGTAGGTGGCCGCAGCAACCCCGTCGACCGAGCGAACCTCGGTGATGTACTTGAGCGGCAGGTTCATCGTGAACGACACCTTGTGCCGGCTCGCGAGGCGATCCTGCGAGGCGTCGTCGGCGCCTGACTCCCAGCCCACCAGTGCGGTGCGGATCAGGCAGAAGATCAGGACGCTGATCGCGATCACGATCATCGTCAGTATCGTCCGCCCCTTCCTGCGGAACATGTTCTTCCGCGCGTAGGTGGCGAGGTTCATTGCAGCGCTCCCTTGTCGAGCTTGCGCTGGACCTTTGCGCGCTCCGACGCCGCGGGATCGTGGGTGACCATGAAGATGGTCTTGCCCAGCTCCGTGTTGAGCTTCTCCATCAGCGTCAGCACGTCATCGGCGCTCTTGCGATCGAGATCGCCGGTGGGCTCGTCGGCGACGATGATCTTCGGGTCATTGACGATCGCGCGCGCGATCGCGACCCGCTGCTCCTGACCACCGGAGAGCTGCCGCGGATAGTGATCCATCCGGTCCTCGAGGTTGACGACGCGGAGCGCGGTCGCGACGCGCTTCTTGCGGTCGGCGCCAGTCAGCGACGTCAGCAGCAGCGGCAGCTCGACGTTCTGCGCCGCGGTCAGCACCGGGATCAGGTTGAACGACTGGAAGATGAAGCCGATGGTCTGCGACCGCCACTTCGCGAGCTCGTTGTCGCTCATCTTGGTCAGGTCGACGCCGGCGACATTGACGGTGCCGCTCGACGGGCGATCGAGGCCCGCGATGATGTTGAGCAGCGTCGACTTGCCGGAGCCCGACGGGCCCATCAGGGCTTCGAACGAACCTTCCGGAACGTCGAGGTCGAGCTTCTCCAGCACGTGGACGGCCTCCTTGCCGCGCCAGAAGGTCTTGTCGATGCCCTTGAGGGTGACGATCGATTTGGTCGACGTTTCGTTCTTCTCACCGGCCATCACTTCTTCTCCTTGACCTTTTTTCCGTCGACCAGATCCGCGGGCGGATCGAGGACCAGCTTCGTCTTCTCGGGGATGTTGGTGTCGATCTCGAGTCCGCCGCCGTACTCGCCCTTGACGGTGACCGGAGACATCCGGACGCGGTCGTCTTCGAAGATGAACACCACGTCGCGCCCGTCGCGCTTGGTGACGGCGCGGGTGGGGACGACGCGCTTCGGTGGAACCTTGAGGGCGGCCTCGTCGAGCTTCGCGCCGAGGAAGCTGACACGCGCGGCCATGTCGGGCAGCACCAGCATCTTCACCTTCGGCGCGTTCGAGCCGGCCGGGTTGTCGATCATGATCTGGTCCGGCTGCTGATCGAACTTCACTTTCACCGGCACCGTGGCCTTCGACTTGTTGATCCGCTTGCCGATCTCCTTGACCGATCCGGCGAGCCGGTTCGACGAATAGGAATCGAGCAGGATCTCCGCCGGTGCGCCCTCGTGGATCTGCGAGATCCGCGACTCGGGCACATCGACCTCGACGACGAGCGACGTCATGTCGACGACCTCGACGACCCCCGGCGTCCCGAACCCGGGCGACACGCCCTCTCCGACCTCGACGAGCTTGTCGACCACCGTGCCGGCGATCGGCGACGTGATCAGATAGCTACCGAGCTGGACCTCGAGGCTGCGCGTCTCGGCTTCTGCAGCGTTGGCTTCGGCCTCGGCAGAGCGCACGCTCGCGGTGAGCGAGCTCGACTTCGCGATCAGATCATCGAGCGTGGCCTTCGCGGTCACGCCCTTCTCCACCAGCGGACGCTCGCGATCGATCTGGACCTTGATCTCGCCGACCTGCGCGCGCGCGATCTGGATGCGTGCACGAGCCGCGGCACCGCGCGCCCGCGACGAGGCGAGCCCGCTCTTGAAGTCGACGTCCTCGAGCCTCGCGACCTTCGCGTCCTTCTCGATGCGATCGCCTTCGGTGACGAAGATCTCCGCGATCCGGCCCGGCACCTTCGCCGCGACCTTCGCGTAGACCAACGCGACCACGTTCCCCGAGGCAGAGAGCTGCACCGAGCTCTGCGCCGGCGACACCATACGGACCTCGTCCGTCTTGATCTCGTCGGTGAACAGCGCTCCGGTGACCCGTGGGTAGATCACGAAGTACGCGAGTGCTCCAGCTCCTGCGAGCAACATCAGAACTACGATCAGGCCTCCCTTCGATCGCTTCGGCGGAGCGTTGCGATCGATCTTGAGAGACGCCAAATCAGCGGAGAGCTGGTCTGTCATGGCGGTCGACTCGGCGGGCATCATACGGAGAACCCCCGACTTCACAAGGAGAGGGGTCACGGGATGACGAACGAAGCTGCGACGAGACGACAACGTGGTGTCAGGTTTTTCGATCGACGAAACCCAGGTCAGCGGACTGACACTCGGGAGGACGCAAGTGCGTGATTCGACCGTGTTAGGGTCAGGCGTGGCCTCGGTTTTGGGGATCTGCGGCAGCCTGCGACGCGCATCGATCAATCGCTCGTTATTACAGGCGATCGGTGCCGTGTTGCCTGCCGGTCATGCGCTGGAGCTCCACGAGTCCATCGAGGTCCCGCTGTTCAACAGCGATGTTCCAGAGCCGCTTCAGGTCACGGAGCTCAAGGACGCGATCGCGCGCGCGGCCGGCGTGGTGTTCGCGGTGCCCGAGTACAACTACTCGATCCCGGGCGGCCTCAAGAACGCCCTCGACTGGATCTCGAGCCCACCGGCGAAGTCTCCGCTGCGTGGCAAGCCCGTGGCGATCGTCGGCGCGACCAGCGGCATGAGCGGGACGATCCGAGCCCAGCTCCACATGCGCCAGATCCTCCTGTTCAGCGACTGCCAGATCCTCGCGCAACCGGAGGTGCTGATCCCGCGGGCGCACGAGCGGTTCGATGCGGCCGGTACGCTGACCGATGAATCGACGCGGGTGTTACTCGCCCGCTTCGGCGTGGCGTTCGCCGCGTTCGTCGCTCGTCACACGAACGAGTCTTGATACCCGGGATCCTCGATCGCGAGCGCCGCCCGCGCGGTCTTCAGCGGCTTGTCGGTATCGAGCATCACGGCGAGCTCGTCGGTCCGGGTGGTGCCGATCGACGCCTCGTATGCGCCGGGATGCGGCCCGTGCGGAATTCCCATCGGGTGATGCGAGATGCTGCCGCCCGAGACGCCGCGCCGCGAGGTGAAGTTGCCCTCGCAGTAGAAGATGATCTCGTCGCAATGCGTGGAGCTGTGCGGGTACGGGCACGGAATGGCTTCGGGATGGAAGTCGACGAGCCGTGGTACGAACGAACAGATCAGCGCCCCGCGGGCCGCGAACGTTCCATGCCAGGTGGGGGGCAAGTGCACCGAGCTGACGCGCGGCTGGAAGTTGAGGATCGGAAACGCCCACGGATACACCGTGCCGTCCCAGCCGACCGCATCGAGTGGTGAGTGCTCGAGCTGGAAGCCGTGCCACGCACCATCGCGACGAACCACGAGCTCGCGGATGGTTTCGTCGACCGGGCCCGAGAACACCGGGCGCTTGAAGTCGCGATGACAGTACGGCGCGTCCATCCGGAGCTGACCGACGTCGTTGCGCCATTGCCTCGGAACGTGGACGCCGCCGACGAGGGAGAACCACAACCAGTGTTGCGCGGCGCTGGTCGGCAGGAAGCGATGGATCATGCCGCGCGGCACGAACACGTAGTCGCCCTGCGTGAACACGACGTCGCCGACCACCGTGCGTACCGTGCCGCCGCCGGCGTGGATGTAGATCAACTGATCGGCATCCGCATCGGAGATGTAGACCGGATCCTCGGCGGTCGGAAACGCGACGCCGCAGATCAAGTCAGCGTTGAACAGCAGCGGGATGCGTCCGTCGATCTGCGGGCCGCCTTGGTTCGCCAGCTCGCTCGACTTGTAGTGACGCTTCGCGAGGGTGCGCGACGCCTCGACGGGCGCGGCCCAGCCATGCGTGGTGGGTGCGAGCCGCTGGGTGTGCGGGCGATGCAGGTGATAGAGGATCGTGAACGGACCCTCGAAACCGTCGCGCGTGAAGCACTCTTCGTAGCGCAGCTCGTTGTTCGGGCCGCGCAGCTGGATGTGATGCTTGCGAGGCACCTCGCCCGCGATCATCCGGTCGATCATGGCGCGATCTTCTGCTGCTCGCGTTCGATCGATTCGAACAGCGCGCGAAAGTTGCCGGCGCCGAAGCCGCGATCGCCCTTGCGCTGGATGATCTCGTAGAAGAACGGACCCGCCGACGGATCCTTGTAGAGGCCGGCTGCTTCCTTGAGAAAGATCTGCAGCATGTACGCATGGTCGTGCGCGCCGTCGACGAGGATCGACAGCTCCTTCAGCACGGCGATGTCCTCGTCGATCGTCTTGATCCCCGAGGTCGCGATCCGCTCGGGCAGCATCTCGTAGTAGCTGTCGGGCGTCGGCATGAACGACACGCCGGATTGACGGAGCCCCTTGACGGTCTCGATCATGTTCCTGCAGCTCAGCGCGACGTGCTGCACGCCATCGCCGCGCAGCTCCTCGTTGAAGATGTTGATCTGCGAGCTCTTGAAGAACGGGCGTGCCGGCTCGTTGTTCGCGAACTTGACGTTGCTCGCCGGATCCCACATCACGATCGACTTGAGGCCCGAGCCGGTCTTGCGCGCGGGGTCGATGTCCGAGGTGTGAAAATCGATCTTCCACAGCTGCTCGAAGCCGAGCACGTGCTCGAGCCACAGCAGCATCGGCTTCATGGTCTGGAAGTTCGAGGTGACGTGATCGATCTCGTCGAAGCCGTACGGATTGAGGGCCGTGCCGGTGGGCGCGACGGGAACCGCGCCCGGATACAACGCGCGATAGCCGCGGCGCTCGCGGAACTTGAACGTGCAGTCGCCGAACGGCGTGGTGATCGCGAACTGGCGGAGCGTGCCGCCGTCGTCGGTGAAGGTCTCGATGTCGGTGATCGGCGTGCCGCCGCGCTCTTCCAGGACAGCGAACGTGCGCGCGATGTCGTCGACCTCGAAGATCAGCGTGCCGACGCCCGCGGGGTGCTTGCCGAGGAAGCGTGCCGCGCGGCCTCTACTAGCCGAGCTGGCGTCACCGAGGGGTGCGGAGACGACGACATCGATCTTGTTCGCCGAGAAGCACACGCTGGTCTGACGACCGGTGGCCTCGAGCTCGGGGGACGACTTCCAGGTCTCCGCGAAGCCGAGCTTGTCGACGTAGAACTGCCGCGATCGTGAGAGATCGTGGACGTACCAGTGGATGCCCTCGAGGCGCTTGATTCCGATTCCCTTGGTCATGACTTCACCGCATCGGGTTGCTGGTCTGGCATCGCGTCTGCGAACGCCTTGATGGCGAGGCAGTGACTCTCGATCTCTAGCAGGCGCTGGAGCTTCGTCAGCTGATCTTTGATCCCGGGGATGCTCTGATCCCAGGCGTTGTCGCCGAGCACGTGGAAACGTCGGGCCGAGGCGAGCTGCGGTACCAGGCAGCAGTCCGCGATCGATGGCGCATCGCCGACACTGAACGAGCCGGCAACTGCACTAGCGGCACGCGCGTACGCGATCATGCCATCGGCGATGAAGCTCTTCACCCACGGCGGCACGGCGACGCCGAGTGACTCGAGCTTCTTCGTGGTCGTCAGATTTTGATGCGGCTGGATGCCGCTGTTGATGATCTCGGCGAGGCCACGCGCACGGGCGCGCAGGTAGTGATCCGCCGGCAGGATCGGGTGCTCCGGGAAGCGGTCCTCGAGGTACTCGAGGATCGGCAGCGACTGGACGAGCGAGCGGCGCGAGCCATCATCCTCGATGACCTCGAGGGTCGGGACCTGCGCCGACGCGTTGATGTCGCGATACGACGACTCGAGCTGCGCGCCCTTGACGATGTTGACGGCGACGTACTCGAACGGCAGCTGCTTGAGCCCGAGGGCGATCCGCACGCGGTGACTCGCTGACGACCGCCAGTAGTTATGGAGCACCAGCTTCATGGCGCACCTACCGCGGCGACCACGCGTTGATCGATCGCGCCGAACACGCTGGCACCCGCCGAATCGAGCACCTCGATGCGGATCTGATCGCCGACCGCCATGAACGGCGTCGAGGGCTTGCCGCTGTCGATCGTCTCGATCATCCGGCGCTCCGCGAGGCAGGAGATGCCGCGTGCGCGATCGGCGTTCGACACGGTCCCACTCCCCAAGATGGTTCCCGCGGTGAACCGGCGCGTCTTCGCGAGGTGCGCGATCAGGTCGTGAAACGAGAAGTGCATCTCGCCGCCATCGCAGTCGCCGTAGAGCTCGCCGTTGTAGGTCGAGCGCACGCGCAGATGCAGACGGCCGCCGCGCCAGTGATCGCCGAGCTCGTCCGGGGTGACGGCAAACGGAGCGAACGCGGTCGCAGGCTTGCTTTGAAAGAAGCCGAAGCCCTTCGCGAGCTCGTCGGGGATCAGATTGCGGAGCGTGCAGTCGTTGAGCAGCACGAGCAACCGGACGTACTTGCCGGCGTCGACCGCGCTGGTCCCGATCGGCACGTCGCCGAGCACCACGCCGATCTCGGACTCGTAGTCGAGACCCCACGCGGGATCGTGGAGCTCGATCGCATCGCGCGGTCCAAGCAGGTCGCTCGAGCCGCCTTGATAGATCAGGGGATCGGTCTCGAGGGTCGGCGGTGGCTCGGCCTTGCGGGCCTTGCGCACCAGGATGACGTGGTTCAAGAACGCGGAGCCATCGACCCACTCGTACGCGCGTGGCAGCGGTGCGGCGAGACGATACGGATCGATCGCGGTGGCCTCGACGTTGCCGGCTTCGAGCTGTTTCGCGAGCTCGCGTAGGGCCGGCTCGGCGGCGGACCAGTCATCGAGTGCGGCCTGGAGCGTGCGCCATTGATCGTGCGGCGCGCCGGCCTCGCCATCGCGGCGAACCACGAGGAGTCGGCCGTCGCGTGTGCCATCTCGGAGCGTGGCGAGTTTCACGGCGGGACCTTATCGGGCCAGCCCACCGCGCACAACCCCAGCTCGTCCAGCCGACGAACGTCCTCGGACGGGTCAGTCGACCGGACCCGCCAACCCCAGCGTTAAAGGTTGAACCTCTAACGTTTACTGTCCGTCAGCCCGTCACGATCGGCTGAAGCGCTTCTGCAGGCTCGACGCGAGCTTCAAGCTCATCTGGGGCGCGATCCGCGTCAGCGTATGAATCAGCGCCGCATCCTTGCCGACCGTGCGAACCGCCGGATTGGTGCGAACCGCGTCGAGGATCGCGGCGGCGACGAGATCGGGGGACGCACCCCTCTTGTGGAACGCAGCCTTGACCTTCTCGCGCCGCTCACCGGCGATGCCGCGCACGCGACTATCGGCGACGATCTGCGTGTTGATCATGCCGGGGCAGATGGCGGTGACCCCGATCTGATGTTGCGCGAGCTCGGCGCGCAGCGACTGCGACAGCCCGAGCACCGCAAACTTGGTGGCGACGTACGCGGTGACCGCCGGAGCCGGATAGATGCCTAGGATGCTCGAGATGTTGATCACGTGGCCCCGCTTGCGCTCGACCATCTTCGGCACGAAGAAGTGGCAGCCGTGGACGACGCCCTTGAGGTTGATCCCGACGATCCAGTCCCAGTCATCGAGGGAGATCTCGAGGAACGTCCCGCCGAGTGCGACGCCCGCGTTGTTGACGACCACCTCGACCGCGGGCACGTGCTCGTGAACTTCGCCCGCGAACGCCTCCATCGCGGCGCGATCCGCGACGTCGACCTTGCGCGACAGCAACATTCGATCGCCGAGCTCGGTGGCGAGCGTGTCGAGGCGAGGTTGATCGACATCGCAGATCGCGACGCGTGCGCCCTTGTTCGCGAACGCCAGCGCGGTCGCGCGACCGATGCCGCTGCCTGCACCCGTGACCACCACCACTCCATCCATCAGGTTCATGCTGCTTCCTTGCTCGCCGGCAGCCTGAGGCCGCGCGCGGCAAACCACGTCGCCGCGAGCTCGCGATTGTCGAGCTGGTCGGGGTGAAAGTCGCGCTTCAAGTACTGGCGGATGCCGCGGATGAACACGCGGCGGATCACCGGATCGCGATTCGGGATCTCGCGGAGCGATCGGATCGTGTCGCCGAGCGACAGCCCCTCCTGGCGCAGCAGCATCCGCGCCGCGGCGAACCAGAACCCGCCGAGCGTCAGCGTCGCGTAGAGCAGGCCGGTGACGCGCAGCGCGTACGAGGGATCGATCCGCTGCAGCACGTCGAACGCGACATGCTTGTGCTCGATCTCTTCGGCCGCGTGCCACGCGAGCAGTCGCTGCATCTTCGGATCGCACGCGTCGAGCACGCCGTGGCGAAACGCGCCCTCGGCGAGGATCGCGGTGAAGTGCTCCGCCGCCGCGGTGACGGCGAGGCGCAACTTCGGAGGCGTGCGTGCCTCGAGCCAGTCGGTGATGCGCTTGTAGCGATCCAGGAACTGATCGATCTCGAACCCCTGCGTGCGCAGCACGGCGTTGAGATCGTCGTGCGCATGCGCGTGGCGGCCCTCCTGCCCGAAGAAGCCTTTGACCTCTGCACGCAGCGCTGGGTCGTCGAGCTGATCGAGGAACTTCTTCACCGATCGGACGAAGAAGCGCTCGCCATGCGGGAACAGCAGGTTGATCCCGTTGCTGATCGCGGTGGCCGCTGGATGCCCGCCCACCCAGTGGCGCGGCACGCTGGATAGATCGTCGTCGAAGTCTCGAGGTTCGATTCGCACGTGA
Source organism: Haliangiales bacterium (assembly GCA_038325805.1). Taxonomy (GTDB): domain Bacteria; phylum Myxococcota_A; class Polyangia; order Haliangiales; family Haliangiaceae; genus JABFXX01. Next base: position 27,736 of record JBBQJJ010000011.1, read on the forward strand.
TCGGAGAATAGGTCTTATTGAAAATGAGTCAATAGACGACCGCAAGGGTGAGGAATTCCGCTATGATTTCCGCGATGCCTCCGCGACGCCGGGTTGTTCGACGGGTCCTCAGGAAGGCCGCGCCCAAGCGCATCCGCCTCGATACCGACGCTCGCCGCGCCCAGCTCCTCGCGCTCGCGAAGAGCTCGTTCTCGGCGCGTGCGTACGACGATGTCTCGATCGACGACCTCGCCCGCGAGGCGCGGATCTCGAAGGGCCTGCTCTATCACTACTTCCCGACCAAGCGAGACCTCTACGTCGCTGGCCTGGGCGAGATCGCCGACGAGCTGGTCGCCGCGATCACCGCCGTCCCCGATGATCTCGCGCCGATCGACCGGGTGCGCGCCTGCCTCGACGCCTACCTCGATCACATCGCGCGCCTGCCCAACGCGTTCGTCTCGCTGATGCGCGGTGGGATCGGCAGCGATCCAGAAGTCGCCGCGGTGATCGAGAACGTGCGCGGCAGGATGTTCAAGCAGTTCACGAACGACACGCCGTTCGCACCGATCGTCGCCGGCAACGCGAGGTTCGAGGTCGCGGTGCGCGGCTGGATCGGCTTCGTCGAGAGCGCGACCATCGACTGGGCAGCGAACCCGCGACTCTCGCGCGACGAGCTGCGCGAGCTGTTCACCACCGTGCTGTTCGAGATCCTGCGCCTCGTGCTGCCGGCGTTCCCGAAGATCTAGCGCTCGAACACGAGCGGCAGCGTGACGTGGCTGGCCGCGCGCTGCGCGCCGAGCTCCCACCCGGCGACGTGATCGCGGATGGTCCGGATCAACGTCGCCCTCTGCTTCTCGTCACCTGCTGGCACACGCGTGGTGTCCGACAGCACCTTCAGATCGCGCGTGTGTCCTCGCCGATCGACGGTGAAGCGCAGGCTCAGCATGCCCGCGATGGGCAACTCGCCGAGCCAGCCACCGAGCTGATCGGTGAGCGCGCCAATGCGAGCACCGAGCGTCTTGGTCGACAGTGGCCCTCGAACGAACGGTCGCGGCTGGACGAACCAACCGTGGATCACGAGCCGGCCTTCGCGCGGGTCATGCGTGCCCGTCACCTGCCGCACGCCGTGGGGGATGCGCGGATCGAACACCACGAGCCGACCAAACTCCGGTGGCACTTCCTTGATCAGCTCGCCTTCTTCGATCGAGCGCGTCGACTCGAAGCCGTGCCAGTAGTCGAGGACTTGATCCCGCACGAGCAGCGTCTCGCCGCCCCGAAACGTCCGGCGCTTCCAGTTCGTCAACGAGAACACGAACGCCCACGGGCCGTGGGGCAAGTCGCCGTGCAACTCCTGGCGACAACCTTCGACGTAGTTCGACAGCCACGGCGGTGACACGTCGTGACAGCCGAGGTGCTCGCGGCCCCACCCGACGAGGCGCTCGTGGAACCGCCGGTACAGTGCCTGCGGAAAGTACGTCCATGCCGGCGTGCGCAACGCGGTGTACTGACCGGGCACGTGCCAGTAGTCCCAGACGAAGCGATCGGCGTTCGCTCGCCTCGGCTCCGCGAAGCGCGCATCGAACACGCGCCTCAGCGCGGGAGCTTCCGTCGCGAAGCGGTCGACCGTGATCACACTGCGAGAGCGCACTACACCACTCCCTCTCAATCGTCGTTAACGCCCCAGCGGAGCAGCTTGCGGTACAGCGTCTTGCGATCGAGGTCGAGCATCTTCGCGGCGTCGGTGCGGTTGCCATCGCTCGCGGCGAGCACGCGCAATACGTGGCGCCGCTCGACCTCCTCGAGCGTCAACAGCTCGGCGTGCTCGGTGCCCGACATCTGCTGCGCGCGCGCGGTGCGGATCTTGTCGGGCAGGTCCTCGACCTGGAGCTCCTCGAAGTGGGTCAGCGCGACGGCGCGCTCGATCGCATTCGCCAGCTCGCGCACGTTGCCCGGCCACTCGTGCTTCATCATCCGCTCGGCGGCGGAGCTCGACACGCCGGTGACCTTCTTGCTCTGCACCGTGGCGTAGTGGCGGATGAAGTGTCCGGCGAGCAGCAGGACATCTCCACCGCGCGCACGGAGCGGCGGCAGGGGGATGTGGATGACGTGGATCCGGTAGTACAGATCCTCGCGGAACTGCTTCGCCTCCGTCATCTCCTGGAGGTCGCGATTGGTCGACGCGATCACGCGGACGTCGATCAGGATCTCGGCATCGCTGCCGGTCGGCCGGAGCTTGTGCTCCTGGATCGCCTGCAGCAGGCGCGGTTGCAGCGACAACGGGATCTCGCTGATCTCGTCGAGGAATAACGTGCCGTGGTTCGCCTGCTCGAACGCACCACCGACGCGAAACAGCTCGTTCTCGAGCAGCTCCTCACCCACGGCGGCGCAGTTGATCGCGATGAACTTGCCCGTGGCGCGGCGCGATCGATGGTGGATCTCGCGCGCGACCGTCTCCTTCCCGGTGCCGTTCTCGCCGGTCACGAGGACGCTTGCATCGGTGCTGCTGACCTGATCGAGCAGCTCGTGGACGCGCTGCATCGCCGGACTCGCACCGATCAGATCGCCGCGACCGCGCGCCGTGGTGATCGAGGCCATCGCCTCGCGCAGGCGCTTGACCTCGGAGCGCAGCGCGCGATGCTCGGCGCACCGGCGCACCGCGATCGCGAGCGCCTCGATCTCGACCGGCTTGGTGACGAAGTCGTACGCGCCGGCGCGGATCGCACCGACGGCGGTCTCGAAGCTGCCGAACGCGGTGAGCATCAGCACCGGGATGTCGGGGCGATCCGCCACGACCTGCTCGCAGAGCTCGAGACCGGTCATCCCCTTCATGTTGAGATCGGTGATGATCACGTCGACGTCATGCTGCGGGATCGCAGCAATGGCGTCGGCGCCCGCGGTGAACGGGATGATCGTGAACCCGCGCTTCTTGAGGCCGATCGCGATCAGATCGACCATCTCGCGCTCGTCATCGACGACAAAAACCGTGGTCATGCGTTGCCCTTCGGAATGTACACGGTGAAGGTCGACCCCTCACCAGGTGTGGAGACGATGTCGATCCAGCCGCCGTGCTCGCGGATGATCCCCCAGCTGACCGAGAGGCCGAGCCCGGTGCCATCGCCGATGTCCTTGGTCGTGTAGAAGGGCTCGAACACGCGGATCCGGGTGGTTTCATCCATGCCCGCGCCCGTGTCCTCGACCGCGATGGCCAGCCACGAGCGCACGTCTCCTCCGACGTACGGCGGGGGCGTTTGTTCGACTTCGCGGGTACGAATCGTCACGCTGCCATTCGCTGGAGTGGCCTGGATGGCGTTGACCACCAGGTTCGTCAGCACTTGCGTGATCTGCCCGTCGTCCGCCTCGGTGCGGTGGTCCTCGTTCGCCGTGGGTGGCACCAGGGTAATTTGCCCCTTGCGGGCGATCGTCGCGACCAGCTCGCAGACCCGGGCGGACACCCGGGTGACATCGACCGGGGATTTCTTGGGGGCGCGGGGGCGGGCAAAATCGAGCAGCTCGCGGATCAGCTGCGTCATCCGCTCGGACTGCTCGACCACGATGCGCGCGGAGTTGATGATGTCGTCGCCCTCGACCTCCTTGTCGAGGATCAGCTTCGCGCGGCCGCGCACGACGTTCAACGGTGTACCGAGCTCGTGCGCGAGCCCGGATGCGAGCTTGCCGACGGTGGTCAGCCGGTCCGCGTTGCGCAGCTGCTCGGTGGCCTTGTCGCGTGCTTGCTGCGCCTCGGAGAGCCGCTCGCACATCACGTTGATCTCGGAGGCCAGCTCGCCGAGCTCGTCGCGCTGGTTGAGCACGAGTGGTCCGGTGAGATCGCCGGTGCCGACCCGGCGCGCCTTGCTCGCGAGCTTGCCGATCGGACGGCCGATGAACACCACGCCGAGCCCGAGGGCGAGCAGGGCGGCGATCGCGACGGCGCTCACCGAACCGATCACGCGGGTTCGGAACGACTCGGAGACATAGGAGTCGAGCTGCTCGAGAGACTGGGCGATCTCGATCGCGCCGAGTCGGGACTCCCCGACCTCGACGCGAATGTACGTATAGAGATGGCGGCGGGTGTTGTCGCGAACCACGACGACCTGGTCCGGTGCGAGCGCCTCGAGGTCCGCGCGTGGAGCACGTGGTTCGTCGCGGCCCTTCGCGTCGAGCCACACCCAGCGCGCCTGCAAGCGTCCGCTCTTGGTGGCCGCGACCTCGAGGAACTGACGAGCGGCTGCTTCTCCGTCACGCTGCCAGACGTCGGCGACACCGCGCCCGAGTGCACGACCCAGCGCCGCCGCTTCACCGCGGAGCTGGCGATCGAACAGATCGCGCTCGCGCTGATAGTCCAGATAGCCCTGAACCAGGGCTACCAACGCGACGCCGATGACCAGCGCGGCGATGAACTTGCGGGTCAGGCGCACTGCGCACGTTCTACCGTGTCCCGCCCCTCCGGCGCACGGCGTGCGCAGTTGTCGTGGTTTTCGTCGCCTGTACCCGCGGTTCCGTTGGCCCGGTTCGTGAAACTCCTGGGGTCATGCTGCCCAAGAACATCCTCGTCCCGACCGATCTCAGCGAGGGCGCCGAGGCGGCGCTCGACTACGCCTGCGAGCTGGCAGCCAAGCTCGGCGCGACCGTGCACCTGGTCCACGTGATCGGCATCCCGGCGCTCGGGGTCCCCGAGCTCGGCGTCGCGGTCACCTCGACCGTGATCGCCCAGCTGATCGCGGAGAACCAGACGGCCGTCGATGCCCTCGCCGACGCGAGGCGCGCTCGCGTGACGTTTGGCCAGGTGTTGCTCGAGACAGGCGACGCGCGCGACGTCATCGATCAGACCGCGAAGACGCTCGGGATCGACTTGATCGTCATGGGTACCCACGGCCGCCGCGGTCTCAAGCGTGCGTTGCTCGGCAGCGTCGCCGAGACCATCGTTCGCTCGGCGCCGTGCCCCGTGTTGACGGTCCGCCTGGACACCGCCCACAAGACCGACCGCAGCGCCGCCTGATACTGTCGGACCCGTGACCCGGGTCTTGATCGTGTTCGGCGCCGGCGGAGCGGGATGCACCCTCCGCTACTTGATCTCGACGTGGTCCGTCGAGCGGTTCGGAAGCGCGTTCCCGTACGGCACGCTGATCGTCAACGTCGTCGGTGCCTTCCTGATGACGCTGGTGATGGAGCTGTCCCTGGGGATCGCGTCGTTCCCCGAGGATCTCCGGCTCGCGCTGACCACAGGCTTCCTCGGCGGGTTGACGACGTACTCGGCGTTCAACCACGAGAGCTCGACGTTGGCGCTCGACGGTCAGCCATCGAGATCGCTCCTCAACGTGGGCGTGACGCTGATCGGGTGCGCGATCGCAGGGCTGTTGGGCCTCGGCCTCGCGCGCTTGCTGCACCGCGGGTAGGCAGCGTCAGCCCCCCGCGATAGAACGTTGCGATGCGGCGGGTCGTGACGAGCGCACGCGCGGAGCTTCGGCTCCGCGAGGCGGCCGCGTGGCTCGATGCGCGGGGCGCCGACGAACCGATCTTGATCATCGGGGCCACGCACGATGCCGCGTCGGAGCTGATCCGCACGGTCGCGCGCGAGCGTGGCACCGGCTTCGGGTGGCATCGGATGACGCTCGGGCGGCTCGCGGCCGAGCTCGCGAAGCTTCCGCTGGCGGCGGAAGGGCGTGCCCCGATCGGGGCGCTCCCCGTCGAGGCCCTGTGTGCGCGCGTGCTGCATGCGATGCGGAGCGATGGGACGTTGGGTCGGCTCGAGGCGGTGATCGATCAGCCGGGCTTGCCTCGTGCCCTCGCGCGAACGCTTGGCGAGCTGCGGATGGCGAACCACCGACCCGAACGGCTCGCGGCCGAATTGCGCGCCGCGTTGGCCGGGTTGGAGCGCGAGCTCGACCGTGCCCGGCTGGCCGATCGCGCCGCGGTGTTCGCCGTCGCAGAGGCGCTCGCGCGAACCGCGAGCTCGCAGCTGCGTCCCAGCACCGGCGACCATCCCTTGCTCGGCGTGCCGACGCTGGTGCTCGACGTGCGCTTGCGTGCGCGTGCGGAGCAGACGCTGCTCGACGCCGTGCTCGCCACGGCACCCGACGCCCTGGTCACCGTCGCTGCAGGTGACGACGCGACGCTGGGTCGGCTCGGCGGCGTGGCCGAGAAGATCGCCGTGCCCGAGGCCGACGCGCTCGCACGCGTGCAGAAGCACCTGTTCGATCGCGGCCGGCTCAACTACGCGCAGCTCGATCGCAGCATCGAGATCTTTTCGGCGCCCGGCGAGAGCCGAGAAGCCGTCGAGCTCGCGCGGCGCGTCCTCGCGGAGGCCGAGGCCGGGGTGCCGTTCGATCGGATGGCGATCGTGCTGCGCACGCCGAACCACTATCGCTCGCACCTCGAGGAGGCGTTCGGTCGCGCGAGCGTGCCGATCTGGTTCGAGCACGGCACGGTGCGGCCGCATCCGTCGGGGCGAGCATTCCTCACGCTGATCGCGTGTGCGGTGGAGAACCTGTCGGCGCGCCGATTCGCCGAGTACATCTCGCTCGGCGAGATCCCCGATGCGATCGCGGGCGAGCCACCACCTGCGCTGCCCGCAGCCGAGCGCTGGGTGGCGCCCGACGAGGAATTGTCACCGGCGGCGATCGGCGATGCCGACAGGCCGGATCGCGCGGAGCGCCGAGTCGCGAGCGGGACGAGCGATGCGGTGGCGGCCGGGACGCTGCGCGCGCCGTGGCGATGGGAGCGGCTGCTCGTCGAAGCGGCAGTGATCGGCGGACGCGATCGCTGGGCTCGCCGGCTCGCCGGGCTCGAGGCGCGGCTCGCGCTCGAAGACCGCGGTGGCGAAGCGGGTCGCGAGAACCGCGCACGTCAGCTCGCCGATCTCGCACACCTGCGCGGCTTCGCCTTGCCCTTGCTCGACGAGCTCGCGGCGCTGCCGGCACGCGCCACGTGGGGTGAGTGGATCGATCGCTTGAGTGCGCTCGCCACGCGGACGCTGCGCGCGCCGGATCGCGTGCTCGCGGTGCTGTCGGCGCTCGTGCCGATGAGCGACGTCGGGCCCGTGTCGCTGCGCGATGTCCAGCTCGTGCTCGCGCCGCGGCTCGCGGAGGTGATCGTGCCGCGCACCACCCGACGGTACGGTCACGTGCTGGTCGCCACCGTCGAAGCGATCCGCGGCATGGCCTTCGACGTGGTGTTCGTCCCCGGGCTCGCCGAGCGCATGTTTCCGCAGAAGGTGATCGAGGATCCGCTGCTGCTCGATGACGCTCGCGCGGAGCTCGGCGAACTGATGACGCGCGACGGTCGAGTCGCCGACGAGCGACTGTCGCTACGGCTCGCGATCGGTGCCGCCTGTCAGCGCGCGGTGGTCAGCTATCCACGCATCGATCTGGATCAAGGGCGACCGCGCGTGCCGTCGTTTTACGGGCTCGAGGTGCTCGAAGCCGCGGAGGGCGCCCTGCCCGGCTTCGACGAGCTCGGCAAGAAGGCCGATGCCACGGGTGCCGCTCGCATCGGCTGGCCGGCGCCGTCGGATCGCGAGCGCGCGATCGACGAGGCCGAGCACGATCTCGCACTGCTCGACAGCTTCCTGCGACCCGACGGCGCCTCGTTCTCCGCTACTGCGTCGGGCGCCGCACGCGCTGCCTCGCAGCACGCCGCGCGCGGTCGCACCGCGCTGCAGTTCGAGGCGCCGGCCGAGCCGCGTGTCGTGCCGTTCGGCAAGGGAACGCTGACCGACGCCGCCAGTGCCGAGCACACGTCGAGACCCGACGGGCCGCCCGAGAAGCGGCCTCCTTCGATCGGCAAGGGAACGCTGGCGGACGTGGCGCGCACGCCGAACACCGACGGTGCGCGGCAACGACCCACACCGTTCGGCAAGGGAACGCTGCCCGGCACCGGCAACCAGGTGCTCGCTCCGCAGGGCGCCGCCGCATACCTCTTGAATGCGAACAAGCACCTCGCGCGCTCGCTGCGATTCCGCGCGCGGCGGTGGACGGTCGCCGCGTGGAAGCCGTCCGATGGCCTGATCGCGGAGACCGCGGCTGGGCGCGACGCGGTGAGCGTGCATTCGCCCTCCAGGCGATCCTTCTCGCCGACCGCACTCGAGCTGCTCGCGCAGTGTCCGTACCGCTTCGCGCTGCGCACGATCGTCAAGCTCGAGCCGCGCGACCAGCCCGAAGCCATCGAGACGCTCGGGCCCCTCGAGCGCGGCTCGCTGATCCACGACGTCCACTTCGAGTTGCTGTCGGATCTCCGCGAGGCCGGCGAGCTCCCGATCACGAGCTTCGACGCCGTTCGCGACCGCATCGACACCGTGCTCGCGCGGGTCGCCGCGCGCTATCGCGACGACCTCGCACCCGCGATCGATCGCGTGTGGGACGACGGCATCGCCGGGATCGGCGCCGACATCCGCGAGTGGGCGCGCCGGATGATCGAGGATCCGGGCTGGATCCCGCGCCGCTTCGAGCTCGCATTCGGCCCCACGGGACGCGGTGCCTCCGATCCGAACAGCGTCACGGATCCCGTCGACCTCGGGATCGAACCGCCACTCTCGTTGCGCGGATCGATCGATCTCGTCGAGGAATCACTCGACGGCGCGTTGCGCGCGACCGACTACAAGACCGGTCAAGCGAAAGTCAAACCCGAAGCCGTCACCGCGGGCGGCACCTCGCTGCAACCGGTGTTGTACGCACTCGTCCTCGAGCGGCTCTTCACCGGCACCGAGGTCCGCGGTGGACGCCTCTACTACTGCACGAGTCGCGGCGAGTTCCGCGAGGTCACGGTCGCCCTCGACGCCGTCGCTCGCGATGCCGCGCGCGTCCTCTCCGAGACGCTGTCGGCACACTTCGAGCGCGCGTTCTTCCCCGCCGCGCCGGCGCGAGGTGCGTGCACGTACTGCGACTTCGTCGCGATCTGCGGTCCCTTCGAAGAGGCCCGACAGAAGGTCAAGCGCGACACGCTCGTCCAGCTCGGCACGCTGAGGAGCCTGCGATGATCTCGGTCGTGCTCGGTCTTCCACGACTGGCGGGGATGCGATGACGTTCGTCGACGCCGCCGCACGGCAGGCCATTCGCACCGATCTCGAGTCGACGCTCGTCGTCGAGGCGGCCGCCGGTACCGGCAAGACCACCGAGATGATCGCGCGACTGATCGAGACCATTCGCAGCGGCACCGCGGGGCTCGAGCAGATCGTCGCGCTGACGTTCACCGACAAGGCCGCGGGTGAGATGAAGCTGCGGTTGCGCGTCGAGCTCGAGAAGGCTCGTGGCCAGATGCCCGGATCCGTACAATGGAGCGAACGCGGGGTTGACGGCCAAGCCAACCCCGGGTCGCGGCGCTCGACATCGGCGGAGGGGCGCGAGCGGTCGCGCTTCGAACGCGCACTCGCCGAGCTCGAGGTCGCGCGGATCGGGACGATCCACTCGTTCTGTGCGGATCTGCTGCGCGAGCGGCCGATCGAGGCGCGCGTCGATCCGTTGTTCGAGGTCGCCGGCGAGGACGAGGCAGACCGGATGTTCCAGCAGGCGTTCGACGGCTGGTTACAGCGGACGCTCGCAGATCCCGGTGAAGGCGTGCGACGCATCCTGCGGCGCAACGAGCCGGTCGATCAATTGCGCAGCGCTGGGCGCGCGCTGACCAATCGCCGAGACTTCGATGGTGCGTGGCGGCGCGATCCGTTCGATCGAGGCGCGGGCATCCAGGTCGTCCTCGACGAGATGGCCACCCTCGCCGCCTTCGCACCTCGCGCCCACTCCGCGAGCGACCCCCTCGCGAAGCTATGCGCGCGGGTCGCGAACTGGCTCGGGGATCTGTCCCGCCGAGAAGCGCTTCGTGCCCGCGATCTCGATGGTCTCGAGGCGGAGCTCACCACCGTCGCGCGCTGGTGGGAGTGGCGCTACAGCGGTCGCAACAAGCAGTACGGCGAAGGGTTGCCGCGCGTCGAGGTGGTCGCGATCCGGGATCACGTGATCGCCGTGATCGCCGCGTTCCGGCAGGCAGCGGAGGCCGACCTCGCTGCGTGCCTGCACGACGAGCTGCGTCCCCTCGTCCTGGCATATACGGCTCTCGAGTCGCGCTCCGGCCGCCTCGACTTCTTCGATCTGCTCGAGCGCGCACGCGACGTCCTGCGCGACGATCCCACGGTGCGCCGCGACTACCAGCAGCGGTTCACGCGGTTCTTCGTCGACGAGTTCCAGGATACCGATCCGTTGCAGGTCGAGATCCTGATGCTGCTGTGCGCCGACGATCCGGCGTGCAGCGACGCAGCGCACGCGCACATCAAGCCGGGCAAGCTGTTCGTCGTCGGCGATCCCAAACAGGCGATCTATCGATTCCGCCGCGCCGATGTCGCGCTCTACGAGCAGGTCAAGCGCCGGCTCCTCGGTGACGGGGCGAAGCTCGTCGAGCTGTCGACCAGCTTCCGTGCCGTACCCGGCCTGCAAGCGGCGATCAACGCGGCGTTCGAGCCGGTGATGCGCGGCGACGGCCAAGCGCGCTACGTCCCCCTGTCACCCGAGCGTACCGACGTCGCGAATCGCCCGTCGCTGATCGCGCTGCCGGTGCCCGAGCCGTACGGCAAGCGCGACGTCAGCAACAAGGCGATCGAGGAGTCGTATCCGCACGCGGTCGGTGCGTTCCTCGACTGGCTGCTGCACGAGAGCGGCTGGACCCTGCTGACGGCGGCGGGTCCACGACCGATCACCACGCGCGATGTCTGCCTGATGTTCCGGCGGTTTCAGAGCTTCGGCAGCGATCTGACCCGGCCGTACGTCACCGCGCTCGAGGCCCGTCAGATCCCGCACGTGCTCGTCGGTGGTCGATCGTTCCACGAACGCGAGGAGGCGATCGCGATTCGCGCCGCGCTGTCGGCGATCGAGTGGCCCGACGACGAGCTCTCGGTCTACGCCACCCTGCGCGGCCCGCTGTTCGCGTTTCACGACGAGGATCTCGTCGCGTTCAAGCACGTGTTCGGGCCGCTCTACCCGCTCGGCTACCTCGCCGGCGCACCCCTCGTGCCGAAGCCGAAGCCGCATGCGCCCGGCTCGGTTCCCGTCGACCCCGATCCCGCAACTGCGGTCGAGGTCGTCGAGCGATTTCGCGAGGTCGCGGATGCCCTCGCGCTCCTCGGCGAGCTCAACAGCGAGCGCAATCGTCGCCCGATCGCCGACACCCTCGGGCGGTTGCTCGCCGCCACCCGCGCGCACGCCGGGTTCGCGATGTGGCCCGCTGGCGAACAAGCGCTCGCGAACGTGCTGCGCGTCCTCGATCTCGCTCGCAAGTTCGAGGCGCGCGCGTCGACTGCCACCAGCTTCCGCGCGTTCGTCGAGCGCCTCGCCGACGATGCCGAGCGCAGCCGGCAGCCCGATGCGATGGTCGTCGAGGAGGGCACCGAAGGCGTCCGCATCATGACCGCCCACGCGGCGAAGGGCCTCGAGTTTCCGGTCGTCATCCTCTGCGATCCCACGGCGCAGCTCGCTCAACACAATCCGTCGCGCTACGTCGACACCACGCGCCACGTCTGGCTCGAGCCGCTCGCCGGCTGCGTGCCGATCGAGCTGCGCGAGCGCGCGGAAGAAGTGCTGCAGCGCGATCGCGAGGAGGGACAACGCCTCGCGTACGTCGCCGTCACGCGCGCGCGCGACATCCTGGTGATGCCCGTCGTCGGCGATGAAGAGCGCGACAGCTGGCTCTCCGCCCTGGTGCCGGTCACGCATCCCGATCCGGCGCTCAAGAAATCGCCGGTAGGCGCCGCCGGCTGCCCGCAGTTCGGCACGGATTCGGTGCGGTCGCGTGGTCCCGACGTCGAGCGCTTCGGCGCGGACTCGGTCGCTCCCGGTCGCCATCAACCGCGGGCCGGCACCACGCCGGTGGTGTGGTGGGATCCGAGCGTGCTCGATCTCGAGCGTCACGTCGGTGGCGGGATGCGACAGCGCCAGGTCCTCCAGGCCGACGAATCGGGCGAGCGCGCGGATGCGAGCGAACAAGCGCATCGCCGCTGGCAGGAGCGCCGCGCGAAGGCGATCGTCGACGGGAGCCGCCCCTCGCTCGACGTCAAGACTATCACCGACGCCTCGAAGGAGGGCAACGCCGGCTGGGATCCCGTCGCGATCGAGGACACCGGTGTCGATCGCTCCACGCGCCCTCGCGGCAAGCGCTTCGGTGTGCTCGTCCATGCCGTGCTCGCCGGCATCCCACTCGACGCCGATGCGGGCGCGATCGCGACGCTCGCGCAGAGTCACGGCCGGCTGGTCGGTGCGACGCGCGAGGAGATCGACGCCTCCGCGACCGCCGTCGCCGCCGCACTTCGCCACCCGCTGCTGCTCCGCGCCCGCGCCGCCGACAAGCTGCGCCGCGAAGCGCCGGTCGTGCTGTCGACCACCGAAGGCATGCTCGAGGGCATCGTCGATCTGGCGTTCGCCGAGGGCGACGTCTGGACGGTGGTCGACTACAAGACCGACGCCGAGCTCGGTGAAGGTGTGGCGTTCCTGCAGCAGAGCTACGAGATGCAGGTGCGGATGTACGCCGCTGCGATCGCTGCCGCGACCGGTCAGACGGCCCAACCGACGCTCCTGATCGTCTGAACCCAGGACGCCTGTGTCGATCCTTCGCTCAGGCCGCGACCGCGCGAACGCCTGAGCCCCGAGCTCTGGGGGTAGAGTCGGCAGGTGAGCTACGCGATCGCCGACGAGCCGCATGACACTGCATGGAAACATCTGGTCGTCACGCCTTCTGGACCTCTCCTCGCCGAGATCATCGTCGGGTCATGGTTGTCGCTGCCGTGGTTCGTGTTCAACGCGGTCGTGCTCGGCAGCCCCACCAAGCGCAGAGAGATCCTGCTCTGCGTGGTGCAGCTGATCGTCACGGCGATGCTCGGCACGGCGCTGCTGTGGGCGGAGGATCGCCAGCTGATCGAGTCACGCACGCTGCTGCAGCTCGCGCTGCTCGTGATCGTGACGTGGAAGATCTACCTCGCGTACTCGCTCACCACGCTCCAGCAACGCGCGTATCAGGTCTACGAGCTCTACGGCGGCACGGCGAAGGCGACCACCTTCGTGATCTCCGCGGGCATCCTGCTGCGACCCTATGTACAGGGTCTGTTCGACGACCCGCTGTGGGACATCATCGTGATGGGAGTCGGCGGGCTGGGATGAGCGAGATCATCGATTGGGATCCCGATCAGCTGGTGCGCGCCGCGGAGCGCGAGCTTCGCAAGGGCGAGTGGAAACCCGCGGTCGAGCTGCTGCGTCGCGCCCTCGTGGTCGACGAAGCTCACGCACACGCTCACGCGATGCTCGCGCTCGCGCTGCTGGTGCCGAACCGCCTGGTCGGCGCGGATGCCGAGTCCAAGCGAGCCCTCGAGCTCGCCGGAGGTTCGCCCTATTGCCACTACGCGCGCGCCTCGACGGCCTTTGCCCGCGGGCGGTTCGAGGAAGCGTGGACGAGCTGTGCCGTCGCGATCGGCGGCGGGCTCGAGATCGGCGACCAGCCCGAGACCGAGGTCGCGATCCACGTCCTCGGCGCGAAGATCCGGCAGGCGCGCGGCGAGACCGACCTCGCTCGCGTGCTCCTCGAGCGCGCGCTCGCGTGGATGCCGCAACGGGTGAGCACGCGCGTCGAGGCAGCGAAGCTCGAGCTCGCTGCCGGTCGGATCGAGATCGCGGCGAGCCATGCCAACGAAGCGCTGCGCCGTGCGGGTACCGACCTCGCCGCGAACGTGGTCGCCGGCGAGATCGATCTACGCAGCGGCGATCTCGCAGCCGCCGAGCGCCATGCGCACCTCGCGCTGTTCGTGGACTCGACCGATCGCGATGCCCTTCGGCTGTGGGCCGCGATCAAGTCACGCAAGCAACCCGCGACCGGGTGGGCATGGCGCGCGTTCGTGTGGATCGCGACGCGCGACGATCACCAGCAGAACGGCCTGCTCGTCGGCTCGTTCCTGGTCGTCCAGTTGCTGATGATCCTGGCGAACGCGGCGGGCTTGCCCGGCGTGCAGAGCAAGCTGATCTGGGTGTGGCTCGCGTTCCTGCTCGGCGTCTACTACGGGCCGGTCGGCCTGCACAAGCTCGTGGCTGCCGACGTCGGCACGCCGGATCGGTCGGTGTGACCGCGTTCCAAGCGCTGCGCGACCGCATGGTCGACGAGCAGCTCGCACGTCGCGGCATCAGCGATCGCCGGGTGCTCGAGGCGTTTCGCCGGATCCCGCGCCACGAGTTCGTCCCGCCCGAGGCAGTCCTCGACGCGTACGACGACTCGCCCCTCTCGATCGGCGACGGCCAGACCATCTCGCAACCGCTCGTCGTCGCGATGGCCGTCGAGAAGCTCGAGCTTCGCGGGCACGAGCGCGTGCTCGAGATCGGCACCGGCTCGGGCTACGCCGCCGCGATCCTCGGCGAGCTCGTCACGGGTTTTGGCGAGGTCGTCACCGTGGAGCGCCTCGAGCGCCTCGCCACCACCGCCACCGATCGCTTCGCGCGTCTCGGCATGACCAACATCCACGCCCACTGTGCCGACGGCACGCTCGGCTGGGCGCCCTCCGCACCCTACGAGGCGATCTGCGTCTCCGCGGGTGCACCGAAACCGCCGCCCGCGCTGCTCGAGCAACTCGCGATCGGTGGTCGCCTCGTCCTGCCCGCCGGTCCGCTCGATCTGCAGAAGCTGATCCGGATCACGCGCACCGACGAGACGACCTACGACGAGGAAGACCTCGGCGCCGTTCGCTTCGTCCCGCTCGTCGGCGAGCAGGGATGGACGATCGGCTGACAAGTCTCGGCGGTCCGATCGCGTTCGCTCGTGCCGATGGGTTCCGCGGTAGCATCACGAGCATGCGGGTCGCGGCGTTGACAGCTCTGATGGCGTGCGGCGGTAAGGACCCGATCGCGCCCGATGCGCCGGCGGGCGATGCACCGGTCGGCGACTGCGACGACACGATCCCGTGGGCCGCCGCCGCTCCGCTCGCGATCGGCCCGACGCAGGAGACCTCGGTCGTCGCGGTCGACGGCAAGATCTATATCCTCGGTGGGTTCCAGAACCTGACGATCACGAGCGCGGTCCAGATCTTCGACCCGGCGACGTGCACGTACGCCGCAGGGCCGGAGCTGCCGCTGCCGGTGCACCACATCAACGCCGCCGTGATCGATGGGACGATCGTCGTCGGCGGCGCGCTGCAGGGCGGCAACTTCGCGGCGATCGGTGACACGTGGACCTGGAATCCGGCGCTCGACGCCGCGTGGAACGTCCGCACGTCGATGCCGGCGGGCACGCAGCGTGGCGCCAGCGTCGCGGGTGCGATCGACGGCAAGCTGTTCGTCGTGGGCGGGTTGCGCGGCGGCGCGGTGAGCGATGCGTCGGTCTACGATCTCGCGCTCGACGAATGGACTGCGCTGCCACCGTTGCCGGTGCCACGCGATCACGCGTGCGGTGGCGTGATCGCCGGCAAGCTGTACGTCGCCGGTGGGCGGATGACGTCGATCCCGAGCACGTCGACGGCGACCTTCGAATTCACGCCGGGTGGCGCGTGGGAGACCAAGGCACCGATGCTCACGGGTCGCGGCGGCACCGCGTGTGGTGTGATCGACGATCGGCTGATCGTCGTCGGTGGCGAGGGCAACCCGGCGGCGACGTCCGGCGTGTTCCCGCAGGTCGAGGCCTACGCACCGGCGGGCGATGCGTGGGAGTCACTCGACCCGATGGTCACGCCTCGGCACGGCATGGGCGCCGCGGCGAGCGGTGGGCGGCTCTACGTACCCGGCGGCGCGGACGTCCAAGGCTTCGGCGCCGTCGCGACGCACGAAGTACTCACGCTGTTAAACTGACGGATGCGAGGCGGCTACCCGAGCCATACCAAGCCAGCCGCACCCCCCACCTCGCAGTGTTCGGTACCCAAACCAACCAAGAACCATCCCAGGGTTCGCGCTCACCCAACAACCAGGGAGCGCTCCCGGTTTTCCGGCTCACCCTAACAACCGAGACGGTCCCGATTTGCTGCTCACCCAACGACCAGAGACGGTTCCCGGTTGCTGAAGCCAGCCACTGAGCGGACGCAACCAGTGACCGCTCGAACGCGACCAACACCACAGCTCAGACTGCGGCGATCTTCGCGAGCGCTTCGATCTCGATCGACCTTGTCCGAGACGATTCGGATTTACTTCGGTCGGGTTGCGACGAGCGGGACAGCAATCTCGGCAGAAATCAAGATAGTTGTCGCATGAGATTTCAGGATGCGAGTCGTTCAGCTTCGGCGTGATTCTCCGGGTTGAGGGTGACGGTTGCGGGCCGCTTCCACGCGCGCGTGTGTTGCGCCCAACGTTCGGGGTGGCGGTC
>JBBQJJ010000012.1:0-43320 GCA_038325805.1 Haliangiales bacterium
ACGAGGGTGGGCCGCCAGGACTCCAGCAACCCGCGCCCATTGCTCCTCGTTGATCCACACTCGCGTCGCCATGCCGACGTTCGATCACGCCAGCGATCAGGCCGCCACGTTCCTGCGGTGACGCGTTCGCAACCGATCGAACCACATGACCCGCTTCAGGGACAGGCGCTAGTCGCGCTTGAGGCCGAACCGCTTCATCCAGCGACGGATCTGCGTCGGATCCTTGCCCATCTCGCGACCCACCGCGGCGATGTTTCCCTCGTGCCGGGACAGCGCGCCGACCAGCTGATCCTTGAGCGACTTCTCCTCCGCGGTGGCTTCTCGATACACCGGCATGTCGATCGGCTCGGTGGCGCCGACCGAGGCGGGCAGGTGCTGCATCTCGATCCGATCGGGCGCGACCGCGAGGGCGCCTTGCAGCGATCGCTCGAGCTCGCGCACGTTGAGGGGCCAGTCGTGGGCGTAGAGCGCAGCGACAGCGTCCGACGAGAACGTCACCGCGCGACTGGGTGCGTGGCGGTCGAGCAGCGCGCTGACCAGCAGCGACAGATCCTCGCGGCGCTTCCGCAGCGCCGGGAGGTCGATCGCGAAGCCGAGGAGGCGCGCGCGCAGATCCGCACGGAACTTGTCGACGGCGACCTCGGCGTCGAGATCGCGGTGGGTGGCCGTGACCAGCCGAACGTCGACCTTGACCACGACGTCGCTGCCCACCGGCGTGACCTCGCCGCTCTGGAGCACGCGCAGCAGCGTGGCCTGCGCAGCCATCGGCAGCTCGGCGATCTCGTCGAGGAACAACGTGCCCTTGTCCGCACTGCGGATCAGGCCGGCGCGGTCCTCGTTCGCGCCGGTGAACGCACCGCGCTTGTGCCCGAACAGCTCGGCCTCGAGCATCGAGCTCGACAGCGCCGCGCAGTTGACCGCGACCAGCTTGCCAGGGCGTCCCGAGAGCTCGTGCACGGCATGCGCGACCAGCTCCTTGCCGGTGCCGGTCTCGCCGCGGATCTCGATCGCGACGTTCGTCCTGGCCACGGTCGCGAGCTCGCGGTAGCGATCCGCGAGGGGCGCGTACAGCGTGGCCAGATCGCTCATGGCATGCGGAGGGTCGCCGTCGAGGTCGGTCTGCTCGGCGGCGGCGCGGAACACCAGCGCGGTGTGGCCGACCAGGATCGAATCGCCATCCTCGAGCGGCTTCCGCTTGATCCGATCGGGCCCGACGGTGGTGCCGTTCTTCGACTCGAGATCCTCGAGCACCCAGCGGCCACCGACCCGCGACAGTCGCGCGTGGTTGGTGGACATCCGCGGATCCGCGAGCGTCACGATCACGACGCGCGCGCCGTCGATCGTGGCGTGCTTGATCGTCCGCGTCTCGGCGCGCCCGAGATCGACGCGATCGACCTCACCGAGGGCGATCCGTGCCGGAGGGGTGTGCGGAGCGTCGCCCGCGAGGCCGATGAACAGTGCCGGGTTCGCCGATCCCGTGCGCCCCGAGGACACGATCGCGCTGAGCGTGTCAGACATTGCTCCGAACATACCGCGGCCGGTCGCAGGCGTGGGTCACGCGCGCACGTGTTGTGATCGTCGAACCGCCGCTCGATGTGCCCCGACGAAGACTGGCTCGTCTTGGCCGTTCTTCAACGGCTCGTGCTCGAACGCGTCACCGCACCGACGGTCGAGGCCCTTGCCGAGTGACGCATCGGTACCTCGTCGGCTGGGAGTGAGCGGTCGCGTGGCGGCAAGTACCGGATGAGCAGTCGCGCCACCGAAGAAGAAGTGAGCGTCAGCTCGAGTGAGCGCTCTCCGAGATGTCACGACGGCTGCTTGTCGTCCGCGGCTCGGACGGCCGTCCCGAGCTCTGGCAGGCTTCGACAGTGGTGCTACCCTGGTGCTCCCGCGGCGTGGTGTCTACTTCGCAGCCCATCGAGGTAATGTTCCTCTTGGCCGTCGACCCGGCCCAGCACGGTAGGTACGCAGCCTGTAGCGAGCTGGCGCCGATCCTGACCCAGCTCGTCGCGGATGCCGCCGCGAGCAACCCGCTCCTCGACGTCGCCCGCTTTGTTCATGATGTCGCGATCCGCGTCGACCCCGGGGCGGCACCCGACAAGGCGCTTCGCGGCATCCGCGCCGCCGACCTCGCGCTTGCCACTGCATGTGCGCGTGGCGAGCAAGAGGCGCTCGAACGCTTCGATCGCGAGATGTCGGGACAGATCGCGATCGTGCACGGCCGCCACCGCGGCGTACCGATCACCGTCGACGAGCTCCAGCAGGCCATGCGCGACCGGCTGTTCGTCGCGGACGGCGACGCCGCGCCACGGATCGCGAGCTATCTCGGCCGCGGCGACCTCCAGGCATGGGTGCGGATGGTCACCGTGCGCTACCTACTCGACGTGGTCCGCGCGGAGGCGGCACGGCCTGATCGACTGGGCCGCGAGGACGCGCTCGTCGATCTCGCGACGGCTGGCGATGATCCCGAGCTCGCGTACCTCAAACGCCAGTACCGCGCCGATTTCAGCGCGGCCTTCAAGGGCGTGCTCGCGACGCTCGATGCCCGCGACCGCAACATCCTGCGCCACCGCTACCTCGATGGTCTCGAAGTCGCGGAGATCGCGACGATCTACGGCATGCATCGGGTCAGCATGTCGCGAGTGTTGGGGCGGATCCGCGACACCCTGCTGGCCGGCATTCGCCGCGAGTTCCTGCGCCGGTTGGGGGTCGGAGCGGACGAGCTCGACAGCATCATGGTGTTGATCAACAGCCAGCTCGAGCTGAGCTTGTCCGGACTGCTGCGGCGCTAGGCCCCGGCGAGCCAGGCTTCGACCGCCTTCGCCGAGGCGTCATCACCTGCTTCGCGGTAGCGCGCGATCGCCTCGGCGGCCAGGGCGCGACCGCGGGTCGTCCGGCCCAGCGCGCGGGCCAGCACGTCGCGAACCTCGGCCTGCTGATCCGGAGTCTCTCGGTCGCGCAGCGTGAGCGCACGCTCGAGGAGTGGGATCGCGGTGCGTGGATCGTTGGCCTCAAGCGCGACGCGGGCGAGCCCGACGAGAGGATTCGCGGTCATGGCGCTGTCGTCGCCGAGCACCTTGCGAAACGTCGCGAGCGCCTCCTCGTACCTTGGCTTGGCCTCGCCGTAGCGGTGCTGGAGCACCAGCACGTCGGCCAGGTTCGATAGCGCCGTCGCGACACCAGGTTGTACGCGCGACCCACTCGCGACGCGGATCGCCAGCGCACGCTCGAAGTGGGAGACCGCCGCGTCGAGGTGTTCGAGCCCGCGCTCGGCCTCGCCAAGGTTGTTCTCGACGATCGCCAGGAGTGGATGCTTGTCGCCGAGCGCCTTGGCGTAGATCGCCCGCGCGCTGTCGAGCCTGGCGATCGCCTCGCTCCACTTGGCGGCCGTGAGGTCGACCGCGGCGAGCGAGACCAGCGCATTGCCGATCTCGATGTGATCAGCCGGCAGTCCACGGGTGTCGATCGCGAGCGCTTGCTCGTAGCGGCTGCGCGCCTCGTCGATCTGACCCAGCGCGAAGTAGCAATGGCCGAGATTGGTGAGCGACACCGCGACGAGGGGATGGTCGGGCCCGAGGGTACGGATGCGGAGGTCGAGCGCCTGCTGGTGGTCGACGCGTGCCTGGTCCAGCTTGCCCGACATGCGTGCGATCTCCGCGATGTCGTGGATCGACTGCGCGATGTGGGGATCGCCCGACGGGTACGCGGCTCGACGCAGCTCGAGCGCCTTGCGCTGCTCGACCAGCGCAGCGTCGAAGCTGGAGACATCACGGAGGATCAGGCCGCGCTGCTGGTGAAGGTCGGCCGCGAGTTTCGGATCGTCGCCTGCCCGCAGCACGGCGATCTCGGCCGTGCGCGCGAGCGCCAACCCTTCGTCGTGCCGCGCGAGCCGATACCCGACGATCTCGACCAGCCCGATCCATGAAGCCGCGACCAGGCGATCGTCTCGGGCCACCGCCGCTTGGCGAACGGCCTCCGTCATCGAGCGCTCGGCGGTCTGGTTGTCCCCGACGGCGCCCTCGAGACGCGCGCGCCGGTAGAGGGCGTCGGCCTCGAGCGGCGGATAGCCGGTGGCCGCGGCGTTGACCGCCTTGGTGATCGCCAGCGCGTCCTTGTAGTTGCCGGCGCGCTCGAGCCCGGTCGCCGTCGCGAGGCGCTCGGAGACCGCGGTGACCATGGTTCGCTTCCCGACATCCTCGGGAGGCGCGACGCGGGCACTGAGCGCGGCCACGTCGGCGCAGCCCTCGACACCCGTGAGCTGCAACACGGCACCTGTGGCGCGTGCGATCTGCTCGCGATCGGGTGAGCTCTGCCACGCGCCCACGAGCCCGGCCAGCTCGGCGCGGCGGCGATCGAGGCATTGCATGCGGAGATCGAGGAGGGCCGGCGATTGGGTGTGATCGATCTCTGTGGCCTGGCAAACCTCGACGCGCATCGCGGTCCAGCGCCGCGCGTACTCGTCGAGGCTCGCGGCCGCGCGCTCGAACACCTGGTCGCTGGAGCTCAGGCCCGATCGGGTGAACGTGTCGTGGAGCGCGTGACGGATCTGATCATCCCAGGTCCCGGCCATGCCCTGGCGGGTGGTCTGGCAGGGATCGCCACCTTGCTGGACTGCGAGCACCGCTCCGATCGCCGCCACAGCCACCACCACGCTCACCACCGCGACCCACGCGACGGTGGGCCGCCGGAGCGCGCGCTCGAGCTCGTGAACGACCTCGCCCATCGATCCTGCGCGCTGGCTGGGCTCGGCGGCGAGCCCGCGATCGATCACGCGATGCACCCGGGCCGGCACCCGACGGCGCCCACTCGTGGGGCCGCGTTGGATCGCCGCGCGCAGCCCACTGATCGAGGCCGCCTTGAATGGTCGCTCACCATGCAGCGCTTCGAACAACGAGACGCAGAACGCGAACTGGTCGCTGTTCGGACCGGCGACCTCGCCGGCGAGCTGTTCGGGAGCCATGTAGGCCGGCGTGCCGACGACGTCGCCGGTCCGCGTCGACCACCGATCGCCCCACCCGACACGACCAGAGTCGAGCGCTGTCGCGGTCGCTCGGTCATCGTGCGTGACGTCGATCGTGCTGTGCGCGAGGCCGAAGTCGGCGACCCGCACGCGGCCATCGGACCCGAGCAGCACGTTGCTTGGCTTGAAGTCTCGGTGCGCGATGCCGGCCGCGTGCGCGGCGGCGAGCCCTCTCCCCGCTTGCACGAACAGCTCCACGACGTCGCGCCACGACCGGTCGTGCTCGTGCTCGATCCACCTGGCGAGCGTCTGACCGTCGATCAGCTCCGCGGTCAGGAACATCCGTCCCGCGGTGGTTCCCACGTCGTACACCGGCAAGACATTGGGGTGAGCGAGGCGTGCCATCGCCTGCGCTTCTCGAGCCAGCCGGGTGGTCTGATCGGGGTCGGCGTCGCGCAGGAGCTTGAGCGCCACCTTGCGATCGAGCACGCGATCGTACGCTGCATAGACGATCGACATGCCGCCGGTGCCGATCAGCTCGACGATCGTGTAGCGGTCCGCGATCGCGCTGCCGGCAGCGACCGCGGGTTCCTCCTCGCTGGGGTCGAGCGACGAGCCTTGCGCGAACCACGCGAGCTGTTGTCGGCAACGCTCGCAGCCATCGACGTGATCATCGGTCGCGAGCTGGACGTCTGCGGTCAACAGACCCTCGACGTACTCGACGAGCAGGTTGTCGTCGGGGCAGCTCACCGTCGTTCACGATAACGTGGGTGGCTGTTCGGCGGTTGGCGAAGTCATGGAACGACCGGGAATCCCCAGTACTGGATCAGGCGCTTGCGAGCCTTGTCGGCGTGGACTTCGATCGGGAAACCCTGCGCGGGCGACGGTCTGCCATCGACCCTCATGGTGAGGGACACGCCCGGCTTGATCCCGTCCGCGAGGTCGTTGCGGATCCAGGCTGGACGTGGCGTGTCCCGGACGGTCTGGGTGCCGGTGGCCACGCAGTTCTGACGGTACTCGACCCGACCGTCCGGCATGATCCGGTCGATCCGGTTGGTGTCCTTGCACGAGAACACCGGCTCCTGCCACGACTCGGTCCGGAAGCTCACCATCACGCCGTCGCCCTGTGGCTTGACGGCTGCGACCTGACCCTTCTGGTCGCGGTCGAAGTTGGTCTTGTTGACGGTCGCGTCAACGGCGACATGGATCCAGTTGTCCTGACCTTCGACGCGAGGTAGCGGCCCACCAAACCGGTTGGGCTGGACGGGGAACTTGGTCTTGTCCTTGACGATCTCCGACACCGCATCGAGCGTGTTCCAGAACGCGGCGGTACGTGGCCCACGGCGCGTTCGACCCAGAGACAACAACTTCATCTCGGTGTTGACCAGGCCGTAACGCTGCTCGAGCGAGTCACAGGCGATCATCGCGGCGAGGATCGGTTGGCCGACGTCGTCGTTCACGGCATCGACGATGTCGTCCTTGGTCTTGGGTGCGAGCGACGCGACATGATCCTTGAGGTGCTTGCGCAGCGAGACCCCGCAGCCGGCCACCGCCTTGCGGTCTCCATCGCGGAACTTGTCCTCCATCGCGCGGGCCTCATCGAGGGCCACCGCGTTGGCCTTGCGGTTCTTGACCCACGTCGAAAAGCCCTGCTCGGGCGCTTCGATCGCCAGGCGTGCGTAGTCCTTGTCCTTGCTCTCCAGCAGCTGGAACGCCCGGTCGTAGCTCGCCAGCAGCTTCCTCGCGTAGGCGAACCGTTCGCGCGCGCGGACCTGGCCGATCGGCGGCAGCTTGAGCGCAGCGAGTGCACGCTCGAACGTGGTGCGATCGAGCTTGCGCGCGTCATGCCCGCAGAAGGCATAGTTGCCGAGCCCCTGGTGTGCGGTCTTGGGATCGATGGCGCTCGCGCCGGGATTGAGGCAGCGCAGCACCCAGGCAAGGCGAACAAGCTCATCGGGCGGCTCGACGCTCCGATCGAGCCAGTAGCTCGCGGCGGCCATCCCGGTTCCACCATCGGTACCATAGGTGATCTCGGACGGAAGCCCCGTGCAGCCGATCGCCTGCGCGCGCAACGCGTTGAAGCTGCGCTCGGCGGGCGAGGCGTCGCGATCGCTCCACAGCTTCTTGCACGTGCTCTCGACGAACAGCTTGTCCGCCCCCGGCACCATCCGCGCAGCCATCGCCGCCCGATCCTCCTGGTCCGTCGTCCCGACGATATTGATCCAGCCCTGGCGGTAGAACGCGATCCACGCCTGGCGTCCAGGATCGTCGGGCCGGTCGCAGGCGAGCTCGGCGACCTGCCGCAGCACCTGCTCCGAGTAGCCACCGATCCGGATGTCGTCGTAGTACAGCTTGCCGGGTAACCATGGCCGGGGCTTGTAGCCAGCGCACCAGGTCGGACGCGAGGGTTTGAGGGTCTCCACGCCCGGAGGCGGTGGCTCGTTCCAGGTGGCCGCGGGCGGATCCGGGGGCTGGCTACGATCGGCCTCAGCCAACCCGCTGCCGAAACCCAGCATCCAGAGCATGATCCACCACGTCCTTGTCCATAACATCGTCAGCACAACCCCATAGACGGACCTGGCTGCACCACGTAACCGGGTTTTTGTTTGGGCTTCATCGCGGAAGTGCGGATCGCCGAACCGCGCTCGTCACATTCTGATGGACCGCTCAGCCAATCTTTCGAAGAAGTTCGAAGCTCTCCTCATGGTTTCCGTCGTATGAGGCTCGTTGCTGCGATCAGGTCGAGCTTCTTGGGCGACATCGCGATCGGATCGAGCTCGGTGGTGCCGCACAAGAAGCACGCGCCGTTGAGGACGACGTCGTGGACGCAATGCCCGCACCGCGTGCACACGCCTTCGCGTCGCTCGGCATGGGGACACGTCGGATCGCCATAGCCCGGCGGGGGCGTTGCCATCGGCGCAGCGTAGCGCGAAGCCCTTCGCCGAGCCGCAGGGCGCGACTGTCGCTTGCCGGGTGACAGGTGACGCCGAGGTCGCCACCGTCGCGGAGTAACACCGCGATCTGGTGGAGCGACTCGCTGGCACGGCTATTGTTAGAATCGGGTGTCATGGCAAATGTGCGTCTCGTCCTCGGGTTCCTTGCAGTCCTCACCACCACTGCAGCGGCCGACATCAGGGTCTACAACGCCACCCAGGCGAAGCTGAAGGTCGAGGTCACCTTGCCGAACGGCGAGGTCAAGTCGGAGACCCTCGACGAAGCGGTCGACAGTCTCGACGATGGGGGCTTCACGTTCGCGGCAGGCGTGAAGACCGTCAAGGTCTCGATCTCCAATGACTCGGGCACGTCGATCTGGAGCGGCTCGCTCGGCTCGAACGATGTCGGCGTCGTGATCCCGGCGGGCAAGGGAGCGAAGTTCGTCCCTGCCGGCACGTACTCCGGTGACTTCTCGGTCCCCAGGTCAGCGGCGTTCCTCAACGTCACCGGCGACGCGATGACGCTCGATCTGGTCGGACGCAACGGCCTCGGTGCGCATCGTGGGCTCGCCATGGGCACGACGGGGTTCGATCCCAAGCAGACCGTCAAGCTCGATCCACGCGAGTCCACATTCGGGATCCGGCTGACCCTCAAGGGCAAGCCGGCGACCGATATCGAGGGAACGGTCGATCCCCAGCGCTACTACCTGCTGTGGAAGCGATCGCGGGATGGCGAGTACCGGATGAGCAGCCTGGGATATCTCCCGGCGCCGCCGAACAAGAAGTGAAGGCGTGCCGCTGAAGCGCGCCGGGTCACGGGGACGGGAGCCTCGCGATCGAGGAGCTTCCAGCGTGACGCGTCGGTCGTCACGAGATCAGCGCAGCGTCGCGCGTAGCCGCTCGCCGAGCCCCGAGTGCCGCTGCGCCGCACGCTTGCCGCCGTTGATCAGGATCTGTTTCGCGCCGGCGAGCACCACGCACTTCCGGGCGCGGGTGATGCCGGTATAGAGGAGCTCGCGGGTGACCAGCGGAATGTCGTCGTGCGGCAGCAGCAGCGCCACGGCATCGAGCTCGCTGCCCTGGCTCTTGTGGATCGTCAACGCCCAGGCGAGCTCGAGCCGATCGCGGAGTGCCTCGATCGCGAACGGCCTCAGCTCGCCGCCCTGGCGGAACACCGCGCGATAGTGATGGCGACCGAGGCCCTCGTCCGCGCGCACGACCATCCCTTGATCGCCGTTGAACAGGCCGCGTTGATAGTCGTTCGCGGTCACCATCACCGGCTCGCCGGGGATGAAGTCGGGGCGACCGGTGACGCTCAACCGATCGAGGCCCTGCTGGTGGAGGTGCTGGTTGATCGCGACCGAGCCGGTGGGCAGTGTGCGGGTGACGGTGAGCACGCGCCCGCGCGCGAGCAAGCTCCACAGCGCTTCGAGCTCCGCGCGATCGCCCTCGATCACTCGACCCTCGACAAAACGAAACACGCGCTCGGCGGCGCGCAGCGCCTTGGGACCTTCGAGATGCAACCACAGGGCGTCGGCGACGGCGAGCGTGACGTCGTGTGGGCGCGGCGAAGTCGACGTATCGACCCACTCGACGCCCCGGAACACGAGCTTGTGAGCGAGCCGCGGGACGGCCAGGGCTCGCGAACGCTTTGGCTCGGGAGCTTGCGCGGTCGATCGCTTGGCGACGAACGCCGACCCACCGAGCTCTTCCGTGGGTGGGTTGTCGCCCTCCCTGTCGAAGGTCGCCGCGAGCCCTTCGAGGAGTGGCGGAATGTCGTCGCGGTCGAGTGAGGGCGCAAACTCCTCGGTCGGTGCGGGAACCTCATCGCGATCGCTCGGAGGCGCGACCTCCGCGATCGGTGCGGGCGTGTGGTCGACCGTGGTTTCTGCGGATGGCACGCCGTCGCGCGGAGGCGAAGTCGACTTCGAGCGCCGGGTCTCGAACAGCTTCGCCGGGTCGCCATCGTTGATCGCCTTGGCTGCCTGATAGACGGCGAGACCGTCGGGGTCGGCCGTGTTCTGTCGGTAGCTCTTCTCGAGCCTCGCGACCACCGTCGCCGCGATCTTGTCGACGGTGAGATCCGTCAGCACCTGCCCGGCATCGATCGCGGGCAGCTGATGAGCATCGCCGATCAGGACGAGCGGTGACGTAGCGGGCAGGGCATCGAGGAGAGCATCCACCAGCTCGAGATCGATCATCGAGGCCTCGTCGACGATCACCGCCCCGACGGGCAACGGACTCTGTGCGTGATGCGCGAACGAGCGCGACCCCGTGCGATAGCCGAGCAACCGGTGCAGCGTCTGCGCCGGCGCGACCTCGACGCCCTGCTCGCCGATCACCTCGGTCAACCGATTTGCCGCCTTGCCGGTCTGCGCGGCGAGCGCGATGTTCGGGATCCCCATCGCCGCGAACCCGCGCACGATCGCAGCCGCCACCAGCGTCTTGCCGGTGCCCGGGCCACCGGTGACCACCGCGATCCGGCTTGCCAGCGCGATCTCGACGGCGCGCCGCTGCTCGTCGGACAGCGTGCGCGTGCTCTGCGCCGCCACCCTCGCCGCGATCGCTTCTACGCCGGTGATCGGGGGTTGGGCGATCCGCTCGGCGAGCCGCGCCGCCACGCGATCCTCGAGCCACCGTGCACGCTCGGTGTACAGCGCATCACCTTCGACGACGAGCGGGAGGCGCGCGCCGCAGACGCCGATCACCGAGTTGAAGCGAGGTGCCTTGGTGAGGTTGACGATCGTCTTCACCACGCGCGGGATATCGAGCTCGATCCCGGCGAGCCGCGCCACATCCGCGACCAGCATGCGCAGCGGACCCTTCGGATCGAGGGGCAACCGGGTCGAGCCCTGGCGCTGCGCGATCATCAGCACGAGCACCAGGATCGCGAGCGCCTCGGGATGCTCCCCGGAGCCCAGCCACCCGACATCCGCGGCGACCAGCTCCTCGGCGAGATACAACCCCTCGTCGCCGAGATCGCAGCTGCGCGCGCCGATGGCGAGACGCCGAAACACATCCGCCGCGACGGGCTCGAACCGATTGCGAAGGGTTCCTCGCGGATGCAGCGGCGCCGTCACGCGACCTCCACGCGCGGCGCCACATCGGCCCGCTCCGCGATCCGCGCCAGCCAGTCCTGCCACGCATCGAGCCGCTCGCGACCCGACGTGGTCGCATCCTCGATCCGCATCGGCACCACGATGTTGTAGCGGAGGAACGCGAACAGCATCCCGGCGAACCGCCGCTGGCCCCGCATGCGATCCGCGGCGATCGCGTAGAGCCGCGCCTGGATCTCGTAGTGCTGGCGCACGCGATGGAGCGCCGCGGCGGCGAGGTCGCTGCCCGCGAGCGCGTCGGACTTGTAGTCGAGCACCCAGAGCTCGTCGTCGTACGCGATCAACGCGTCGATGTAGCCGCGCACCAGGCCGGGACTGTTGCGATCCTTGCGTGCCAGCGAGCCGCCAGGCGAGCCAACACCCTTGGGGTGGACGGTCGGGATCGGGAACGAGAACTCGACCTCGCGCGCGACCTTCGTCGCATCGGCCATCGAGGGCAACTGCGTGCCGTCGACGAGCGCCAGCGGCGTGGTCAGCATCTGATGGGCGAGCTTCGCGGCATGCGCGAGGAAGCGCGGCGCCACCCCACGCGCACACGCGGCGTCGGCGAACGCGCCGGCGATCTCGGGGAGGAACGCCCAGGTCTCCGGCGTGGCGGCACTCTTCGCGGTGGCGAGATCGGCGATCTCGAGCACGTCGTGGAGGAGCAGCCCGGAGCTCGCACCGGGTGGTAGCTCGCCGGGACCGACGACGATCTGCGCGTCGGCTTCCAGGCTCGCGACGGCGGAGGCGTTGCTCGCCGGTTGCGCGTCGTCGACATCGAACTCCGCCGGGTCGATCTCGACGCCCTCGGCAGCCGGTGCCGCGGGGACCACCGCGATGTCGATGTCGTGGGCGAGCCGCGTGTACGAGACCATCGTCAACCCGCGCTGCTCGACGGGCAGATCGTGGATCTGCACGATGTCCGGGGCGCGGGGCGCGACGAACGCCGCGAGCGCGTCGTCGGGTGGCGGTGCCGGCGGCGGCAAGCCGACCTCGAAGGACTGCAGTGCGAACAGCTTGGACGCCGTGCGCGGGCCCACGAACGGTGCCACGCAGCGCTGGATCGGCTGGTACGCCGCGTTCTTCTGCAGCGCGTTCTCGGTGGCGTACAGCGGTAGATACAACCTGACCCGCGCGCGCGTGAGCGCGACGTAGGCGAGCCGTTGGTTCTCTGCGATCAGCTCGTCGTCGAGGAGGCGCTGCGTGTCGTCATCCGGCGTGCCGAGCACCAGCGTGACCGCGCGATTCAGGCCGACCAAGCGGTGGACCCCCGACTTGGGCCCACCCGACGTGCCGCCGTAGAGGAACACGTAGGCGGCCTCGAGGCCCTTGGCCTTGTGCATCGTCAGCACGCGGATCGCGTCGCTGTCGGTCTCGACACGTTGAACGTCGCGATCGTCGCCGGTGATCGACCGGTCGCCCATCCACCGGCGCAGCTGGTTGACCAGCTCGTGCAGATCGCAGCGCGAGCGCGAGACCTCGGCGAGGAGCAGCTCGATCAGATGCCACGTGTTGGTCAGCGCGCGCTCGCCACCGCCGAGGACGAGCGCTCGCTCGGTATACCGGCTGTCATCGACGAGCTTGCGGAACAGCGATTCGTACGCGCGCCGCGCCGCGAGCTGCGCCCAGTCGAAGATCCGCGCCATCAGCGGATGGTGATCCGGCGCATCGACCACCTGCTGGAGCTCGCTCCACGGCACGTCGAAGAAGCGCGTGCGCAGGGCGCGCAACCGAGCACCGCGGTCGCGTGGTGCCGCCACCGCCGCGAGCACCGCCGCGAGCTCGCTTGCCTCGCGGGTCTCGAACAGCCGCTCGGGCTCGACGAGCGCACACGGCAATCCGCGAGCACGCAGGGACGCCGCGATCTCCGTCGAATCGCGGTTGGTGCGCGCGAGCACCATCACCTGGGACAGTGCGAACGGCTGCACCACTCCACGAATTTCCCACGGCGGTGCATCTCTCCTGAGCGCCTCGACCGCATCACCGATCGCACCCTGCAGGGCGATGCGCACCTGGTCGATCGGAACGCGCATCGGGGCATGCAGCTGGAACACCGTGATCGGTGGCCGGAGGTCGTCGCAGCGGATCTCGCCGGCGGCGCTCACCGGCTCGTCGTACCGGATCGCCTGATCGAGCAACGGCCCGACCGGATTGCCGACGAGGATCTGGTTCACCGCCTCGACGAGCTGTGCCGTGGAGCGCCGATTGACGGTCAGGGCCACGCGCACCGCACCCGCGCGCAGCATCTCCTCGCGCGCCGCGATGTACGTGTGCACGTCGGCGCCGCGGAAGCTGTAGATCGCCTGCTTCGGATCTCCGACGATCGTCAGGCCTGCCGCCGGATGCATCCACACGGTGCGGAAGATGTTCCACTGCACCGGATCGGTGTCCTGGAACTCGTCGATCATCACGTGCGGGGTGCGCTCGCGCAGCCGTGCCGCCAGCGCCTCGCGGCGCGACCCGCACAACGCGCGCCACACCAGCTGCAGCATGTCGTCGTAGTCGAACAGGCCTCGCTCGTCTTTGTCGTCGGCAATTCGCGCGACGAGGGGCGGGAGCAGCTGCGCTGCGACGGCCTCGTCGAGCGTGATCGTGGCACTCGCCGCGCGCAGCACGAGCGCCGCGTCGTGCGGGAGCTTCGCGATTCGCTTCAACAGGTAATCGATCGGCTCGCGGATCGAATCGATCATCGCGACCCATCTCGCCGCATCGCGCAGCGGATCACCCGTGGTGCCGCGCTCCTCGCACTTGCCGAGGACTCGCCCGATCTCCGCCAGCCACTCCGGCACCCAGCGCCGCTCGCCGAGCGCCGCCTCGACGACGTTGCGCTTGTCCTGCGTGCCGAAGCGCTGCTCGAGGCCCTGGACGACGACCGCCACGCTGTCGGGATCGAGTCGCCGGCGAACCCGGGCATCGCGTCCCGCGCGGGCGCAGTGCAACAGCACGTCGCGCAGCCGATCCACGGTGCGCCCGGTCTCGAGGAACGCCGCGAGCAGCTCGCGATCCGGCGACACCCGTGCGAATCGCTCGCGCAGGAGTGCGCCGAACGCCGCATCGAACGCGACCTCGTCGGCGACCTGCGTCTGCTCGAACATTCGCTGCGCGGCAAACGCATCCTCGACGAGCACGCGGTGACAGAACCCGTGGATGGTGTGAATGGGCGCGTGATCGAAGGCGGTGACGGCCGCTCGCAGCCGCCGCCGCGCGTCGTCGTCGATCTCCCACGCGTTGGCTGCCTCGGAGCTCTCGGTCGCGCGCGCCGTGCGATCGAGCAGATCGCGAATCCGCAGCCGCAGCTCGGCGACGGCCTTCTCGGTGAACGTGACGAGGAGGATCTGTTCGAGGTCGACGCCCGACAGCACGAGATCGACGACGCGATGCTCGAGGAAGTACGTCTTCCCGGTGCCAGCACTCGCCTCGACGACCACGAGCTTGGCGTCCGCCGGTGGCAGTGACTCGGGGCGCGCAACTCGCACGATCACGACTTGCCTCCCTTGATGATCTGGAACACGGGCCTGCCCGCGCGATCCGGCTGGAACGCGGGAGGCACCGGCGCGACCGGCAGCGGTGGAGGAGACTGCGGCCTCGTTGGCGACGGACCCGAGCGATAGATCTCGAAGCCGTGATCACCATGCATGTGCTCGATCAGGGGCCGCAACCGGCGCTGCGCGATCTCGATCGCTTCACCCGGTGTGGGTAGCGCGAGCCCGTCGCGCCGTTCGATCGGCCCGTAGCCGAGCCCGAACGTCGGGTCGCCGTACGTGCGGTTCGAGGGCTTGCCACCGAGCGCCTTCGCCAGCGCGTCGAACGGCAGCAAATAGCCGTGCGCCTGATCGAGCAGCTCGCGGGCGAGCCCGCCGAGGTACTCCTTCGCATCGCGCTGCGTCCACCCGGAGTGAACGATCCGCGAGACCCGGCCCTTCGGGTCGAGCAGGAAGTGCGCGTGCCCCCCGTTCGAGATGCCGGACGCGGCGAGCACCAGATGATCGAACGCGGCGCGCAGGTGATAGACGGTGCGGCGTTCGAGCTCGCGCAGCATCGGGATCACCGACGCATAGCGCCCATCGGATTCGAGCAGGATCTCGGTCTGCCCGACGAGGCGGACCAGTCTTCCGGCACGATCCCCAGACCCCGAATCGAGCTCGATCTCGAGCGCCGGTCGCAGCTCGGCACCTGGCGACCACGCACGCCCGAACCCGAAACGCGTGGTGCCGGCGAGGGAGACCTGGCCGAGCCCGGTCATCCAGGTGGTCAGCGTGTCGAGATCGACCGTTCGCGCAGCCTCCGCGAACACGCCGAGCGGGAACTGGCCGCGAAGCTGGAGATCTGCAACCGCGGCGTCGTAGCACGCGGCGAGAGGGCGCTCGCCGGCCGTGCGTAGGTGGATCGACAGCACGTCGCGCAGCAGCACCGCTCGCTGTGGTCGCTCGAGGTGGAACGGCTCGTCGTCGTGACTCTCGATCTCCGCATCTGGAAGCTCGTCGAGGCCGAGCACTGCTTGTGCCCACGCTTGCACCGGGTACTCGAGAAACCCGCGCAGGTTCGAGATCGTCAGCGGACGCGCGTTCTTGGCCGGCGGGACCGGCGGCAGCACATCCCCGACGGCGAGCGCCTCGCGCAACCCGGCCTGCGATGCGTGCGCGAGCAGCGCGAGCTGCCCATCCTCGTCGGGGATCGGGTGACCACCGGCTCGCAGGTGTGCGCGCAACCCATCGCGGACCTCGCAGGCCCAGTGCTCGCGGCTGACACCGTGTTCGCCGAAGCGATGCAGCGGAAACCTCGTGGTGATCGACTGGAGTGCCTCGCGACTCGACGGCGCACCGAGGTAGGGCGCCAGCGCATCGGCGAGCTCGAGGACGATCGACGACGGCCCGAGGGGCTGCCCGCTGTTGGGCTCGATCGAGACGTACGACAGGCAGAGCTCGCGGCGCGTGCACAACAGGACGTCGAGGAACGCCGCCCGATCGCGATCGCGTGGCGATACATCTCCGGGTCGTGGATCGCGACGCAGATCCAGCGGACTCACGCGATCGAGCCCACCGGCGAAGCCCCGCCCGCCCTCGTCGAGCCCGCACACGAACGCGATCTCGAACGGCACCGCGCGCATCGCCGCGAGCGGCGCGATCATCACGCCGGTGGCGAGCGGTTCTCCGCGGTACGCCCGGGCCGCAGCGAGCTGACGCACCACGTGCTCGCGCGCCTCGCGAAAGCCAACCGATCTGCCATCGACATCGAGCTTCGCCAGCCCGGCGAGCATCGATCGCGCACGCTCGAGATCGCGATTCGCCTCGCGCTCTCGCGCCGCGAGATATTGATCCACCAGCGCTGCGAACACCTCGGCCCAGCGGGTGAGCGGCGCTTCGAACGTGGCGAGCCACGCGGCATCTGCACACAGCGAGCGAACCAGCAGTGCGTACGTGGCGGCGCTCGCCTGCTGATCTGGTCGCAGCTCCTCGGGCGCGACATCCAGCCCGGCGATCTTCGCCGGACCGCGCGCGCCCCGCTCACCGACCATGAACGCACCGAGCGCGAGCCGCCGCACGCCTTGGTCCCAGTGGAAGTGTGAATCACCGCCCACATCCGCGAGGTACGTGTTCGCGTGCGCTGCGGCATCCGCACCATGCGCGATCCCCAGCCGCTCCGTCCACCGCACCCAATCCGCGGCGTCGACGTGCGGATGCGCGGCGAGCACCGCCGGGTGGGTCATCACGCGCAGGAGATCCCGCCGGGTGCGCGATGACGTGGGCAGCTCGAGCATCGACAGCACGGCCTCGCCGATCCGGCCGCGATCGTCGATCGGTGCGTCGATCAGGTGACACGGCACGCCGACCGCCTCGAACGCGCTGCGCGCCTGCGCGAGGTAGTACTCGGAGTCCCCGGCGATCCACACCGCGATCCGATGCGCAGACAGGGTTCGATCCTCGTCGAGCCGTTGCCGCACGCTCTGCGCGATCACCTCGAGCTCGCGCCGCGCGTTCGGACACGCGAGCACGCGCACGCCTGCCTGGTCCGCCGGTTCGCTCGTCGGATCCGGTGCACGCCTCGCACGCACATCGGCGAGCAAGCGATCGCGCGCCGTCTCGCACGGGAGCTCGCCAAACTGGCCTTCGAGATCACCGCCGGTACGCTCGACGAGCGCCGCGAGCGTGTCTCTTACCGGCTTGCCCCACAGCATCAATGGCAATGGATCGATCTTCGTGACATCGGCCGTATCGCGACGGCCACCGACGTCGTCCCACAGCTCCTCGCACGGATCGAGGATGTAGAGCGTGACGTCCGTGGTCGATGACAGATCCGTCAGCGCCTCGAGCTGCGCGCGCGCGAGAAACGACATCCCGAAGATGCTGATCGGCGAAGCTAGCTTCGGCGTGGGCAAGCCGACGCGCCGGCGCAGCCACGGCAACATCGGCATCGGTGCCCACCTCTTATCGCGCGGCAACCGGGCAAGCGCGCCGGCGATCAGCTGCGCCTGCCACCGCGCGTTCGGGTTGTCGGCGATCTCCGCCGGCACCTGACCCGCGATCAGCGCCGGCATCCAATCCGGCCGCGACAGCGCGTAGCTCCACGTCAGCGACGCGAGGTGCTCCGCGAGCTGGACGCGCCGCGGGCCACCCGCGTCGCGCGCGCTGTTGGGAGAGACATCGAGATACGCCGCGACCGGGGCCACAGCTTCGACGATCCCGCGATCCGCGAGCACCGACGCGAACGCGGTGGTGAGCTTGCCGCGATCGAGCCCGCCGATCTCTCTCGCCGCATCATCGCCGGCCCAGGTCTGCTCGACGAAGCGATCGAACGTGACGAGCTCGAGCCCCGCCGCGATGCCGCGCCCGAACGCGAGCTCGCGCCCGAGCCATCGTGCGATCAGCTTGCTGCCGACGACGATCGTCTGCGGCGAGAACGGATCTGCCGGCGGCAATGATCCGAGCAGGGTCTCGAGGAGTGCCTCGACCCTGTTGCCGTGCACGACGCGAAGCATTACGGGGCCCCGGGCACCACGAACCAGAGCGCCGCAGGCAGGATCTCGAACCGAGCGGGTAGGGTGCCGGGCGCCTCGCCATCGACATCGAGCTCGACGATCGCACTCGGATCGATCGCCTCTGCATCGACGATCCGCGCGCGCCGCTGCGACACCTCGGGCATCCCGATGTGCGCGCCCTTGAACACGCGCCGGCCCTTGGTCACCACGTCGAAGAAGCTCAGATCACCCATCACCACGACGTCGAACTTGCCGTCATCGGGCTCGGCATCGGGTGCGATCTTCATCGCGCCGCCGAAGAACTTGCCGTTCGCGACCGCCACCGTGTTGATCGTGGCCTCGACGCGATCCTTGGGATCATCATCGAACGTCAGCTGGACGCGCTGGTTCTTGTAGCTCCACGCGGCGCGCGCGGTGCTCATCATGAACCCGAGCTTGCCGAGCTTCTTGCCGGAGGCATTGACCATCCGATCGACGACGCCCGACACACCGAACGACGCGATGTTCGCGAACATTCGATGCGCGGTGCCTCCGGTGGTGGCGCGGAACCGCAGCCGACCGACATCGATCTTCTTGCGCTGGTTCGCCTTGATCACCTCGACGGCCGCACCGATCTCGGTGGGTAACCCGAACGTGCGTCGGAAGTCGCCGCCAGTGCCGAACGGGATCAGCGCGAAGGTTGCCTCGGGCGCGAGCGCCTTGCCCGTCTCGGGATCGAAGAACCCGTTGACCACCTCGTTGACCGTGCCGTCGCCGCCGATCGCGACGATCCGCTCCGCACCCGCGCGCAGCGCCTTCGCCGCCAGCACCGTGGCGTCACCGGGGCCCGTGGTGATTGCTTCGTCGAACGGGAACGCACGACTGATCGTCTCGGAGATCTCTACCCACTTCTTCCCGAGGCGGCCGCCTTGGGAGTTGGGGTTGACGATGACGGTGGTGCGTGGCGCGAGCATGACCCACACGCACTATAGATCGAGGGTCCGACGTTCTGGCCCCCGCGCCGACGCGACCCGTGTAGGATCGGAGATCGGGAGGATCGATGGCCACGAAGAAGGCTCCTACCAGTTCGAAGCCCGCGCCCAAGACCAAGTCGGTGCTGCAGAACCTCGCCGCGCGACCGCCAAATCTCGACGACACCGTCGACGAGCAGATGGTCGACGCGAGCGGCGTGTTCCGTGTGACGTCGGCGATCCAGCAGGCGCAGACCGGGCACGACGAAGAGCAAGGGATGCGGTTCGCGAACGACAGCCTGGTGATGGCTGCGCAGCGCGACAACTTCCGCGAGGCCCCTAGCGAGGACACCGTCGACGAGAACCTCGTCGATGACGAGAGCACCTTGGCTGCCAAGCGCCAGCGTCTCGCCACGCTGGCGGCCCGCAACGAAGCCCTCAGCCGTCGCAGACGCTGATACGCTCGGGCGCCATGCACGCGCTCGCCGCCCACATCGACATCCCTCCGAAGCTGCTCGGCTCGCTGATCGTGCTCGGGCTGGCGTTGATCGTGTGGGCGATCGTCGCGATCGCGAAGTCGGGCAGCAAGCCGCAGGTGCATCACGCGCCCAACACGCCGCCGTGCAACACGTGCGGTGGCCCGGCGCGCTGGAACTACAACGGGTGGGTCTGCGATCGCTGCCAGCGCCAGGTGATCCCGATGGCGCCCGGGATGCCGCCGCAGATGATGCAGCAGCCGCCGTACAGCCAGCAGCCGAACATGGCGCAGCCGGGG
The DNA here is from genome assembly GCA_038325805.1 of Haliangiales bacterium. GTDB lineage: Bacteria > Myxococcota_A > Polyangia > Haliangiales > Haliangiaceae > JABFXX01. The sequence goes on from JBBQJJ010000012.1 coordinate 19,693, forward strand.
ATGCCGCCGCAGCAAGCGTACGGTCAGGCCGCGCCTCAGGGTCCGTCGTGCCCGACGTGTCAGGGACCTGGACGCTGGCTCCCCGAGTCGAATGCGTGGGGCTGCGATCGCTGTCGTCAGATGATCGGCCCGGTCGCACAAGCCTAGCTCAGCAACCGAAGTACCCTACAAAGAGCTCGACGCCGGGCAGCGCGGCGATCGCGGGTCTCGCATCCTCGCGCACCGAGCTTTGCTCGATGCGAAGGTGCGACAGCTCCGGAAACAGCGAACGGATCATCGCGATCAGCTCGACGAAGCGACCGGCCGGGTGATGGTCGAGCTGCTGGTATCGACCGCCGTGCCACCACATCGCGCCCAGGTCGAGCGCCTTCAGCGTGGGTGCGAGCGTCGCGAGCATCCCGAACACGGCCTCGACGGGCGGTCGCTCGCGACCGTAGTGGAGGAGGTTGGAGGTCTGCGCGTAGTGCAGATGTTCGAGCGGCGTGTTCGAGCACGTCGCGAGGAGGGTCTCGATCACCTCGTGCGCATCGATCTGCAACAGCCGTGGAAACCGCGGGAGCCCGGCGACCAGCTTCGCGAACGCCACGGGCGGCGCCATCGCAGGACGCACCTCGCGCACCGCGACGAGCTCGTGATGCCCGGCGACGGCTTCCCAGGCCCACAACGGCGTGTCGTTGATGCCGACGCGGATCTTGTCGAGCATGCCGCGACGAACGGCGGTACCGCGCTTCGCGAGCAGCCGCGCGACATCGCCGAACCAGCGATCCCACTCGCGCTTGAGCAGGCGCCGCGCCTGGACCTCGTGGCGAGGGGTGCGATCCGGCGCGCACTGCATCGCGAACAGCTCGCCGCGATTGTCGCCGCCGGCGAGCAGGGCATCGCCGAGCACGAGTCGCGGCGCATCATCGTCGGGATGCTCGCCGACCTCGCGCCACAGGCTCGCGAGCTCCACCTCGCGACCGACCAGCTCGGGCGTCGTCGGCAGGCTCGCCGCGAGCTCGACGATCTCGGGGGCGGTCTCGACCGGCTCGACGGGAAACTCTGCGATCAGCGCGTCGACACCGCGCAGATGACGCACTGAGGGCTGCGGCATCCGCGCGAGGATGAGCGCGATCCGGCGATCGCGCAGCGCGCGCAGCCTGTCGACGATGACCTGCCAAGGCGCCGCACTGACCTCACCCTCGAGGTGGAGATAGAGATCGCAGAGCAGCGTGGCGAGCACTCGCGCGACCCGCGGATCGTCTGGCCACGTCACCATCGCCGCCGCGCGATCCACCCAGTTCGAGACCGTGCGGTGCCAGACGTACTCCTTGCCCTCCTGCAGGTGGTACTGCAGCAGATACCGCGGTGGGCCGATCGCGGCGATCACGTCGATCAACGGGTTCGACGGCCAGCGTGCGCGCACCGCCTCCCAGGTCACGTCGCCGATGTACAGCCGCTGCGTCCACGTGCCGACGAGCGCACCGATCATCACCGGGTCCGGCGCCATCGCGTTGGTCATCCACCAGCGATGGATCGCGGCGCGCGTGTGCGGTGGCGGTGGCAGCGTGCAGCGTGCGGTGATCCGATCGATCAAGTCGGCGAGCTCGGACGATCGATCCAACCGCCACGCGGTCAGCGCAGCGGCGAGGGCGGCGTGCCAATCCTCGGCGCCGATCGCCGACTGGACCTGTCGAAGCGCCACCGCGAGCACGCGCTCAGCGTACTCTCGAACTCGTGTTCGTCGGTCACTACGGTCCGGCCTTCGCGCTCAAGCGAGCGGTGCCCGAGACGTCGCTGTTCGCGCTCGGCATCGGCGTGCAGCTGGTCGACATCGCGTGGGCGATCCTGATCTTCGCGGGCGTCGAACAGGTGCGGATCGTCCCCGGCTTCACCGAGAGCAACGCGCTCGATCTCCACTTCATCCCATACACCCACGGCCTGATCTCCGCCGTGCTGTGGTCGCTGGCCGGCGGCCTCCTCGCCGGGATGCTCGCGCGCTCGCGACGGGTCTTCGTGGCGGTCGCACTCGCGATCGCCTCGCACTGGATCCTCGATCTGCTGATGCATCGCCCGGATCTGCCGCTCTACGGTGACGAGCTCAAGGTCGGGCTCGGCCTGTGGAACTACCGCTGGCCGGCGTTCGCCGCCGAGGTCGTCTCGCTCGGCGTGGGGATGGTCCTCTATCTCCGCGGCACGCGCGCGCGCGACACGATCGGGCGGCTGGGGCCCGCCGCGCTGTTCATCGCGCTCACCGGCGTCCAGCTGTTCAACCTCCTCGTCGAGCCAGCGAAGACGCCGGAGGCTGCGGCCGGCGGCGCGCTGCTCTCGTATGGCTTGGTTCCGCTGGCGATGGCGTTCGTGGACCGCCACCGAGAGCTCCCTAAGAAATCGTCTCGATGACACGAGCCCGATCAATGCATACGTCGATGGAGTGCAACGCCTAACCAAGCCCGACGCCATCGAGCACCGGCTCCTGGAGCTCGCGTACACCACGTCTGCGAAGATCACGCCCACCGCGCTCGCGTACTTCGCACCGTGCGGGATCGCGGATGCCGAGCGCGTGCTCGACGATCTCGCCACCCGTGGCCGCCTCGAGCTCGACAGCGACGACGACGGAAATCTCCACTACGAGCTGCGCCATCGCCAGCGCCTCGGCGCGCCTGTCAGTGAGCCCACCGCGCTGATCCCCGCCGTCAGGCCGAGCGCGAGCCCGGTGCTCGCGGCCGTGCTCTCGGCGTTCGTGCCCGGTGCAGGTCACGTCTATACCGGGCGGATCGCCGCGGCGGTGCTGTGGTTCATCGTCGTGGGGATCGGCTATGCCCTGATCTTGCCGGGTCTGATCCTTCACCTCGCCAACATGATCTCGGCCGCGCGCGTGGCTCGCCGGCTCAATGAAGCTCCCGGGAGTGCACCGCCTCGGCTGCTGTTCGCGCCACCGCTCTGACGCAGGTGGGTTCAGGGCCAGGGAGTTTTCGAGGTCGTTGCTCCGGTACACCCCGCATGCGCAAGTGGGTTCGCGAGCTGATCCTGTTGTCGGTGGTCGCGACCGTCGTGCTGTCCGCACGGTCGTCGCTCGCGAGCCACTACCGAGTGCCGACCGGCTCGATGTTGCCGACCGTCGAGATCGACGATCGCAGCCTGGTCAACAAGACTGCGTACGGATTCCGCGTCCCGTTCACCAGCAGCTACGCGAGTCGCGGTGACGATCCGATGATCGGCGATGTCGTCATCCTCGACTCGCCCGTCGAGGACAAGGTGCTGCTCAAGCGCGTGGTTGGCACGCCGGGGCACACGGTCGAAGTTGCCGCTGGTCGGATCGTGATCGACGGCCAGCAGGCACCGATCGAGGAGCGCGCGACCGGCTTGGTCGAGATCCTCGGCGAGGTCACGCATCCGATTCGCCTGTCGAACGGCGGCGGCCCGGACTGGGGCCCGATCGCGATCCCCGAGGACAAGTACCTCGTGATGGGTGACAACCGCGGCGACAGCGCGGACGGCCGGATGTTCGGGCTCGTCGAGCGCGACGCGATCCTCGGCCGCGCCTTCAGTGTCTACTGGCGCGGTGGTCTGGTCTGGAAGGATCTCTAACCCTAGCGTTCGCCTGTGTCGATCCTTCGACCAGGCGAATGAGGGGGAACGGGGTGGCTCGTCCTCGAGCCGGGGACCCCGAAGACAATCGACCGGGTGAGCGCGATAGCGCGAACTCTGGGGTTAGGTAGTTAGAGCGGCACGATCTCGATGATCGGACCGTCGGTGATCGCGAGGCGCTTGCCGTCGCGTGACACGGCCATCGCGTCGACGCTCATGCCCAACCCGCGCTCGCCAGTGACCTCGAAGGTCTCCGGATCGCGAAGGATCAGGCGCTGCTGATCGAGGGCGAGCTCGTAGAGATAGTCGCGGCCCCAGGAGACGACGCCCTCGGACTTGAACGTCGGTCCGATCGGCGTCCCGGTGGGCAGCTCGATCAGCGTCGCGTTGCGGTCGCGGTCGAAGCGCAGCGCTCGATCGTTCCAGCTCATCAGGAGCGAGCAGTCGGGCCACTCCGCGATCACCGGCGGCTTGCTCCACGGTGCGCGGGGCGCGGCCGAGCACACGCGGACGGCCTCGCCATCCCACAGCACGAGCCACCTGCCGTCCGGAGACAGCGTCGCGGAGCGATTCAGGTCGCTGCTCGGATCGTGGAACCGGAGCACCGCGGTGCCGCGCGCGAGATCGGCGACCACGACGTCGGGCATCCCAACGGCGCACAGGCCCGAGGTGTGGAGCGTGGTGACCGCGGCTCGCGTCCCGTCGGCGGTGAACGACAGCTGTTCGACCCTGTGGCGAATCGACACCCGCGTACGCTCGGCGCCGTCGAGCGACCACCGCGCGAGCTTGCCGAGCGTTCCCCCGACGAGGTCGTCACCGCAGAAGGCGAGGCCGTAGGTGATCCCCGGGACATGCTGCGTGGTGTCACCGAACACCCAGGCACCGTCGGCGAGCGCGGCGATCCGCGAGCCATCGGGCGAGAACGCGAGATGGTCGAACGCGAACGGCGGATCGTCGGCGAACTTCATCTCGCCGGTGGTGTTGTCGTAGACGCGCAGGCGCGATCCGAGCGGACCGATCGCCGCCCACTTGCCATCGGGCGACACCTTGCACCAGCGCTCGCGACTCGCGTTCGTCGCGAGGCTGGGATGGAGTGGCGCGGTCCCCGACGGGATCGACTTCGCATCGACCCCGGTGACCAGCTCGCCGGTCGTGTGGTCGTAGACGAACTCGTTGCTATGGCCGCGGATCGCGACGTAGCGATCGTCGATGCCGAGCACCCAGTTGATCGTCTCGTCGCACCACAGCCGTCGAGTTCCGAACATCACGCCCGCATGTTAGCGGTCTGCGAACGTGCCGGCGATCGTGTCGTACGCGCCGTCCTGCGTGCAGCCGTTGACCTTGGCACCACCGAACGCATCGGCGAGTGCGTTGAGTCGGACCGCGGGCTTGTGATCGCCACCGGCGCCCGTGCAGCTCGGATCGATCGCGCCTCCGGTCGTCACGAACGGATCGTCCGGACCGGCGACCGCGGCCACGGTAACGCGGCTCTGTGCACCCTTGAGGTCGACGAGGAAGTCGACGAAGTCGTCGATCGGGGTCACCAGACCATCGGTGCGAGGCGCGCAGTTCGTGTGCGTGCCGTCGGTGCCGGGATCGTCATCGCAGACCACGCCTTCGCTGGCACACAGCGCGCCGTTATCGTCGCCCGCACCGAGGAACGAACCACTCTTGAGCGAGCAGTCGTCGTCGCTCGACAGGAACACGACCAGCAGCTTCGCGTTGTTGCGGAGGAAGCCGGGGTTCGCCGTCGGAGCGAGTGCACGGCGCATCGCCTCCATCGGCTGCGCGACCTCGCAGCCGAACTTGCCTGCCGCCGGGTTGGTCAACAGGCCGAGGACATCGACCAGCTCGCCCTCGAAGTTCTGGAGGCGCGTGTCGTCGGGGCCGCGGAGGTCTTCGGCGTACGCATCACCGAGGGGCGCGTCGAACACCGCGAGCCTGCCCGCGTCACCGGTGCCCGCGCAGTTGCGAAAGGCCCCGGGTGGGAGCGCGTCGTCGGTGCCCTGGATGCCGACGTCTGCGGTGACCACGCCGACATGGAGGCTCGGCAGCTCTCCATCGATGCTGGTCAGCTGCGCGGTGAGGTCGTCGAGTTGGCCGGCCATCGCGTCGTAGTTGGCGCGGTCGACCGAGGTGTCGAGCACGTAGAGCACGTCGATGTTGGTGGACAGATCCGCCGCGTCGATCGTCGTGATGTCGTGGGTGCACGCGCCGAGGGCAAGCGAAAGCAATACGAGCTTGTTCATCTTAGAACCTCCATCCGAAGCCAGCCGATTTACCCGTGACATTGATGGTCATGCTGGAGCGATTGGCTTCCTTCTTGTGGAGGAGCCACAGCGTGACGCCGGTGCCGATCAGCGCGGCCGCGCCGATGCCGGTGATCTGAGCGACCCGAGCATTGTCGTTGGACTGCTCGGCGAGGTTGGTCGCGCGACCCGCAGGGCAGTTCGCGTCGTCATCGCAGCCGGCATCCTTCGCGTCGGAGAACCTGTTGCTGGCGACGATCGCGAACGTGGTCGCCACGCCGGCGAGGATCACGCCGCCACCGATCAGGCCGTAGCCGAGGTTGCGCTTGAAGTTCGACGGCTGCGTCTCGGAGGGACCTGGAGGCAGCGGTCTGACGTCCGGCTCCGTCATCCCGACGACGGGAGGCTCCGGGTCCTTGGTGACGACGGGTGGGGGTTGCACGTCGACCGGCTTCGGCGGCTCGACCGGTCTCGGCTTCGGCGCGTCGATCCGGACGTTCTCGCCCACCTTCAGGTTCACGGGGACCGGCACGCTGGAGCCGTCGCTGAACGTGAACACCAGCTCGTCGCTACCCGACTTGACCCAGATCTCCTTGTTCGCGTCGACCTCGTTGCCGTCGCGGGTGATCTTCGGCGGCGGACCGGGGTTGAGCTTGATGCGCACCTTCGCGGTGGTCGCCTCGAGCTTCTTGACGGCCTTGGTGGCGCCATCGAGCTTGCGCTGCGCGGCGGTGGCGCTCTTCTTCTGCTCCTTCGCGGCGGTCAGCTCGCTCTCGCGATACTTGACGATCCGCTCCCAGGTCTCGCCTGCAAGCGCGGTCTGCTTGTCGGCCTCGAGAGCGACGGCGTAGAGCTCGAGCGTGTCGGTCCGCTCGTCGAGCTTGTAGGACGCCAGGAACTCGACGGCGGCTTGCTTCGGGTTGCTCTTGACGAGCTTGTTGCCCTCGGCGAGATGGCAGGCCGGCGTCGGATTGCTGGTGCAGTCAGCGGCGCGGGCATGGGTGGGGGCGAGCAGCGCGAGCGCGACTGCAAGCCCTCCAGATGCTTTCAAAGCTTGGTGTTTCACGAGACCCCTCTTGGTTCGCACAGCGTCCATACGAACCACGATACCGATCGGCTCGTCAGCGGCGTCAGTTCAGGACCGGCTTTTTGAAGTACCGGTGATCTAATGGGATTCGACAAGTGATCCGGGTATCGTGCCCGCACGTAATTGTGCGCAACGGAGGACTCGTGAAGAAGCTGGCTTTGCTCGCGACGGTATTGATTGCTTGTGGTGGTGGTGGAGATAAGAAGAAGTCGACCGGCCCTGGTGGCGGCGACGCGACCACAACGATGACTGATGGCAAGGACGGCGCTGGTCCCGCTGACAAGGGGGGTGCAGCGAGCAACAAGCCGCTCTACGAACGCCTCGGCGGACAGAAGGCCGTGCAGGCGGTCGTCGATGACTTCATCGGCAACCTCGCGGCCGACGCGCGGATCAACCTCCGCTTCTTCAACACGGACATTCCGAAGCTCAACAAGCTGCTCGTCGAGTTCGTGTGCATGGCGACCGGCGGCCCGTGCAAGTACACGGGGCAAGGCATGGAGGAGTCGCACGCCGGCATGGAGCTGGTGGACGAAGAGTTCGTCGCGCTGGTCGAGGACCTCGTCAAGACGCTCGACAAGTTCAAGGTCCCGAAGGCAGAGAAGGATCAGCTGCTCGGCGCGCTCGGTCCGCTGCAGCCCCAGATCGTGACCAAGAAGGAGCGCCTCAAGCCGGCTCCCGAAGCCGCGCTCAAGATCGCTGCCGAGGTCGCCACCAAGCTGTCCGACAAGGAAGCGAAGGTCGTGATGGAGGCTGCGCTCCTCGCTGCCAAGCGCGGTCAGCGGAACTACGCCGACCAGCTGTTCAGCAAGGTCGAGATCCTCGTCGGCGCGAAGGCCGTCGTCGCCGCGGTGCCCGCGTTCCGTGAAGGCGCGCCGCCGCGCATCGACACGCCACTCAAGAAGGCGCCGAAGGATGCACCGCCGCAGCCCAAGCTCGCGGGTAACTCCGAGGACGACGAGCCCAACGCGAAGCGACCGGGCGCGCTCAAGGGCAACGTCACCGTCGACGGCAAGCCGCTCAACGGTGTCGGCATGGTGATGCTGTACCCGACCGCCGGTGGCTACCCGAAGCGCACCGCGAAGGTCCGCACCGTCGAGCAGCGCGACAAGACGTTCCTCCCGCGCCTGCTCGCAGTGCCGCCGGGATCGACCGTCGCGTTCCCGAACTACGACGGCATCTATCACAACGTGTTCTCGTTGTCGGCGACCAAGAAGTTCGACGTCGGGCTCTACAAGGACGGCGATTCCCGCGAGCTCAAGTTCGACAAGCCGGGCATGGTCCGCCTCGGTTGCAACATCCACGCGAAGATGGCGTCGTTCATCTTCGTCGTCGACGCGCCAGCGTACGTCGTCGTCGAGCCGGGCAAGGAATACAAGTTCAACAAGCTCGCCGCTGGCAAGTACAAGGTGAAGGTGTGGAGCGAGTTCTCCACCTCGCCCGCCGAATCGGAGATCACGATCAAGGCCGGCGAGAACACCGCGAACTTCGACGTCAAGGGTGACGCCGAGAAGGGTCCCTCCGAGGACAAGTTCGGCATGACGCGCTCGGCCAAGTAAGCCAGCGAGTTACCTGACAAAGCCGGCGGGAACCCGTCGGCTGTTTTGCGTCCGCAGATTTCACTTCGCTGCAGACCCGAAGGATCGGTAGGCTTCGAACGACTTCCAGGTAACGGGAGACCTGATGTCCACGCTGATGAACCGTCGCGACCTGCTCCGCCGCCTCTACTACGCCGCTGCCGCGGTACCCCTGCTCGACGCGTGTAGTCGGGACAGTGGCGAGACCACCGTCGATTCGGCGGCCAGCACCGACGGCTCGGTCCCCGATGTCTCGGGATCGGACTGGGCGACGGGTGGAACGGTGGCGATGACCGACAAGGCGGTGTACCCGGATCCGTTCACCGCCGCTGCGAGCTCGTGCTTGCTCGTCGGGTCGACCACCGAGGGTCCGTGTACGACCGCGACCGAGCTGTCGCGCGAAGATATCTCCGAAGGCTTTTCCGGGTTGCCGGTGCGGCTCGCGTTGCGCGTGATCGATTCGAGCTGCAACCCGCTCGCGGGTGTGACGGTCAAGATCTGGCACACCAACCTCGAGGGGAGCTACTCGGGCGTCACGCCAAACCCCGGGATGTGCCTCGCGCAGCCCGCGTACTCGGCGGACGACTTCATGCGAGGCGTCCAGGTCACCGATGCGGACGGCGTCGTGTTCTTCGATACCTGCTTCCCCGGCTGGTACCGCGGGCGCGCCGTCCACATCCACTTCCAGATCAAGAACGGCAACAGCTCGACCAAGGTCTCGCAGCTGTTCTTCCCCGAATCGATCACGGCGGGGATCTTCGCCAGCCACGCCGAGTACTCGAGCTACGGCCAGCCGGATACGACGCTATCGAGCGACAACATCGCCGGTGGGCTGAGCAGTGCGGAGCAGGCGCGCTCGATCTTCGACGTCGCGCGGATGACGGACGGGGCGATGCTCGCCTCGAAGACCGTGACCGTGACGGTGTAGACAAGCATCGAGTCGCCGAGCTCGGCGAATTGGCGCCTTGGTGATCCTCGAACACGACCGGAGCCCGCATGGGCGACTGTACATGCAAGGTGCCTGCTCGTAGAGTCCGGCCGTGGAAGTGGCGGAGTGATCGCGATCGCCGAGCGCAAGATCCTGCGGCTGACGGTGATGACCGCGCTGTACGTCGCGCAGGGCATTCCGTACGGCTTCGTCACGGTGACGTTCGCGGCGTACCTCGCGACACACGGCGCCTCCGAGGGTGACGTCGGTGACCTGACGGCGTTCGCGATGCTGCCGTGGGCGTTCAAGTGGCTGTGGGCGCCGCTCGTCGATCGATTCTCGCACTCGCGGATGGGCCGGCGCCGGCCGTTCATCATCGGTGCACAACTCCTGCTCGTGCTGGCCGCCGCGACGATGATGGCCGTGCCGTCGCCCGAGGATCATCTCGAGCTGATGGGCTGGTTGATCTTCACGGCGAACGTGTTCGCGTCGCTGCAGGACGTCTCCGTCGACGCGCTCGCCGTGGACCTCCTGCCCGAGCAAGAGCGCGGCTTCGCGAACGGGCTGATGTACGGCGGCAGCTATCTCGGCGTGATGTTCGGTGGCGCGGGGTTGTCGACGCTGCTCGGCTCGTCGAGTCTCGAGGTCGCCTTGCTCGCGCAAGCCGTGGCGCTCGGCGCGATCATGATGTTGCCGCTGCTCCTCCGCGAGCGACCGGGCGATGCGCTGTTCTCGCTGCGGACACGCGAACGCGTCGCCAATGTCCCACGTCCGAACCTCCTGAAGAATCTGCTCAAGGCGTTCTCTCGGCGATCTCCGTTGGTGGCCGCCGTCCTCGCGATCTGCTCGATCCTCGCCGCGCAGACGCTGGGCGCCGTGTTCACCGTGCTGCTCATGAAGAAGCTCGGTTGGAAGCAAGAGGAGTTCGGCCAGATGATGGGCGGGCTGCCACTCGTGCTCGGGCTCTCGGGATCCGTCGTCGGTGGTTGGCTCGCCGATCGCGTCGGCCACAAGAGGATGGTCGCGATCGCGTCGGTCCTGCTCGGGCTGACGTTCCTCGCGTTCGGGCTCGGTGCGTCGATGTGGGGCGACGGCAACTTCATCTACGCGTACGTCTGCGCGCAGGAGCTGTTCCTCGGCACGCTGTCGGCGTCGCTGTTCGCGTTGCTGATGGGCGTGTCGTGGCCGGCAGTGGCCGCGTCGCAGTTCACCGCGTACATGGCGCTGTCAAACCTCGGGCGCACGCTCGGCAGCAAGCTCGCGGGTCCGCTCACCGAGTCGCTCGGCACCGCTGGCACGTACCTCGGGCTGGGCGCGTTTCAGATCGCGGTGATCTTCTTGTTGGTGCCGATCGATGTGAACCAGAACCGGCGGGAGCTCGGCGACGGCTAAGGACAATGCCGCCACCCGCGATCGAAAGATCGGCCGACTCCGGACCGGCCTGCTCACCGTCGGAGGCCGTCCTTGAAGTGATCACCTATGAGTACGCGTTAGCTGACACCCGCACACGTCCTCGACGAACGTTCGTTACAACGACGGTTATGGCGAGAGTCGTTATAACAATCGTTATAACGATTACGCTTGGTGGGGTCGCGAGGACCTTGATCCCGACTCGCGCCGAGTCCGCGCGATCAGCGACGGCACGGCGGCGATGTGCTCGTTCGCGGTGTTGAATTGAAGAGCAGCTCGATCTGTCATCGGAATCGGTAGAGCTTCGAGGTCGTACTCGACGTCGAGCTACCTAAGGCGCCCCGAGCGTCAGCGTCAGCACCTGCTGCTTGTCGTTGCGCTCGACGGTCAGCTTGACGACCGCGCCGGGGCCGAGCTCCGCGAGGATCTCCGCGACCCCGGGCCCGGCCTCGTCGTCGTTGTACTTGATCAGGACGTCGCCGATCTGAAGTCCGGCGCGATCGGCAGGACCTCCCGGTGTGACCGCGGAGACCACGGTCTCTTCGAGCTGGTAGTTGGCCTGGAAGCCGACGACGCCTCGCTTGCGCTCGATCTCCGGCTTGACCGTGATGATGACGGTGATGGCCTTGTCGGCCTCGACCTCGACATCCAGGCGGCCGTACAGCTTGCGATCGGCGTGGCTGCACCGCATTCGATGGTCGCCGATCACGGCCTTCGCGATGCGGAAGCTCCCGCTCGCGTCGCTCGACACGTTGGGGCCGCCGTCGAGGTGGCAGCGCGCATTGGCGACTGGTGCGCCGGCCTCGTCGACGACGGTGCCGGTGACGGAGCCCGACGCACGCGCTCTCAGCTGGACGGTGGCCGTCGCTCCCTCTACCACGTTGACCTCGACGGTCGCGTGATCGCCCACGGCGAACGCCACCACGTTGTATTCGCCCGGTGGAACGTTGCGGAGCTCGAACTTCCCGTCCTTCACCGACGTCCGCAGCTCGGCACGCTCGCGCGAGCTGTACGCCATCACGACCACCTGAGCGGGGAATCCCTCGACCGTGCCCGCGATGGTGCCGGGCTCGGGGATCGAGATCACGACATCGCGCCGGCCCGCGGCCACGCTGTCGACGAAGGCCGTCCCGCGCGTACCGGTCGCGCGCACCGTGTACGTGCCGTCGGGGAGATCTCGAAACACGAAGGTGCCATCGACCGTGGTGCGCACCGAGGCCGCGCTCCAGCTTCGTTTCGAGCCCTCTGCTCGCACCAGCACGTCGGGAAGCGGTGCGCCCTTGGTGGTCTGTACGCGCCCCGCGATCGCCTTGCGCTCGTAACGGATCGCGACACGCACGCCCGTCACGCGCGTCTTCCCATCCGCGACGGCGATCGGCGGGAACCGCTTGCCTTCGAGGGGCGGAAACTTCAGCGCGCCGTCGAGCGAGCGAACCAGAAAGCCGTAGTTGCCACCGCCGGACAGCGCGCCGACCTTGAACGTGCCGTCCTCGGCGGTGGTCGCCGCCCCGAAGTCGCGGCCATTGATCAGCGAGAACTCGAGCGCGACGCCACCAACGGGCTTGCCGGCCTGGTCGACAACGCTGCCTTCGATCGCACCGGCGAGATCGAGCTCGATGTCGAATTTCGTGCGGTGCTCTGCCTTGGCGAGCGTCAGCTTCTTGTCGGTGGCGAACGCGCCGAGCCGCTTCGACTCGGCATAGATCGCTTGCTCACCCGGTTCGAGGCGCAGGCGGTACGTCCCGTCGACGTCGGTCGTCGAAGTGCCGCCACTGCCTCGGACGAACGCACCGTCGACAGCTTGCCCGCGGTACGTCACGCGACCGGTGAGCGTGGACCGCGCCTCGACCTCGAGCACGACATCGCGCTTGTCCTCGGTGCCAAGCTCGATCGTGGTGGCCTTGATCGTGTAGTCGTAGACCATCACGCGATACGTGCTCGGGAACAGGTGCTCGAGCTCGAAGGTGCCGTCGGGTTGCGTGCGTGCGTTCGACGGATCGCCTTGCGAGACCTCCATCGAGTAGACCTGGACCTGCGCGCCGACGACCGGCGTCGCCGTGCCCTTCTCGAGCAGCTTGCCGGCGATCACCAGGGTAGGGACCAGCTCGCAGAGCGCTTCCGCAGGTGTGCCGACCTCCGCGAGCACACGCGCGGGCTCTCGCGTCGCCATCCGGTCCGCCTTCGCGGTGACCATGTAACGGCCCGGCAGCAAGCCGTCGATCCGGAACTGGCCGTCCTCGTCGGCGGTCGTCGTTTCCCACGTCGAGCCATCACCCGTCATCGCGGGCTCCGACGTCAGCGTGACGCGTGCACCGGGCACAGCGCGCTTGTCGTCGGCCCGCACGACCTTCCCGGTGACCACGGCTTCGGGCACGAGCTCGAAGTCGCGGCGTACACGACCGTACGCGACGACCTGCTCGCGCACGCGTGCGTAGCCATCGGCATCCACCCACACGCTGCCGTCGCCCACCGGCACGCAGACCTCGTAGCTGCCGTCGTCGGCTGACTCGATGCCCTGACCGCCGGGCGAGGCCCCGACGCGTGCCTTCGCGATCGGGCCGCCCGACGCATCGCGAATGATCCCGTGAAGCGCCGCATCGCAAGCGTGCAGGACGAGGCGCAGTTGATCCGGCGAGGGCCTGGCGACGGCATCGCGCAGATCGACGTAGACGAGGCCTCGCGTCGCGCCCGGTTTCTCGGCGACGACGGAGTACCGCTCGGCCGGCTGCTCGCCGAGATCGAAGCGGCCGGAGGCATCGGTCTTCGCCTGATGGAGGGCGCGTGTCGCGATGCCTCGGATCAGCGACACCGTCGCGCCGGGGACGGGTGCTCCGTCGCGCAACACGGTCCCGGCGATCTTCTGGCCGGCGCGCTTCGGCGACGTGGTGCGTATCGTCGAGCGCTTGTCCTTGCCCGACGATCCCTTCGCGACCTCCGCTCCGTCATCGCCCGTGGCGGACTCGCCGGACCCACCGCGCTGCGTCCACCACACGAGGACCGCGATCAGCGCGACCACGCCGCCGATCATCAGCCCGCCACGCGACTTCGACATCGCCGCTAGCTTACGGGCCGCCGCCTCGAGTTCCACACCTTCCGTACGACTTGTTGGTAGACAACAAGCCCGACTCGGCGTCGGCCGACGGTCTACTCGTCGTCGTCGTCTTCGACGTCGGCGCTCGGTGCAGCGTCGTCTTCAGCGTCAACAACCACCGGCGCATCGTCCTCGTCATCCGCCACGACGGCGGCCGGGGCAGCGTCGTCATCCTCGTCATCCGCCATGACGGCAGCCGGGGCAGCGTCGTCATCGTCGTCATCCTCGTCCTCGTCATCCTCGTCCTCTGCCACGACGGCGGCCGGGGCGGGGTCATCGTCGTCATCATCGCCATCATCGTCGTCGTCTACATCAGCAGCAGGCGCGGCTTTGCTTTCCACATCGTCCCAGCCGTCGTCGACGCTCGCCTTCACACCATCGCGCTGCTTGTCGATGAACGCGATCGTCTGCGCGACCGTGCCACCGAAGCCACCGAAGTTCTCGTTGTCGGGATCGTCCGCGACATTGTACTGCTCGCCGAGTTGTTCGTAGAACGGACCCGGATCGAGATCGAAGCCATTCGGATCGGTCGCGAGGATCTTGTCCTCGGTCCACTCGGCGGCGCTGTAGAAGTCGCGGAACTGGGCGATCACGGCGTCCTTCGACGAGCCCGACGCATCCATTGTCGGCTTCGCCGCGCTGGGAGCCTTGGGAGCCTTGGGAGCCTTCACGGCCTTCGGCGGTGATGGCTTCGCAGCGGCCTTCTTCGGTGCGGCCTTCTTCGGTGCGGCCTTCTTCGGTGCGGCCTTCTTCGGCGCGGCCTTCTTCGGCGCGGCTTTCTTCGGCGCGGCTTTCTTCGGCGCGGCTTTGTTCGCCGGTTTCTTCACCGACTTCTTCGCGGCGGGCTTCTTCGCCGCCTTGTTCGCGGGTGCCTTCTTCGCTTTCGCCTGCTTCGCCTGCTTCGCCTTGGCCATAGCGAACGCTATCGCAGGCCGTCCTCGGAAAATGTCGGCGTGGAGCGAGATCTGCATCGATCTCATTCAACAAACAGGCGAGGCCACTGACGACGGTGGCAGAACCGTCGCGCTCAGCAAGGCGACCGCCGTGTTGGGCACCGCCAACCTGGTCGCGAACATCGCGCTGCTCGGCGTCACCAGCAGGCCATGGAGGGCAACAAGTCCGGCCGCTTTGCGTGGATCAGCCGCCTGTTGCCCTGACCTGCGACACCGAGCGCCGTGGCGTCATCGTGCGCTCGTCAGCGCGTGTAAAGACCGCTCTGCGTACGACGCACGCTGAATCGGGCACAGTTGGCGGATGCGCAACCTGACCGTCGTCTTGTTGGCTGTCCTCGCAGCGCCGGCCTTCGCAGACGAGCCACGCGTGATGCGGGGCGAGACGATCATCATCCGCGACCACGCACCGGGCTGGAAGCCGGCGGAGCCTCGCAGCGTGGACGGTCGAGGGGTGCGCACCGCACCGAAGTACAGCGGCGCAGCGATCGAGCACGACGCCTGGACGCGCGCGTGGATGTATCTCGACATCGACGATCGCGGCGTCGTCAAGCGCATGAAGTTTCTCAACCGTCCGGGCTACGACCTCGAGAAGATCGCGATCGAGCGCGTGTTCAAGACGACGTTCGAGCCCGCGCACGACGGCCTCGGACGCGCGCAGGCCTCGACGCTGGTGTTCCCGATCGAGTGGCCGTCGTACTGGTGGATGGTCAAGCACCAGGGATTCGTGACGCGGCTCCCGGAAACCGTCGGCAACCTGCCATGCAAGGGCTCGGGCAACCCGCTCAACCTCGATCGCGCCCATCCGGTGTATCGGGACTGTTCGCTGCCCGATCTGTCGAAGTTACCGACCGAACCGTGGATCTACCGGTCACGCTGACGCACGACGATCGGTTAGATGCAGCGGGTCCGACGCCGTATGCTCGGGTGTGGCCGAGCTCCGGTTGATGCTGTTCGATCGCACGTGTCGCGGCGGTCGGTTTCGTCCCGGGCTCAGTCACGCGTGGGCCGCCGGTGGTCGTCTCTATCAGCGGCTCGGTCGCATCGATCACTGGTACGGCGCGGCGAGCTGGAGTGAAGGGCTCGATTGGCTGGTCGAGGTCTCGCGCGATCAACCCATCGCCGAGATCCAGTTCTGGGGGCACGGGCGCTGGGGCGGCGTGTTCATCGAGCACGAGAAGCTCGATGCCGGCGCCCTCGAACCACACCACCATCACAACCCGCGCCTCGCCGCGATCAGGGCGCACCTGACTCCGCAATCGCTGTGGTGGTTTCGCAGTTGCGACGTGTTCGGGACCGACGCCGGCCACGACTTCGCACGGCGGTGGACACGGTTCTTCGGCTGTCGCGCCGCCGGCCACACCCACACGATCCACCTGCTGCAGAGTGGTCTCCACGTGCTCGGCCCCGACGAGGAACCGACGTGGTCGGTGACCGAGGGTGTGACGTCGGGTGAAGCTCGCGCGCGGAATTCGAGCGTGTTCGCACCCAACACGATCAGCTTCCTGCATGGCCGCGTCCGCTAGGCTTGCGGTTCGCGAGGCTACTCGTCCGCTTCGCGGCCGGGATCACCGGCTCGCATCGGCGTCAGGATGGGGCGTGCCTCGGTGAGCGAGCGCGCGAACAGCGACAACTGATCCGGATCGGCGAACACGGCGGCATGGTCGTCAGGGGCAAGCGCACGCACGAGCCGCGAAGCGAACTGCTCGCGCAGGATCCGCGCATAGTGATCGACGTCGTAGTCGCGCGGATCGTCCGACGGCGGTGCATCGGACTCGGGTTCGTCGATCACCGCCCCTATGCCACGCGCCGTCCGGTAGACGCGCACGCGCTCGCCGATCGTCCAGTCGGTGCGCCCGCTCGCGAGCATCGCCTCGTACGTCAGCTCGCGCCGGCCTTCGCGAATCGCGAGGTACTGCGCCGGCGTCTTGGTCAGCCGCACGCGCGATGACACGTCGTACGTCGGTAGCTCGCGCCGCCGCAACGCAGTCACCGTCGCGAGGAACAGGTGGCGCACGCCAGCCACGTCCTCCGCGAACAGCTTCGCGATCGCCTCGCGGAGGAAGCGCTCGCCGAACGGCTCGGAGCGACTCGAGCGGAACGCCACGCCGCGCAGGATCAGCTCGCCGTCGCCCTGCAGCGCGTAGTTCTTCGGCTCGTGCGACAGCATCGCCGCGTAGCGACCCTCGAGCTCGAGCTGCACGCGCGGCGGCAACAACGCTCCCACTTCCTCGACCACACGGCTCTCGTCCTCGGCGGTCCAGGCGTCGGGCACCGAGAAGTACACGCCGTCGGTATCCGCCTCGATCAGCGTCACTCCACGTGCCGCGAGCTCGCGACACATCAGGTCGAGCGTCTCGCGACCACGGCGAGTCACCTCGTTCGCGGCGTGGATATCGGAGAACCGCGTCAGCCCGCCGGCCCCGAGGTACCCGTACGCCGAGTTGATCACGAGCTTCATCGCCGCCGACATCGCCTCGTGGGTGTGGCGCTCCGCCGGATCCGTCGCGAGCTTCGCGGCAGCCTTCGCGGCGAGCCGTTGGTCGACGAGTCGATCCACCAGCGCGAGCAACGCCCCGATCCGATCGCGCGCCGGCCCGATCCGGTACTGCCGCATCAGCGACGGGTACAGGCTCGCGACGTCCGCCTTGACCACGCGCCGCGCGACCCCCGCCGCGAACAGGTGCAGTGCCGCACCCGTGTGCGTGGTGCCATCACCGGGGACGTGCGCGGGCAGTGCCTGGTTGCTCCGCAGATACGCACGCACCAGCAGCGGATCGATCACGCCCGTCGCCGGACCGGCATCCGCCAGCCGCTCGTAGCGACGCGGCGCCATCCGCGCGAGGGCGAACGCGGCACCGCCGAGCATGCGCGAGATGCCGGCGACCTCCTCGACGTCCGCGCTCGCGTAGCGCTTCACCCGCTCGGGATCGCGCGTGTAGACCTCGTGGATCTGATCGCCTCGGATGTGCTCGCGATCGGCGCCGGCGATCCCGAGGTGTCGCGCCACGCCTTTGAGCCCATGGCCACTCAGCTCGCGCGTCGCGAAGCCTCCGCCTCGCACCGCGTCGAGCGTGTCGATCAATTCGCGCCCCGGCGCGACGAACCGGATCTTGCGTTCGCCCGCGGCCACCCCTCGCCGCGCGGCACGTTGCTTGAGTCCCGGCGGTCCGAACCGCGCAAGCGCCAGTGGCACTCCGCGCAACCTCGCGCGTCGATCGAGGAATGCGAGATCGAAGCCGTGCAGGTTGTGGTTCTCGATCACGTCGGGGTCGAGGGCACGGACCTTTGCCACCAGCGACGAGATCAGCTTCGCTTCATCCTCGTCCTCGAGAAGCTCCACACCGCCGAGATGGTCGCGCACCGCGATCAAGAAGATCCGATCGCGCTGGGGATCCAGCCCGGTGGTCTCGAGATCGATCTGCACCCGGCGAACATCGTCGAACCCCAACCCTCGAAAGTACGTGCGCCCCGACGCGACCAGGTATTGCTCCTCGGGTGCCAGCACGAGCACTTCGTTGTCGAGATCGCGCAGGTGCCCGACGGAACGCCCACGCTTCGTCGCCGCGGAGAGCACCGCGGCCGACAACGATCTCATGTCATCGCCGCGCACCACGAAGCGCAGCTCGCCCAGTCCACTCAGCTCGCGCGTCGTCACGTTCGACGACAACCCGTCGATCGTCGACGTCAGCACCCACGGCCGGAACCGCGCCTGCTCGTACACCAGCTCGCCCTCGACGCGCCGCCACACGTGCACCAGGCCATCGCCCTCCGCCCACACCGACACGATCCCAGGCGTGTCATCCCAGCCCCACAACCATTCGTCCTCTATAGAGGCCGCCACTGCAGGCCCGTTTCCTTCGCGTAGTAGATGTACGCGTAGGCGCGGCGCTTCTCGATCATGCACTCCGAGTAGACCGACTTGCAGAGCGCGAGGACGCGCCAGCACACCGCGGCCGCATGCTCCGGCAGGTTCGCCTTCGACAGTGCGAGAGCGTAGTTGTCGAGGTGCGCGTAGTCGAGGCCGCCCTCCGAGGCGACGACGGAGTGCGCGAGCTCGACGGCGAGGGACATGTCCGTGGGTCCCGCTTCACGGCGCGCGGCGAGCGTGTACGCCATCGTGTTCTGCCAGCCCGGATCGCGCTGCGTCAGCTTCACGATCTCGTCGATGTCCTCGCGCTCCGTCACGCCGATCGTCAACTTCGCGATCGCGCGCGCACGACCACCGAGGATCTCGGCCGCGGTCTCCATCGCACGACTCTGTGCGTAGGCGTCGAGCACGTGCCGCGCTGTCACCCCCGAACCACGAAACACCACGCGGCCCTTGTCCACCACGCATGCGAGTGGGATCTCGGCCGCACCACACGCGGCCTGGAGTGGAGCCACGCTCTTCGCGGTCCACACCGGCACGTTGCCGAACAGCGTGGCCATCGTCGACGCCATGAAATCCTCGTCGGAGTTCTCGACGAGCGCGATGCCGACCTGGAACTTGTCGCCGTAGGCCTCTGCGAGCGAGACGTCGGTGAGGATGCTCGCCGGGCACGTCGGACACCACGACGCCGTGAACAGCAGCAGCGTCGGCCGCCCATCCGAGACCCACGGCACGGGTTTGGCCTTGGAGGCGCTCGGCGCCGGTAACATCGCCCAGCCGGGCAACGCGTGCTTCTTGATCGTCACCGGCTCGGGCGGCGAGCTCGCACAGCTGATCACGACGAACACCACGAGCCAGCGCACTCGTGCCTTATACCGCGTCAGCGGCGACGAAGCCGAACGAAGCCACCCGGCACGTAGATCGACGTGCCGCGGCGACTCGGCCGCCACGTCGGCGCGACCCACGTCATGCCCGTCGTCTCGGGGATTCTCCAGCTCCCCACGATCCACAGGTAGCCCGCGCCATTCCACATCCAGTAGCCCGGCGTCCACACCGCCTTGCGCGCCGTGTAGTAGGCGACCTCGGGTTGCGGTGCGGCCTCGACCTCGTGCACGGGCGGTGGGGTCGGCGCCTCGACGGTCTTCTCCTGCTCGATGTCTTCCTTCGGCACGCGCCAGAACCCGGCGCTCCACACCCAGCCATCCGCGTCGCTCCAGTAGCCCGGGATCCACGCGGCGTGTTGCGATGGCTTCGGCGCCTGCACCTCGGCGCGCGCAGCGGGTGGCTGCTTCGTCGCCTCGGCGTTTTCGTAGGACGTCCACTTGTGGCCCGCAGCACGCGAGCGCGCGAGCGCGTCGTCGTACCCCTCGAACCAGGCGTCGTGCGCGAGGCGGTATGCCCTCCACGTCTCCGAGGTGACGCCGTCGGGCACCCCGCGCTGCTGGACGAAGAACGCGGCGCCGGCGAGATCGTTCGGCAGCTCGCTCCAGATCTCGATCACCACGCGGCCCTTGCCCCACACCGCCGAGGTCGCGTCTGGAGTGCCGATCGTGTCGGTGTTGATCACCGAGACCTCCTGTTGCCCCTTTGGACATCGCGAGGTCGTCGTCACGATGTCGCCGTGCAGCTCCACCGCGACCGGTGCTGCGACGGCTCCCGGATCCGCCTTGCGCGTCCCCTTGCTCGCGACCGGCTTGCTGCTGCCTCCACCCGAGGCCACGGGCGTCACCAGGCCCACGCCGTCGACGCGGCACTTCTCGTGGTGCTTGTCCTGCGTGAACCCGAACCCCGACTCACTCTTCCTCCCCCGGTCCTGCGGGGTCAGATACGAGAGGCTGCCCTTGAACGCGTGGTTCGTGCAGATCGTGACCGACATGCCCTCGGAGAACTTCGCGCCGCTCGCTTCGACGACCATCCGGTACGGACCCTGACCGCATTGCTGCGGGGGCTCGAACTTGGTGGTGCGGAACGTCTGGGTCGGCGACTTCGGCTCGGCCGCGTGCCACTCCATGTACGGATCCGGCTCCGGCTTGATGTCCTCGACGGGAGCCTTCGGTTTCGCGTGGGAGCCGCCACCACACGCGGCCAGGATGACAACACCAAGTCGACGCACGCCCATGCCGACTGCACGTCGAGGACCGATCGCAGCTTCGCGGAGTTACCTGCGATTCGTGAACGCATCGTCACGGTCGCGAATCACACGCGACGACGCACGTCGAACCTCGTCGCTATTCCGGGCGCGTCGCGACGTGGATCGTGGTCTTCCCGCCGCTGTCGCCGTAGGTCAGATACAGCCGACATCCATTCGGCGACAGCCAGCTCGGCTCGGCGAACGTGGCGGCAGTCTTGAGCTCGACGACCTGGGTCGGTGCCGGGAACGCGTCGGTGATGGTCGGTCGCGTGGTCACCGCGATCTCGGCGCCCTGCGAATCGCCGAGACCGACGAAGATCGTCAGGTCATCGTTGGTGACCGGCGAGACGACCGACGTGCTGCCGGGGATGTTGACGTTCTGGGCCGGGCCGAAGCCGTTGCCGACCTTCTCCAAGCGCGACAGCCGCCCCGTCTGCAGGTTCGCCGTGTAGAGCAGACCGCCGTCCACGGTCAGGCTGGGCATGATCATGAACTCTCCGTCGATCAACGTCGGTGTCCCGAAGTCGACCGCGACGTTGCTGCGCGTCGCCGTGAAGATGTGAACCACCCCGCCACCGGGGACGTCGCGGAACGTATCGAACAGCACCGTGTTCCCGTCGGCGCTCACCGTCGGGTGCGATTCGCCTTCCGGTGAGAACAGCGTGCCGACGAGCGCAGGTGCACCGAACGAGGCATCCGCGGACGTGCGCGTGGCCGAGTAGAGGTGGAAGATCGGCGCGCCGGGACTGCCACCACCGTCGCGATCCGACGCGAAGAAGATCGTCTTCTCGTCGGCAGACAGGGTGGCGTGGGTGTCGTTGAAGAACGCGTTGTGCAGGTTCGGAACGACCACGGCAGCGCCGAACGGCTTCGCGAGATCGCACGCTGCGACGGGTGGGCCATCCGACGGGCCGTCGCTCCGCGCGCCATCATCGGCGGCTCCATCGATCGGCGCGTCTTTGACTTCGCCGCAGCCGGCGATCGCAAACACCAGCAGCACCCTCGTCATCATGTCGCGAATATACGCGATTCCGCGGGCGCGCTCGACGAGAGCTTGATCACGGCAGCATCACGATCTTGCCGGTCATCCGCCCGGTCTCGCTGAGCTGGTGCGCCTTCTCGACCTCCTCGAGCGGGAAGCGCTCCGCGATCGAGACCTGGAGATGGCCCGCGGTGACCGCATCGACGACCGCCGACAACCTGCGCCGGGTGGGCTTGCCGAGGATCGGGCGCGACGTGAACGGGGGCACCATCACCTGCGCCATCGCGAGCGGCGTATCACCTGCGACCATCACGTGTCGGCCCATCGGTGCGAGCAAGCCGCGGCACTTCCGCCCCGGATAACCGCCCGCGGAATCGACGATCACGTCGAACGGGCCGTGCTCCTTCGCCAGCGCTAACGGATCACCCTTCGTGTAGTCGATCACCACGTCGGCCCCGAGCTTCTCGACCATCGCGGCGTTCTTTCCCGAGCACACGCCGACGACGAGCTCCGCGCGACAGTCGTGCTTCGCGAGCTGCACGGTGAACTGGCCGACGCCGCCCGATGCGCCGAGGATCAACACGCGCTTCCCGGGACCGATCACGCGAAACTCGTTGAGCGACATCCATGCCGTCACCGCGGCGACGGGCAACGAGCCGGCGATCTCGAAGCTCATGCTGTCGGGCAACCCGGTGACCTGATCACCGCGCACGATCACGGTGTCCGCGTAGCTGCCGTGCTGGCCGCGCGAGAAGTCGGTGCCGCCGACGACGCGCTGGCCGACCGTGATCCCGTCGACCTCGCTGCCAACCTCCTCGACCACACCGGCGAAGTCGACGCCGAGGATGATCGGCCCGCGCGGCCCGCGAAACGGCCGGATCGCACGCACCAGCGTCCGGATCGGTACGCCGCTGCGCATCTTCCAGTCGACGGGGTTGACGCCGATCGCCTTGATGGCGACGCGCACCTCGTGCTTGCCAGGCTTCGGGGTGTCCAGCTCGACACGCGTCAGCTGCTTGCTCGACCACGACTCCATCGCCATCGCGTACATGGCCCGGAGGCTAAGTCGCGGTTCGATAGAAAGCTTGTTTCGTCTGAATCTATCGTCTGGGTGCTCGTACTGAACGAGGTACGTCGCCCGTGCTATGCGGAGGCTATGAGACTCGCGCTCGTGGTTTCGATGCTGGCATCGTGTGGTGGCGCCACTCCCTCTCGCACGGTGCCCGCGCCGCCTGCGACGAACCTCGAGCCCGAGCCCGTCGTCGAGCTGCCACCGCCCGTCGATCCAGCCCTCGAAGCGCGCCGCGCCTTCGTCAATCCGGGTGGGATGTGGATGCCGCAACAGATGACGCTGCCGGGGCACGCCACGGCGTTCACCCAGCTCGGCGTCAAGCTCGATCCCGCGAAGCTCGCCGATCCGCTGAGCTCACCGCTCGCGAGCATCGTGCGGCTCGGTGGATGCTCGGCCTCGTTCGTGTCGGGTGATGGCTTGGTCGTCACCAACCACCACTGCGTGCAGAGCGCGTTGCAGGTCAACTCGACACCGGAGAACAACCTCGTCGAGCGCGGCTTCCTCGCGAAGGCGCGCACCGAGGAGCTACCCGCCGGACCGGCCGAGCGCGTGTACGTCGCACAGGCATTCACCGAGATCAGCGACAAGATCCGGGGCGGGCTCGACGCGATCAAGGATCCGGTCGCGCGTAAAGACGAGCAGGAGAAGCGCGTCAAGCAGGCCCTCGCAGCGTGTGAGAGCGGCAGGTCGAGCGTGAGGTGCAACGTGGCGTC
>JBBQJJ010000013.1:0-43151 GCA_038325805.1 Haliangiales bacterium
GCTCTCGGTGGAAGCCACACGCGGTAGCCAGATCCAGGACGACAACGCTGCATCGTATGCGCCGATGTACGCGACCTATCCGGCCGTTCTAGGGATCAACTATAAGATCTTCGCTCCCAACGAGATCGTCGTCGAGCCACCACAAGCTCACGAGGGGCACGGGATGTTCGAGACCTATATCTGCAAGCGCTGCGGCTTCACCGAGTGGTTCTGCACCGATCCGGAGAACATCCCGATCGGTCCCCAGTACATGACCGAAGAGATCGATAGCGACGGCGCCACACCGTATCGCTAGTCTCCGGCGCAGTGGATCTGAGCGTTTGATCGAGCCCGAGCTGAACCCGAAAGGTCCGCGTCCGGGATCGACACAGGGGCGAGTGGCTGAGTCCTAGCCGATCTCGATCCCGCCGATCAGCACTTCGCGCTTGTTCGTGTGATCCGGCGGCGACACCACGCCCTGCTTCTCCATCTCCTCGACGATCCGTGCGGCGCGGTTGTAGCCGATGCGCAGCTGGCGCTGGACCCACGAGATCGACGCGTTGCGCGTCGTGGTCACGATGTACACCGCCTTGTCGTACATATCGTCGTCGGACTTGCCGCCCGGCATCGACATCGCATCGCCACCCTCGGACTCCTCTTCGCGCGGCTTGAGGATGTCGAGGTTGTAGACCGGGCGACCCTGCGTCTTGAGGAACGCGACGACCTTGTGGATCTCCTCCTCGTCGACGTAGCAGCCATGGAGACGCTGCGGAGCGGCACCGCGATCCGAGAACAACATGTCGCCAGCACCGAGCAGTGCTTCGGCACCGGACTGATCGAGGATCGTCCGCGAGTCGATCTTCGACGCGACGCTGAACGCGATGCGAGACGGGAAGTTTGCCTTGATCAGACCGGTGATGACATCGACCGACGGACGCTGCGTCGCGAGGATCAGGTGGATGCCGGCGGCGCGTGCCTTCTGGGCGATTCGCGCGACCGAGGTCTCGACGTCCTTGGGGGCCTGCATCATCAGGTCGGCGAACTCGTCGATCACGACCACGATGTAGGGCAGGCGATGCGGCGGCGCGGTGACGATCTTCTCTCGCGCGTCGGCTTCCTCGGGCGAATTGGCGGCCATCGCCTTGCTGACGTCATCCTCGAGCGCGGCGGCAGCAGCAGCGGCGGCGGCCTGGAGCTTGTCGGCTTCGAATTTCGCGAGCTGCTTGCCGACCTTGTCGTTGTACGTCGAGATGTCGCGCACGCCGGCATGCGCGAGCAGATCGTAGCGACGCTCCATCTCCTCGACGGCCCAGCGCAGCGCGAGGTTCGCCTTTTTCGGATCGGTGACGACCGGCAACAGCAGGTGCGGGATGCCCTCGTAGATCGAGAGCTCGAGCATCTTGGGGTCGACCATGATCATGCGGACGTCTTCGGGACTGCAGTGATAGATCAACGACGTGATGAACGCGTTGACCGCGACCGACTTGCCGGAGCCGGTGGTGCCGGCGACCAGCAGGTGCGGCATCTTCGCGAGATCGCAGACCGCCGGTCCGCCTTCGATGTCCTTGCCGAGCGCGATCGGTAGCTTCGCGCGACCCTTCATGAAGGAGTCATCGGCGAGGATCTCCTTGAGGAACACCTTCTCGCGCTGACGATTCGGGACCTCGATGCCGACGGCGGCCTTGCCGGGAATCGGCGCGACGATGCGCACGCGGAGCGCTTCGAGGGCGAGCGCGAGATCGTCGGACAGGTTGACGATCTTGCTGACGCGCACACCGGGAGCCGGCGCGAACTCGTACATGGTGACGACGGGACCGGGACGGATCGCGACGACGTCGCCCTTGACACCGTAGTTCTCGAGCGTCTGCGTCAGCTTCGCCGAGAGCTCGAGCATCGCGGTGCGGTCGATCGTGTTCTGCGCGCTGGCGTCGTAGTTGAGGAGCTGGATCGAAGGCAGCTTGTAGTCGCCCTCGCCGAGCTTGATGAACGTCTGGCGCTCGGCCTCGACGGCCTTCTCCTTCGCCGCCATCGCCGCCTTGTCGACGCCCTTGAACTTCGACTCGACGATCAGCGGGCCATCGCCGGGAGCTGCCGACTTGGGCTCGGCCACCACCTTCAACGGCTCTTCGTCATCGAGATCCGGTGCCTGCGTGCCGGCGGCCATCCGAGCCCGGCGCGGCTTCTCCGCCTTCGCGACCACCACTTCTTCATCGTCCTCGACGATCTCGGCAGCCTTCTTCTTCTTGTTCGCTTCGAGCACCGGGCCGGGTGGCACGAGATCGATCTCGGTGCCCTGCGGCGTCTTCTTCTTCTTTGCCGGCTTCTCGATGATGATCGGCGCGCTCGCCGCATCCTCCTCGGGGAGCATCTCGAGCACGTCGTCCTCTTCGACTTCTTCCTCTTCCTCGTCGAACTCACCCCGCGCGGGCAGGATCGCGCGGAACACGTCGCGCCAGAACCGACCGAAAGCGAACACGCCAGCCATCATCGTGCGACCGACCGTCATCCCGGCGCGCCCCACATACCCGAGCACGTCGCGCATGCGCAGCGGAGTCGCGACGACCACCGCGACGACCAGACCGACGAACGCGAGGAGGGCAGTCCCCGCGGTGCTGATCACCGCACGCAGGATCTCGGCGGTGTGCTCGCCGATCGCACCGCCGGGTCCGTGACCCAGGACGCGATATTCGCCGGCCGCGAGGTGCGCCAGCGTCGACAGCGAGAACACGCCGATCAGGGTGCCGAGCGCGACCACGCCTGGCATCACCGGATCCTTCTCGAGCAGCGTCCGGATCGCGGCGACCAGCGCGAGCGCGATCAGCGCGTATCCGCAGACGCCCGCGAGTCCGTAGAACAGACCCGCCGACGACTTGCCGAACGGGCCCATGATCAACTTGCCGGCCTGAAGCGAGATCATCGCGACGAGCAGGAACATCGCGGCCCCGAGGCCTACGATCCCTAGCACTTCGCGGCGACGATCCGAGCTTGTGCCCGAGGTGCCTTGGATCTTTCGGTTTTTTGACATAGGGCGTCTGTAGCTAACTGGAGCACTTTATCCTACATGCACCGACCTGACGGCCCAAGTTTTCGCCGCCGGTTCAGCACCAAGCCAGGCACGCTGGAATCATGGCCCGGACCGTCTCGATCGATCCAGTTGCTGACCTGCGGGTCCGGCTGAGTCGCGAGCCGACCGCGCAAGCCCGCGCGTTCTGGGTTCGCTACCTCAAGGGCGCCGGCACGTTTCACGGCGTCCCGATGACGAAGGTCCGCACCATCGTGAAGGCGTGGTGGGCGGATCACGGGCTGGACCTCCATCCCGCGAGTGTGGGCAAGCGTGTTGCGATCGCACTGATCGAGCAGACGATGGTGGAGGAGAAGCTCGCGGGGATGCTGATCCTCCAGGACCTGCTCGGCTCGCAGCTGCGCGCGACCGACCTCCAGGAGTTCGCGCGCCTGTTCGTGGCGGGACACCTCGCGGAGTGGAACGTCGTCGACTGGTTCATCATGAAGGTCCTGGTCACGCTGCTCGACCGGCCACAGGGCAGGCGCGAGGTGATGCGCGCGCTGGTGCAATGGCGCAGCTCCGAAACCATGTGGCAGCGACGCGCGGCGTGTCTCGCGTTCGTCAAGCTCGCACCGCAAGGCGACGCGGTGGTCACCGATCACGTGCTGTCGATCTGCGCGACGGTGGTGTGGTCGATCGAGCGCCATGATCAGACGGCGGTGGGCTCGGTGTTGCGCGAGCTGTCTCGCGTCGAACCCGATCGCGTCGAGGGGTTCCTGATCAAGCACGCGCTGTTGATGTCGAAGGAGAGCATCAAGCTCGCCGTGGCGAAGCTCCCGGCGACGAGCCGCACCGCGCTGCTCGCCCACCACAAGCGCGCGACGTCGCTACGGCACAGCTGAGAACAGCGCGTCGAGCATCGCGAGACCCTTCACGGGATAGCCGAGCTCGTGCGCGATCCGCAGTACCTCGACGACGTTCGGGATGTCGTCGGTGTCGGCCTTGCCGTAGGGCCACACCTTGTCGCGCTTCATCACGCGCAGCTGGATCGGCGAGTTGTCGAACAGCTCGATCGACTCGACCTCCGCCCGCGTGATCGGCGCGTTGCTCTTCCACCTCACCTCGCCGCTCCCGAGCGTGAGCGGCCCCGCGATCACCAGCCCGGTACGCTCGAGCTCCTCGCGCAGTGCATGCAACGTCTTCGGGTGGAGGTCGGTCAGCGTGTGCGCGATCTCGACCGGGTCTCGCAGCTTCTTGCCATCGTGCTCGAGCATGAACTCGAGCGGCGACCCTCCTTCCAGTCCACTCAGGAACCCGCGGGCCTGGGCGACCTCGCCCAACCCGATGAGGTGCGCGATCTGGTGAGAGAGCGGCGACTTGACCTTCATCTTCAAGCGATAGCTCATGTCAGGGCTTCCTGGTCATAGAGTCCGCCGCACGCTCGACAGACGAACTGCGGTGTCTCGATGTCGTGGATCCGCGGGTCGAGATACTCGACGGCGCCGTGACACGCGGTGCAGCGCGCCTTCGCGATCGCACGGAACAGCGCCTCGTCGCCCCACTCGCACCAGCGCAGCGACGGTCGCTCGACCCCGCGATCCGCGAGCCATTGCTCGAGCATTGGCAGCGTGTGCGGTTCGCATGACAGCCACAACCCGAGCGTCCCGGCGTCGCGAAAGTACGCGCCCTTCTCGAACCGCTCCTCGTGCACCGACCACGGCACCTTGAACTTCGGGATCTGCATGGTGGGCTGGACGGGGAGGTGATCGATGTGGTCGAACACGGAGGCGAGCGCATCGTCGAGCTCGGCGTGAACGCCCGGTCGTGATCGCGCGAGCACCGAGATCGTCGGCATGCCGTAGTCCTCGGTGTCGACCGTCGCGCCCTTCGATCGCAGCATCGGGACGAGGTGCTCGAAGCCCTGGCAGTAGTAGTGATAGACGACCAGCACACCATGCTCGGTGGCGATCTCGGGTTCGTTGTCGACGTGGAGGTGGGAGCTCCAGTTGAGGATCGCGTCCGCCGGCAACCCGTACTTCGCCGCGAAGTCGGTGAGCACCGGACCCTCGTTCCACTGCCCGCGGTTCTCGCGGATGTGGCCGATCAGGAACGTCGCGATCTCGACGGCGACTTCGCGCGCGACGCGCGGATCCTCGAACCGCGCGACCAACCGACAGCTACTGCTGTTGTTCGGCGAGAACGCGTTCCAGATCCGGATCGTCATGGCGAGTAGAAGGTCGAGAGCTCGTAGAGGCCGCCGCACCCGCACATCAACTGCGGGGTCTCGATATCGTACAAGCGCGGATCGAGATAGCCGAGCTTGCGGTTGCACGAGGTGCAGCGGGCAGCAGCGAGCGCGGAGAATAGATCCCGGTCGTCATGCTGATCGATCCGGTACACCGCGTCCTCGA
Source organism: Haliangiales bacterium (assembly GCA_038325805.1). Classification (GTDB taxonomy): domain Bacteria; phylum Myxococcota_A; class Polyangia; order Haliangiales; family Haliangiaceae; genus JABFXX01. Next base: position 5,395 of record JBBQJJ010000013.1, read on the forward strand.
TCCCGAGCCACGCCTTGAACGCGACCACGCCGGAGGCTTGGATCGGAAGACAGAGGCCGATCGTCTTCGGATCTCGAAACCACACGACGTTGGCGGGAGCGAACCGCGCCCACGGCGTCTTCTTCAGGGATCCATCGACGAGCGCCGCGAACAGCGTCGCGATCTCGTCATCGCGCTCGCCGGTCGGATCCACCCGGAACAGCACCGAGAGCTGGAGGTCGGCCGCGGACGCTCGCTCGGGTGTGCCGCCGCGATCCTCGAGGAACGCGGCCGGGCCTGGACCGAGGCCGAGGCACATCGTGTGATAGACGACCAGCGTCGCGTCCTGGGCGAACACGCCGAGCTCTCCCGAGCTGTTGTCGAGCCAGTCAGGATCGCCGTACGTCCGCGCGAGGGTCGCGAGGGCGCCGGACCGCCTGCCGTAGCCGCCGACTCTCTCCTGCGCCACGAGGAACTCGTCGAGCTCGGCGGCGACCTCGGCCGCGACGGCGGCGTCGGGGAACCGCGCGACCAGCCGATACGCCGCGCTGTTGTTGCACGAGAACGACTGCCAGACCTTGATCATCGGAACGCCGACAGATCGTAGAGCGCACCGCACGGTTTGCAAACCAGCTGCGGTGCCTCGATGTCGTGGAGGCGTGGATCGAGGTACTCGAGCGGACCTCCACACGCCGTGCATCGCGCCTTCGCGATAGCGGTGAACAGCTCGCGATCGTCTTGGTCGATCAGGATCGCCGGATCCTCGACGCCGCGATCGCCGAGCCACTGCTTGAACGCGAGGAAATCCGCGGGCCGAATCGACAGGGACAACCCGACGCTGCCGGCGTCACGAAACCACGCCACGGGGCCATGGCCCGCAAACCTTGCCCACGGAAGCTTGCCGGTGAGATCGGGATCGAGCGCGGCGAGCGCCGTGGTGATCTCCTCGGCATGGTCGCCGGCGCGAACTAGGACCGAGACAGGGAGGTCCAGAGAGGCCTCGCTTTCGGGAACACCGCCGCGATCCTCGACAAACGCCGCAACCCCGGGACCCAGCCCGAGGCCATAGCTTTGATAGACGATCAACGCGTCGCCAAAGGCAAACACCCCAGGCCCTTGCTCGCCCATCCCCGAATCGATCCAGTCAAAGCCGTACGTGCGTGCGAGCGTCATCAGTGGACCCGAGGTGTTGCGCGGGCTCGCGACCCGCTCCTGCGCGACGAAGTACTCGTGCAGCTCGGTAGCGGTGTCGCGCGCGGAGGTCGGATCCGCGAACCGAGCGATCAGCCGATACGCCGCACTGTTGTTGCACGCATACGAGTGCCAGACCTTGATCATGTGAACGCGGCCAGGTCGTAGAATCCGCCGCACGGCTTGCAAACGAGCTGCGGGGCCTCGATGTCGTGGAGCCGTGGATCGAGGTACTCCAGCGGACCCTCGCACGCCGTGCAACACGCTCGCGATAGCGCGGTGAACAGCTGCTGATCTTCGTAGTGTTCGAGCTCCAGGATTGGCTCGATCCCGCGCTCGGCGAGCCACGTTCGCAGGTGCACGATGTCGCGTGCGTCGATCGGAAAGAACACACCGACGCTGCCCGGATCACGAAACCACGCGAGCTTGCCACGCGTGTGCTGGTTGACCCACGGCGCCCGAAACGTCTCGATCGAACCCTCGGCGTCTGCCTCCTGTGCGATCAGTGCGTCGAGCTCTGCTCCCACGCGTGGGTCGCTCGCCGGGCGGAACAGCAGGGAGGCGTGGAGGTCGGCCCAGGCTTCTTGCTCGACCTTCGCACCTTGCTCGGTGAGGTAGGCGGGAATGCCGGGGCCGAGGCCGAGGCAGTAGTCGTGGTGGACGACCAGCAGCGTGTCGTCGACGACGACGTGCGGACCATCCTCCTCACTACCCCATCCCTCGTCGAGCCACGTGAAGCCGTAGAGCCGAGCCATCGCCTGCAAGCCGGAATTGCGATTGCCATCGTCGAGGTCGCGCAGAAACTCGGCGAGCTCGCCGGCGGCCGCGGTCGCCCTCGCTGCGTCCGTGAAGCGTGCGACGAGCCGATACGACGAGCTGTTGTTGCACGAGTACGAATTCCACACCCGGAGTGTCATAGGTACGTGGCGACCCCGTAGAAGGTGCCACACGGACAGCACAGTGGCTGTGGCGTCTCGAGCAGCGGGTTGCTTACAAACGCGAGCATCATCGCCGCGGGATCAAGGTAGGAAGGCTCCGAGCTCGTAGAGCCCACCGCACGGCTTGCAGACGAGCTGTGGCGTCTCGATGTCGTGGATGCGTGGATCGAGATAGTCGAGGTGGCCGCTACATGCGGTGCACGTCGCCTTCGAGATCGCCAAGAACGCCGCGAGGTCATCGCGCTCCTCGATCATCAGCGACGGCTTGTCGATCTCGCGATCGAGCAGCCACTTGTCGAGCGCCGCGAGATCGCGCGGATCGACGGGGAGATAGATCCCGACGCTTCCGGTGTCGCGAAAGTGCGCGGTCTCGCCATACGTCTCGTGCGTCGCCCACGGTGCCTTGAAGTCGCTGAAGCGGTCCTTGCGATTCGCGAGCTGTGCGAACAGGTCGTTCAGATCCTTGTCGAGCTCCTCGCCGGGCGGCGCGCGAAATAGCAGCGAGACATTGACCGTCCGCTCGGCCTGCTCGTCGGCATCGGAGGCCCCGACGTTCTGGAGCAGGTCCGTCAACTCGCCGAACCCACCGCAGTACGTGTGCTGGACGATCAGCACCTCGTCGCGAACGAACACGTCCGGCTCGTCGCCGGCCAGGCCATCATCACCCCAGTGCAGCGACTCTGCCCACGCGAAGCCGTGCTTCGCTCCGAGCGCGAGTTGCGCCTCCGAGGGGGTCTCGCTGTAGTCGCCTCGCTGATCCAGTTCAGCGGCGTGGAGCGGAAAGAACTCGCGCAGCTCGGCGGCAACGGCCTCGGCGGCCTGCGAGCCGGCGAAGCGCGCGATGATGCGGAAGCTGCTGCTGTTGTTGCAGGAGTATGACTGCCAGATCTTGACGGTCATCCGTGACTCGCGATGGGCAGGGACTTGCGAAACCCGAAGTTCGGCAACCGCGCGCAACCCGGCGACGGTGCCGCGAGCTGCTTGTCCTGAAGCGAGCGCCAGATCTCCGGCAACTCCGACGGTGACGTGAACCCGATGCCCTCGTTCGCGAACGAGCACGCGAGCACGCGCTTGTCGCTGGTCAGGCTCAGGAAGTCGATGTTCGCGCCACAGTCCGGCGTGTTGAGCAGCTGCGGTGCTTCCACGAGTCGGCTCGCCCAGCAGACGTCTACCTTCAACGCGGTGCGCGGCAGCCGCTCGTGCAGCTTCGCGAGGCTCGCGTCGAACATCCGCGTCTCCTTGTCGGAGAGATGTAGCGCCGGATCGTCGCCCTTGTACGACAGGAACAACATGTCCTTCACGCCGCGCGCGATCCACGACATCACGTCGGCTTCGATCGAGCGCACGCGCTTGGGCGTGACGAGATAGTTGAGCCCGAACCGCGCGTTCTCCGCGAGCAGCAGCTCGACGATCGCGTTGGTGTCATCCTCGTCGTAGACGGAGACTTGCAGCTGACCGTAGGAGCCGCGGATCGCGCGAAGGAAGTCGGGCGTCAGCCGCTTGCCGTGCGTGGTGAATGACGGGCACATGCCGGTGGTCGCCCAGATCTCGCGGAGCAGCTCGGGAAACCGCGGGAACAGCGTCGGCTCGCCACCGCCGAACGCGATCTCGAGGACGCCCCACGCATCACAGACGCGCGCGAGCTCGACAATGTCGTCGAACGTCCAGCGGTTCTTCGCTTCCATCGGGCGGTAGCAGAACGAGCAGTCCTTGTCGCACGCGTTGGTGATCGCGACCTGCAGCATCCGCGGCGCGGCGCGCTTGAGACCGCGGGTCTTGTCGTTATCGATCAGCACGTTGGTGCCGGTGTCGCGGTCGAACAACAACACCTCGCCATCGAGCTCGAGAGCACGCCACATGCCTCGAAAGTATCGCGTAGCGTCGCGCCGTGGATCCGTACGTCGCCAAGAACCGCGAGCTATCGATCGCCGGTCTCCGCGGTCGTTGCATCCAAGGCGCACCCGACTCGCTCGACGCTGTGCTCGCGGGTGGAGTATGTGGGCACAGGATCCTCAGGCGTCACTGCGAGCACAATCGCGCGCGACTTCGAGTACGGTCGCGCCATGGCCAATCGCTCTCACATCTACACGTGCGACGAGATTCCCGGAGGCAAAGGCTTCCACGCACGCGGATTGAGCGAATACAACTGGGCCATCCCACTCGCGCACAAGCTGATGGTGGGAACGAACCCGCGGATCGTGCGCTCGGCGATCTGGGAGCACGACATCGGCATCCTCGCGGATCGCGAGGGAGCCTTCGAACGCACGCTCGCCTTGTTCGACAAGCTCGGTGAAGGCGAGGTCCCGGATCGCAGCGAGTTCGACGAAGAGCTCGCGCAGTTGAAGGAGTTCCTCGCGAGCGCGCCGCCGAGCAAGTTCATCCTGCTCGAGGCGGGCGAGATCCTCGATCTGCTCGACGGGGAATTGCCGGCCCTGGTCGCCGATCTTCACGCCGAGCTCGCGCCGCTCGCCGCCAAGACCGACCGCGCGATCGCAGGGGAAGAAGCGGACTGGCTCTCCGAGCTGCGCGCGAACTGGGCGGAGGAAGCGCGTCCAGGCTACTGGAGCGACATCCTGTACTACTCGTTCTCCGAAGCGCCGGCGAGGAAGCAGCCCGCGGCGAACAAGAAGCCGGCGGTGAAGCAGCCCGCGGCGAAGCAGCCCGCGGCAAAGAAGCCTGCAGTGAAGAAGCCCGCAGTGAAGAAGCCCGCAGTGAAGAAGGCGGCAGTGAAAAAGGCGGCGGCGAAGAAGCCTGCGGCGAAGCAGCCCGCAGTGAAGAAGGCGGCAGTGAAGAAGGCGGCGGCGAAGCAGCCTGCGGCGAAGCAGCCTGCGGCGAAGAAGCCTGCGCACAAGAAGCGTTGAGGTGCCGACCGGGCTTCCGCGATCCAGACATCGTGCACCCCCAAGTCCCGTACGCTTGGCCCGAGGACGCAGCTCCTCGATTGCGCCAATCGGCGATTGCAGGCACTCCGGGCAGTTTATCTGGGTATTAATTAAACTAATGCGAAGGGCAGATCGATTCCATGCCAGTGCGTAACTCGGCGTTCGATCAGGCGAACGCTGATTCGCGTGGCAATTCCGATCGCCACTAGCAGGTCGCACTCAGCCGATCTAAAGAGAGCGCATAACTTCTTCGCGCTGCACTTCTTAGCTTACTGACTCGCCTGACCTAACCTACGAATCCAAGTCCTCGGCATCTGCTCCTGCGAGCGCGTCGACGTCCGCGTCCCCCACACGGCCTTCGACATTCGCGTCATCGTCGGAGTCCGCCGAGGCGGCCGTGAGCGCGTCGTCCTCGTCGTGGGGTTCCCCCTCCGCGACGAGGACCGCGCCGACCGAGATTTCTCCACTGATCGTTGCCGCGGCCGGATACTCCGCGGCGATCGCCGTGACCGTGCCTTCGATCTCCGCACGCTCGGCGAAGTACTTGACGATCGCACCCGCAGCCTTCGCGTTCATGCCGGGTGCCTTCGCCAGTTCGTCGATGCTCGCGAGTCGCACGGCGCGCACGCTGCCGAAGTGCTTGAGCAGCTTCTGCCGGCGGGTCTCGCCGATGCCGGTGATCCCGTCGAGCTCGCTCTTGAGGGTGCCCTTCGATCGCCGGGCTTGATGGAACGTGTTCGCAAACCGATGCGCTTCATCGCGAATCCGCGCCAACACGTACAGCTCCGGTGAATTGGCGCGCAGCGGGATCGAGTCCTTCACGTTGCGTCGATAGATCCGATCCGGCGCGCTCCCCGCCTCGAGCTCGCGCTCCTTGGCGAGGCCGATCACCTCGAGCCCGTCGCCCCCGAGCTTGACGCCGAGATCCGTCAGCGCCGCGATCGCCATCGCGAGCTGGCCCTTGCCGCCGTCGACGACGAGCAGATCGGGCGCGGCCCACGACGGATCGCCGGAGTCAGACGCTCCCGAGAGCCGGCGAAACCGCCGCGTCAGCACCTCGTACATCGCGGCGAAGTCATCGTTGCCGGACTGGCGCACCTTGAACTTGCGATACAGCCCGCGCGCCGGCACGCCGTCGACGAACGTCACCATCGCGGCGACGGTGTCGGTGCCCTGGATGTGCGCGATGTCGAAGCACTCGATCCGGCGCGGCGACCTGGGCAGCTCCAGCCGCTTCGCCACCTTCGCGAGCAAGTCTCGCTCGCCGTCGGCGTTGACGCGCCGGGATTTCGCCGAGGCTGCCGCGTTGCGATCCGCGAGCTCGACGAGCTTCGCGCGGACTCCGCGTCGCGGCTCGACGATCTTGACGCGCTTGCCTCGCGCGGTGCCCAGCCACTCGGCGAGCGGTTCCGAGTCCTCGAGCTCGACGCCGACGACCACCTCGTCGGGGATGAACGTCCCCGTCGCGTAGTACTGCTGCAGGTACTCCGCGATCACCTGGGGATCGGGTAGCTCCTGATCCTTCTGGTTGAAGGCACGCCGCCCGACCAGCTTGCCGGCGCGGATGAACATCACCGCGACCTCGATGGCATCCGCCTCGCGGAAGATGCCCCAGACATCCTGATCGACGAACTCGTCCTGCACGACGTGCTGCTTCGCGAGCGTGCGTTCGACGGCTGCGAGTGAATCGCGCAGCACCGCCGCGGTCTCGAAGTCCTCGGTCTCCGCGCGCGTGGTCATCCGGCTTCGCAGGCGCTGCACGAGCTCGGCGTTCTTGCCGCCGAGGAACATCTTCACGTCCTCGACCTGTTCTGCGTAGGTCTCCGGCGGGACGTCGAGGGCACACGGACCCGAGCACCGCTTGATCTGGTACTGCAAGCACGGACGGCCGCGCGTCTCGAGCACGTGATCGGTGCAGGTGCGGAGCTGGAAGTGGCGGTTGAGTGTGCGCAGCGTCTCGCGCGCCCCGGTCGCCGAGTGATACGGCCCGAAGTAGTTCGCCTTGTCGTCGCGGATGTTCCGGACCACCTCGACGCGAGGAAATTGCTGCCGCTTGATCTCGCCGGTCGGCTGCGGATCGAGCAACCGCAGCACCAGGTACTGCTTGTCGTCGCGCAGCTTGACGTTGAACTTCGGCTGGTGCTTCTTGATCAGGTGGTTCTCGAGGAGCAGCGCCTCCTTCGATGACGTCACCACGATCGTCTCGACGTCGGTCACGGCGCGGCCGAGGAAGCCCGCCGCCACGAAGAACCGCTCGTCACCGCCGTCGCGAAAATACTGACGCACGCGCGTCCGCAGGATCTTCGCCTTGCCGACGTAGACCACCGTGCCCTTCGCATCCTTGAACAGGTAGACGCCGGGCTCCATGGGGATGCGGTCGAGCACCTCACCGGCGAGCACGGCCGCACCTTACCCAATCGTGGGAAAGGCGCTTGCCTAAACCTGTCAGGTTTTCTTCTTAGCCTTCGACTTGAGCGCGTCGTACGCAGGCTTGTCGAAGCCGATGATCACCACGCGGTCACCATCGATCAGGATCGGGCGGCGAAGCAGGTTGGGCTGTTCGGCGACAGCCTTCGCGAACACGCTCGCCGTCGGCGGCTTCTCGGCCCAGCCCTTATCCTTCGCGATCTCGTGCCGCGTGTTGAGCACGGCGAGCACCGAGCCTGCCTTCTTCACGATCTCCTCGACGGTCTCCGCAGACAGGCCCGCCTTCGCGTAGTCGATCTCTTCGACTTCGACGTTGTTGTCGCGCAAGGAACTCCTCGCGTTGCGACAGCTAGTTCACGTCTTCTTGAGGTAGAGGCGCACGTCAGTACCCTAACGTGCTCTCGCTACGGTTTGGGTTTCGGGAGGGTTAGCTCCATCGAACGTTTCGGACCGGCCTCGAGCTTCACCTGTGCACACTTGAGCGGTGCCTTGGTCATATCGCCATCGGTCGGGAAGCCCATCGCACATGCGGTGTGGGTGCCAGGGCGTGCCGTGACGATCTCCGCTGGTCCACCCATGTGCCCGCGCATGTAGATCGGGATCTCCTTGTCGCCGAACTGGATCCCGCTGCCGTCGCGTAGCTCCTCGATGCTACTCACATTAACGGCCGCTTCGACCACGATGACCTGCGCCATCGCCGGTTGCCCATCCGCACCTTTGACGGAAACGTTCAACGCCATGGTACCTGGCGTCGCATCGATCTGGATCTTGCTGCGCGTGCCGGTCACGACCTCGACCCGGCGGGTGTAGATGTCCTTCGGCTTGTTTCCGCCTCCGCCGAACATCGGGTAGACGATGTAGGGGCCCGGGGCGAGCGCGTCGAGGGCGAACGTCCCGTCGGGGCCGGTGGTGGTGAAGAAGTTCGAGCCGAGGGCGCCGATCGGGTTCGCGATGATCACGACATCGGCGGCGGGCTTGCCTTCGCGGACGATCTTGCCGTCCATTCCGGTGGTCGCCTGGAGGACCAACTCGAGGCGCGCGCTGTCGGTGCCCGCGGGGATCGTGAGGCTCTGGCTGCGACCGAGCCCGTCCTTGCCTGCGACGAGAGTGAGCTGCGTCGGGCCGAAGCCCTCGAGCGTGAACCGGCCGTCCTCGTCGGTCTCGGTGTCCTTCGCGAACTGGCTCTCGTCGGGGATGTACAGCTCCTTGCCGCCGCCGGTGAGCAGCGCACCCGCGGCGACCTTCGCCTTCGCGACCGGCGCGCCATTCGCGTCGAGCACGCGCCCGGAGATCGAGCGACCGGCGGTCACCGTGATCGTTCCGAGATCGGTGTCCTTGTCTTGGCTCACCGCCACGTCGCGCACCTGCTTGTCGACGAAGCCCGGCCCCGAGATCGAGACGGTATGCTTGCCCTCCGCGAGCGGCAGGGCGAACGCGCCGTCCGCCGACGAGAACGGCCGACCGTAGTCACCGACCGAGACGAAGAAGCGAACCGGCGCCTTGCCGTCGAGCGCGACCTTGCCGACGACGCGGCCGTCACCGGCGAGCGTGATCTTGATCTTGTCGCCCGGCTTCGCGAGCACCGGCGTCGCAAGCGACATCATCGCTTCGTTCGAGCCCGGTCGCGACGCACGCACGCGATACGCGCCATCGGGCATGCCGGTGAGCTTGAAGGCGCCGCCTTGATCGGTGACTGCTTCCTGGATGCCGCGCACGCTCCACGCCGCGCGATCGCCGGTGCCACCGCTCCACTCGGGCTCGGCGATCACCTGCGCGTCGCCGAGCGGTTGCCCGGCCTTGTCGACCACGGTTCCGGAGATCTCGCCGGTGACGTCGAGGGTCAGCGTGACGTCTGCTTCCGACTTCGCGGTCAGATCCGCGGCGGAGATCGCCGAGGCACCCGAGTCGTGCGAGGCGACGACGTCCATCGCGCGCAGCGGCAAACCACTCACCGCGAACGTGCCGTCGCCATTCGTCAGGGCTTGCCGGCGTGCGCGCCAGTCGACGTGACCCCGCGCGACGACGCGGACCTCGGCGGACGGGACAGGCTTGCCGTTGGTGTCGACGACCTTGCCCCTCACTGTCCCGCCTGTGGTGAGAGCAAGCTCGATGTTGGACTTCGGATGCGTCCCGTCGACGGTCAACGGCGCGCTGGTCGCCGGACCGTGATCGGCGTGCGTCGCCATCAACCGCCACGTGCCGGGCGCGACGGCGGGAAACGCGAACGTGCCGTCGGCCTTCGTCAGCACGCCGTCGCGGCGCGGATCGACGACGGGAAACGGCTCCGACGCCGAGGTCGCGACGACGCGCGCTTCGGCGACCGGCTTGCCTGCAGCATCGACGACGCGACCCGCGATCGCGGCACCGCGCTGGAGCACGATCGCCACCTTCTGTGGTGCCGCCGGATCACCCGACGTCGACAGCATCATCGCCGCCGGTGCGAAGTCGGTCGCGGCCACCGCGAGCACGGCCCACACGGAGCCGACGCCGCGCAGCTGCGCGATGCCCTTCGCATCGGTCTTCGCCTTCCAGATCAGCGTCGAGCGCAGCTCGATCTCGGCGTTCGCGATCGGCTTCGCACCGTCGGTGACAGCCACCTCGACGGCGCCGGCCTGCTTCATCCGCAGCGTCACCGGCTCGACCTTGTCGGTGAGCCGCAGGCGCGCCGGTCCTGCATACCCATCACCACCCGTTGCCTCGAGGCGGTAGTCGCGCGGGATCAGGCCCTCGAACACGAAGCTGCCGTCTTGTTCGGTGGTGGCGAGCTTCGTCGGGTGCGCGTCGATCGCGACCTGCGCACCGGCGACGGGCTGATCCTTTTCGTCGATCACCTGACCCTCGAGGCGGAGCGTGCCCTTCGGATCGTCGTCGAACACCGGGAGCTGTTCGCGCATCGGGGCGCCGCGGGTCGCGACGGTGGCCGTCGGCGGCTTGATCACCGGCTTGTTCGATCCGGGGTCGACCACCGCCGAGCCAGTGCCCGGCTTGTCTCCGCCGCCACCCCACCACCCCAACCAACGCGTTCCGAGTACGGCGGCGATCACCACGATCAACGCGACGACGATCTTTCCTGATTTCACGAGCAGTCCTCCGGTGACAGTTGCTGCCGCAAGATCTGCGGCGAGTGGAAGTGGCGCGACCAGCGCGACCCAGCGCCGGCGATCGCCGTGTTGTTGATCGAGTGTGGCGCGCACGCGATCGAGCGCGTCCTTGATCCGGCCACGCACCGTCGCTGCAGGCACGCCTTGCGCCCGCGCGATATCCGCCGCCGACATGCCTTCGAAGAACCGCAGCAGCAGCGTGGCGCGCAGCGGTTCCGGTAACTCGAGGACGATCCGCGCGACCTGTTGATGCGCCTGCGCACGCTCGACGAGCTGCTCGGGCGTCGGTACGTCGTTCGTCTCGAGAGACACCGCATCCTCGCGTCGCTCTCGCCGCACCCGACCACGCGTGGTCATCCGCGCGAGGTTTCGCGCCACCCCGCCAAGCCACGGTCGCAACGCGCCAGCCTTCTTCGGTGGCTGGGCGAGCGCGACCTCGTAGGTCTCCTGGACGACGTCCTGTGCGTGCGCGTCACCGACGAGTGCACGCGCGAGCTGGGTCAACCAGTCGGTGTGCTCGACCAGCTCCTCCGCACTCGGCGCCGTCTCTCCCATTCACCGACATCTTGCCGCCGCGCCTCGAACCGTTGCCGTTTAAATGGGGTCACGCTCCTGGGTCCTTGCCGTTTAAATGGGGTCACGCTCCTGGGTCCTAAGGGTCCGGAATTACTACGTGTCTGGTACGAAACGTACAAACTCATCAGAATGGCGTTCAAAGGGTCTGCACGGTGCGCGCTTTACGTGGCGGGTGCGGTGTTTTGGAATGGCGTTCAAACGGGTTTGTACGTTTCTCGCCAGACGCGGAATGATTTTAATCAGTTAGAGGAGTGGAGCGTGACCCCTTCCGAGGCGCTCAGTACGCGGGGGTATTCTGGAATGGCGTTCAAACGGGTTGGTACGTTTTACGCCAGACGCGGAATGGTTTTAAGTAGTTAGAGGGGTGGAGCGTGACCCCTTTTGGATTCAACGGGCACCCATCAGGTTGTCGACTTCGTACCAGCGCGGGCTCGGGCCTCCGAGCTGGACGTCGACATCGCCGGCGGTGACGGCACCGGGGCGGACGCGAACTTCGATCGGCCCACCGAAGGTCGCGACCGCGAGGGTCTCGCCCATCCGTGCCATCGTGATCGTGGCCTCGGCATCGAGTTGCCACTGCGCGAACAGTGGCTGCCGGAGGTCGAGACGGTGGTCGAGGTTGGGTGCGGAGCCGCGGGCGAGTCGGCCACTCGCGCGCGCCGGCACGTCGTTCGCGATCGAGAACGATCCGCGGATGATGTGGCGACCGAGCAGCGCGCCGAACCGCGAGCGATCCGCGCGCCAGTGTGCGAGCACGCCGGAGCGCATCCGCGTGAACACCTGATCGGGGATCGCGAGCAGGCGCACCGCGAAGCTCGGATGATCGAGCGCGGCGCCGAGGCCGACCTCGTCGAGCAGCATCGTGAACGTCCCGAAGCGGCGCGTTTCGGCCAGGCCTTGGCGAAGCGTGGGCATGTAGAGAGACGACAGCATCAGCGTGGGACCTGCGTTGCGGCCGGCGAGATCGCACCACCGAGCGTCGCGGCGGCCGTGCTCGCGACGATGATGAATCCACAGCTACCACCACCACCACCACCGGCGTCGTTGCCGCCGCCCTGACCGGCACCACCGAGCGTCGTCGCACCAGCGCCACCGAGGCCACCGTTGCCGCCGCCGTTGTTGTTCGGTGCGCCGCCGGTCGCTCGCGTCGCCGAGATCTGCCCGGGCTGACCCGGCGCGCCGGTCGCGTTGTTGTTGTCGGTCGAGCCACCGCCACCACCACCGCCGTTCGCAGCGAGCGTACCGGTGACACTGACGGCCGCGCTCTCGACGGTGATCATGCCACCCGAGCCGCCGCCCCCACCACCGCCGTTCTCTCCAGCCGCGCCGGCACCACCCGCACCACCCGCGTTGATCTTGCCGCCGATCGTGATCGAGGTCAGCGCGGTCAGCGCGACGGCACCGCCGCCCGCACCACCGGCGCCACCGGCTTGCCGACCGGTGCCACCCGCGGCGCCAGCACAACCACCGGAGAGCGATGGTGCCGCGACCGCGGTTCCACCGATGCCACCGTTGCTGCCATCGCCGTTACCACCGCGACCACCGACGGCGAGCATGCTGCCGCCACCACCACCGCCGCCGCCGTTCTGTTCGGTTTCACCGGCGACCGCCGCGTGCGTCGAGCAGCCGGCGGGATTCGCGCCGGCGCCGAGCTCGGTCGCGGTGCTGCTCGCATCGATCACTCCGGCAACGTCGATCGTCGACCACGCCGCGATGATCAAGGGCTTGGTACCGATCACACGCAGCGTGGCACCCGACGCGATCGTCAGCGCCTGGATCGAGATCAGCGTGCCCGCGGGCAGGTCCGCACTCGGCACGGCGACCCCGTCGAGCGTGCCGGTATCGGTGTTGTACGTCGCGATGCCCGACGTCAGCTCGATCGCCGCGCCCGGCTCCGGGATGTCGCAACCGGCGAACAGCTTCGTCGTGAAGGCTGTGCAATCGAACGCCGCATCGGAGGCCTCGCCGGCGTCGGGCTCGTCGACGCCAGCATCACTTCCAGTGGCCACGCAGAAGCCACCTTCACAGACGCGACCGTCGTCGCAGTCGGACGTCACGTCGCACGTCAGCTCTTGCGAGCGCGTGGGAAAGCAACCAGCGAGTAGCGTCAGGAAGAGTGCGCGCTTGATCATTTCCACCCCATCGAGAACACGACGGACGCGCCGCCCGCATCCGGAACAACGTCTACCCGCAGTCGCGACTCCTCGGGACTCTGCCGCTTCTGCACGACCATCCGAATCACGCCGATCGTGGTGACCACACCACCGAGCGCAGTCAGACCCGCGCCGATCTGCATGCGGGTACGACCCGCGGTCTCCATCGCGACGAGGCGCTCGATCTCGGTGCGCGTCTCCGTCGGTGCAGTCGCGACCTTGACGCGCAGCGAATTCGCCGAGACCAGGAATCCAAGGCCGACTCCGAGCGTGACGCCGCCGCCGATCACCATGCCCCACGTTGCGGGGGTGACACCACTTGGTGCAGGTGGTGGTGGAAGAGGCAGGTCGATGGTCCTTGGTGTCGGCAGCGGCTCGACCGGCTTGACCTCGAGCTTGTCGCGCAGCGACTCGCCCATCGCCTCGGCGGTGTCGCCCGAGATCTCGATCGTGCGCTGCGTCTCGCGCCCCTGCGTGGTGTCGAACGTCGTCAGCTTGACCACCACGACACCATCGTCACGCTCGATCCGTCCGAACAGGATCGTCTTGACGCCGACCGACTTCGCGATCGCCTCGAGACACGAGCGCTCGACGAGCGAGCACTCCATCAGCGCTGCCGCATCCTCGATCGGCACCGTCGTCGCCTCGGCACCGAGCGATCGCGACAGCACGCGCGTCAGCTCACCGGGCGTTCCCTTCATCGACTTGGGCAGCCCCGAGGAGCTGAGCGGGAACAGCTTCGAGCGCGACTCTGCGTGCGCTGTTCCGAGCGTCGCCAACACGATGACAGAACCGAGGGCGCTGCGTTTGCGATTCAAAGATCTCCTCCGAGTTGCTCGATGCGCCGCTGAATCGCAGCGGCATCTCCAGCGCCTGGTACGAGTGCCAAGTACGCCCTGAACGACGTCACCGCGAGGGCGTCGAAGCCCATGCGCTGATACGCCATGCCGAGTCCGCGGTGCGCGGCGGCAAACTTTCGGTCGAGCGCGAGTGCCTGTTTGTATACGCTCGCCGCCTCGACAAAGCTCCCACCCAGGAACAGCTCGCTGCCCTTGGTGTAGAGATCCTTCACCGTCTGGACCGCAGCGGGTGCGGGCACCAACGACTCGCGACGGCTGTCGACGAGCTTTACCTGCGTCTCGGGTTTGATCTCGACCGGCTCCGGCGGCGGCTCGACCCGGATTGGTTCGAGGTGCTCCGGGCGTAGACGCGACTTGGGTAGCGTCTCGTCGGCGTCGTTGGCCACGACCGCCGGCGTCGCAAAATCGGCGGTGACGGTCCGGTCGGCCTTGCTACCCATCGGCGGTGGCGGCGGTGGCTCCGTCGTCTTCGCGAGGACCTCGTTGTTGCGACCGAACGAGCCGGCGATCAGGCGCACCCCCACACCCGCGCCGATCATCGCGCCTACCGCGAGCACCGCACCGGCAAGCCAACCTCGCCTGCGCTCGATGCGCTTTGGCGACAGGGCTCGTGGCAGCTGCGGCTGCGTGTCGTCAAGCCGCGTGTCCTTGGGCTCGAGCAGCGGGGTCGAGTTGCGCGCGCAGTCGGCGAGCATCGCCTGCCGCTTGCGCATGCGATCGCCGAACACCGCCGTCATGAAGTGCTGGACGTCGCCTGCATCGCAGCGCGACTCCCAGATCGCGTCCTCGAGCGCACGCTTCATCTCCGCCGCACTCTGGAACCGCTTCGCGGGATCGGTCTGCAAGGCGCGCAACGCGATCGCATCGAGTGCAGGCGGTACCTCGGGGCGGTACGCGGACGGCGCGATGCGCTTGGACTCGAGGATCTGCATCAGGATCCCCGGGATATTGTCGGCGTGGAACAGCCTCCGCTGCGCGAGGCACTCCCACAGCACGACGCCGAGCGAGAACACGTCGCTGCGCCGATCCATCGGCTCGTTCTTGATCTGCTCGGGGGACATGTACGAGTACTTGCCCTTGAGCTGACCTGCCTGCGTCGTCGAGCTGACCCGGTGCTTGGTCTTCGCGATCCCGAAGTCGACGACCTTCGTGCAGCCGTTGTAGAGGACGACGATATTGCCGAGCGAGACGTCGCGATGGATCACGCCGAGGTTGGTGCCCTGCAGATCGGCGAGCTCGTGCGCGGCGTGCAAGCCGTCGGCGGCGTCCGCGATGATGCGCGCGGCCATCCGCGGATCGAACGACGCACCGGCCGAGACCGTCTTGAGAATGCGCTGGAGCGACTCGCCGGCGAGGTACTCCATCACGATGTAGAAGCTGCCGTGCGCCTCGGCGAGCTCGTAGGTCTGCACGACGTGCGGATGGCTGATCGCCGCCGCGATGCGCGCTTCGTCGAGCAGCATCCCCACCGCTGCCCGATCGGCCGCGAAGTCGGGATGGATGATCTTGACGACGACGACCTTCTCGAAGCCCATCGGGCCGCGCTGGCGCGCCAGGATCACGCGCGCCATCCCGCCCTCGCCAATGGTCGCGAGGAGCTCGTTGCGCCCCAGCATCGTGCCGGGTGCGAACAAGTCGAACATCTGCGTCGCAGGTGCTCCGTGGGCCGTCATCTCCGACATGGTCAGACACCTGTTCTACGGACGGCATTTCGCTTTTGGACGACCGCGGCGCACCAGAACCTCTAGGCGCTCGGATCGAACCAAGATTCCGTCGAAAAAATCTCGGCTGCGCGAAATGCGCATTTCGTGAGCGCGATCGAGATCTGGGCGCGAATCGTCGTCGAGCCAACGCTTTGTCGACGAACTGGGAAGCTCTGGACGCCTACGACGTAGCGCTCAGAACACGCCGAAGTCGCCGAGCGTTACCAGGATCATCACGACCATCAGCACCATGATGCCGCCCATGTGGACCATGGTCTCGATCTTCGGGTTCGCGCGACGGCGCGTGATCATCTCGTAGGCGAGGAACACGAGCCGACCGCCATCGAGCGCCGGCAAGGGAAACAGATTGAACAGGCCGAGGTAGACGCTGAGCATCATCAACAGGCCGATGCCCTGGGGCAGGCCCTCGTTGAAGGCGCTCTCGAGGTCGCTGACGATCCGGACCGGGCCACCGGCATCGATCTTCTCTTTACCCACGACGATGTCGCGGAAGCCACCGAGGATCCGTTCGGTCTGCAGAACGGGATACTTGAACGCACCCTTGACCGCGTCGACGAAGCCGAGCGGCACGTAGTCCACCGACGGTCGGAAGCCGATCAAGTAGCGTGGGCGGTTGTTGTCGGTTCGGAAGAGATTGAACCGCTTCTCGATCGCGTCCGCCGCGTTGTCGCGAAGCTCGAGCTCGACGCGAAGCTTGTCGAGCCTGCGCACGTCGAAGGTGACGAACCCATTCATGCTCGCCAGAGAGCTGGCGCCGCGATAGAGCGCTTCACGCTGCTCGACCGGGAGCTGCGCTGCGTTCGCAGGTAACGCAAGCGGGCGCTCACCGTCGAGCTTCGGATAGATGGTGAAGGTGAGCGGGATTGACTCGTGCCGGAGGATCGTGACCTGGAGCGGCTTGCCGTTCTTCTTGCCGACATACTCGCTGAGGACGGTGCTGCTCGGTGAGAACTCGGATCTGCCGTCGATGGCGATGATGCGATCGAGCGGTTCGAGCTTTCCCATCGCGTCGAACTCGGGCATCACGGCGCCGACGTAGTAGGTGTCGCCGGGCTGGCCGTGGCAGGTGTAGAGCCCGAACGCGAGGAAGATGGCCGAGATGTAGTTGGTCGCGGGACCGGCGAGGATCGTGACGAAGCGCTGCCACGCGGGCCGGTTCGGGTATGCCTGGAGGTCTTCCGGATCGACTTCCTCGGCGATGTTCATGCCGCGAATCTCGACGAAGCCGCCGAACGGCAGCGGCGCGAGCTGGAACACGGTGCCGTGCTTGTTCTTGTGTTTCAGGATCCCCGGTCCAAAGCCGACGCTGAACCGTTCGACGCGCATCTTGCACCAGCGCGCGACGACGTAATGGCCGGCCTCATGGACGACGATGAGGAATCCCAACGCGAGGATCGCGAGGACGTAGCCCATGCGCCCGGACTATAGCAGCGCCATCGAGCGAGTGCCCGCTGGGGACCGAGCCACACGTTCGCCTGTGTCGATCCTTCGACGATCGGCTGCGCGAATGCCCTGATCTCTACCGGGGCTGCCGCCGAGAATCTTCCGGCGACCGAAAGTGAGCTCTGAGCTCAGGTCCAGCGTGCGAATGCGCGAAGTCTGCCACCGACGGAGCGAGCCGCGACACCGGTGGGACCTGCCAGGCGCACCGACAGGTTCTGCACCTGCAGCCGCTTCGCGAGCCGACGATGCATCGCCGGACCGAGGAGCCGCGCACCGCGAAACGCCGCGAGCGACCGCACGCGATGCGCGATCGTGTACCGAGTCAGGGCCACTTCGGCGTCGCCTTCACCGGCGAGCAACCGGCGAGCCGCATCACCGGCACCGTCGAGCGAAGCGCTCGCGACATCGGGCGTTGCGACGAGGATCAGGGCACCTTGCGCACGACCTGCACCGACCTCGACACCCCGACCGCGCCCCGGCGCGTGGGTGACGCGGAGCTCGGGGACCTCGGCGCGGAGCAGCGCGAGCACGGCGTGCGAGTTGTCGCCGGAGTCCTCGTCGATCGCGAGGATCTCGAAGGACAGCCCGAGCCCACGAAAGTGCTCGGCGGTGCGGCGAACCGCGATACCGACCGCCTCCTCGTCATCGCCAAAGGGCAGGATGACGGAGACATCGAATCGGGGTCCATCAGTCATTGGTCAGCCACCGAAGCACCAACTGTGCCGCATGAAGATGGCAATTCATCCCACGGACTGTCGGTAGGAGTCACGGAATTGTCATCGGTTACGACGACTTCGGCACGCGCTGGTCGGACCAGGGTGCGCACTTCGTTGCGCGGTGCGGCAGGACATTCGCGGAGATGTTCGGCTACGAGATTCGCCAGGCAGAAACCAACGCAGCTCAGTGGAGGTTTGCCACCACCCGCTGCCAGTCGAGGTGCTCCACGGCGGCACGCAGGTGGGTTGCGAGCGGCGGATCGGCCAACGTGCGGTCGATCGCAGCGGCGAGTGCGCGTGGATCGTCCGGGGGAACGAGGTGGATGGCAGAGAGTGCCGAGAGACCTCCGACGTCGGAGGCGATCACGGGCACGCCGGCGGCGAGTGCTTCGAGGGCGATCGTGGGTGTGCCTTCGCTGCGGCCGCTCGGCAACACGCGCGACGGAACGAGCACGGCGCTGGCCTCGCGCAGCAAGCGATCCCGTTCGCTCGTGGGCACGGCGCCGAGGAAGGTGATGTGTGGATTGGCGAGGCGCGAGAGCTCCGCACGGGCGGGGCCATCGCCGGCGATCACGAGGCGCGCAGCTGCGCGGACATGTGCCATCGCTTCGATCGCGACATCGATGCCCTTCACGGGCACGAGGCGACTCGCGATCACGATCGTCGGAGGATCGAGCGGCGCGCGGGGGATGGCGCGAAAGTGCTCGATGGCGATCCCCATCGGTTGGACGATCGCGCGCTCGATCCAAGGAGCAAGGCCGGGGACTTCGGCGCATGCGATCGCGCGGAGCTCCTCACTGACGAAGGCGAGCCGCGCATCGCGAGCACGCAAGGCATAGAGCGTGGGGGCGAGCAGGCGCGTGCGGCGCAGCGTATGGATGTCGCCGCCGTGCGCGATCGCGAGCAGCGGGACGCGGGTGGGGAGTGCGGCGATCGCCGACGGGACAAGCCAGTGCGTGATGATCGAGCTCCAGCGATCCGCGTGACGCGCGACCTCGAGAGCGAGCCGGGCGGTGAACTTCGCCGCCGCGATCGCTCCGCGCAACGGTGATGCTTCGAGCAGATCGGGTGCGCCACCGCGATAGAACAGCGTGCGGTCGCTGATCCGATGCGCCGCGAGATCGGCGGTGGCGTAGCGATTCTCGAGGAACTCGGCGGCGCTGCGATCGACGCCATCGCCGGCCGCGATCACCTCGACGTGATGACCGAGCGCGCGCAACGCGGCGACGTGTCCGGCGACGAAGCCGCCTGCCGGATCACCGACGAACCGCGGATACGACGTGGTGACGACGCCGATCGTCTTGGTCTCCGGACCCCGGCGCTCGCGCAGCCTGCGCTGCGACCACGAGCTCGCGAGCACGTACGGGATCGGATGCAGGATCGTCTTCGCGTTGATCCCGCTCTTCCAGTGCGCGCCGTAGATCGGCCGCACGGGCACGTCGACGACGCGCGCGGCGATGCTGTGCAGGCGCGCGAGCAGATCGTTTGGATAGCCGTAGCGTGGCCACAGCTCCTCGATCGGCAGTTGCTCGAGCGTGCGGCGGTGAATCGCGGTGTAGCCGCACTGCGAATCGAACACGTGGCGATAGCCCGACGTCGCCTTGGTGATCGCGGAGAGAACGAGGTTGCCTGCGAGGCGAGTCACCGGCATCGCGCGCCAGATCTCGCGATGGCGAAACCGATTACCCTTGACGTAGTCGGCGACGCCGTCGGCGATCGGAGCGAGCAGGGCTGGGAGATCCGCCGGATCCATCTGGCCATCGCCACCCATCACGACGACGACATCGAGGTCGAGCGCGAGCGCTTGCCGATAGCCCGTGCCGATCGCGACACCGACGCCGCGATTGCGGGCGTGCCGCAGCACGTACAACGAGGAGCACTCCGGAGTGCAATCGCTCGCCTGGTCGAACGTGTCGTCGTGCGAGGCATCGTCGACGACGATCACCGCATCGACGAAGTTCGGCAGCGTCTGCACGGTGTTCGCGATCGCACGGCTTTCGTTGAAGGCCGGGATCACCACGCCGACGCGCAACGATCGGTACATCGCCGTGGTTGTAGTCGCGATGCGCGCTGGCGTCTAGCGTTGGGGTTGTCAGAGGCCCGTGGTAGGTCTGGGCTCGTCGGAACGAAGTGTTCCGGAGATCAACAACGAGGCGGAGTCGTCTCGGAACCAATAGGAAGATTCGTCATGGCAGGTGGAGTCAACAAAGTCATTCTGGTGGGCAACCTGGGCGCCGATCCCGACATGCGTTACACGCCGAGCGGGCAAGGCGTCTGCGAGCTGCGGATCGCGACCAGCGAGAGCTGGAACGACAAGAACGGGCAGCGTCAGGAGCGCACGGAATGGCACCGCATCGTGGTGTGGGGCAAGCGTGCGGAGGTCTGTTCGAAGTACCTCGCGAAGGGCCGCCAGGTGTTCGTCGAGGGTCGGATCCAGACCCGCACGTACGACGATAAAGACGGCAACAAGCGGTACATCACCGAGATCATCGCAGCCGACGTGCAGTTCCTCGGCGGCGGCGGCCGTGAAGGTGGTGGCGGCCGTGACGGTGGCGGCGGCGGTGGTGGCGGTGGGGGTCAGCGCAACGAAGGTCCGCCTCCGCCCTCGGATGGTGACTTCGGCGGCTTCGGCGGCGGTGGCAACACGGGTGGCAGCGGCGGTCCCGACGACGACATTCCGTTCTGATCTCGCCGAGTAGCGTCGAGCGCAACTGACGGACGTGTCGTCGGATGCTCGACCTAACCAGTTAGCAACCGCGACCACTCACGGACGAAGGGCCTCCACCAGGAGGTTCTCGTGTCGCTCCCAGCTCTCGATTTCGATCCAGTCACCACCGTCGTTCGCCCCGCGTGCTACCGCCTCGGTTCGATCGCGGCATCGCTGCTCGGCCTCGCGCTCGTCGGACTGTTCGGCGTGTTCGTGCTCCGGCCAGCTTCCGACTCGCTCGTCTATCCCGCGCTGGCGGCGGTCGGCATTGCCGCTATCGGGCTCGCACTCGCGTGGCTGGTGCTACTGCTCGACGGCCGGGTCGGCGCTCCACCGATGCTCGCGTCGTTGCTGCTCGCCGCGGTCGCGTATGGCTCGGTGCTCGCGGGTGAAGCCGTGCTGCTCGTGCCCGCCGCGCTGATCGGGTTTCCGATCGGCATGCTGGTCATCAACGGCGTGGTCCGCGCCTTCGCGATCGGTGCCCTCGTCTGTGTCGCGGTGGCGCTGCTCGGGATGCTGCATTCCCCGTTGCTCGTCGTCGGCGGCATGCTCGCGATCCTCGGTAACGCGGCGCTGGCCTTCGCGATCTCGTTCGTGCTGCCTCTCTGGCGCGACCGAGAATCCTGATCTTGCGGGCTCGCCGGAACTTGATCGTCCGGTCGAGGTCGAGCGTGCCCACTCTGTCCTCCAGGCTGAGCTCTGGAAGTACGGTCGATTGTATTCGGGGTCCCTCGCTCGAGAACGGGCTACCATGGCCCGTCGATGCGGCTGCTCTGTGCAGTTCTCCTCGCCGGCTGCTATTCGCCGGTGCTGCCCGAAGGGGTGCCTTGTGGAGCAGAGATCACGTGCCCGGAGCCGCAGTTCTGCGCGTTCGGCAAGTGCGTCACGGAGCAGCCGGCCTGCCTGCCGATCGAAGCAGGGCCCGGCAAGCTGACGATCCCCAGGCTCGATGTCGCGCCGGTGATCGACGGCGAGCTCGCCGACTGGCCCACCTGCTTCGTCACCGTCGACGAGGGGAGCGCTGGGCTCGTGCGCGACCTCGGTGCCGGCGGCAAGTACGCGCCGGGCCGGTTCTCGCTCGCGGCGTTCGATGACCGGCTCTACGTCGCCGCCGAGCTCCTCAGTGTCCTCCCGCTCGGCGACCAGCCGGTGCCCGATATCTACTTGAACAGCGCGATCTCGGTCTACGTCGATGCCAGCGGCGATTGCGACACGGCGCGCTACGACGACGATGCAGCGCAGATCGTCGTCGATCACGCGAATCGCACCGCGGCGTTTCGGTCGGGCAACGGCGGCATCGTCACGGTCCCAGTCGACAGCAGCTCGAAGATCGGCGCAGCGACCTTCGCGATCGAGCTCAGCCTCGGACCGGAGAGCCTCGGCAGCACGAGCTTCGCGGACACGATCGGCTTCGACATCGGCCTCGTCGGCGGCGACGGCGAGGTCATGACCTCGGAGCTCGTGTGGTTCCAGGCGTGCGAGGCACCCGCGTGCGAGTGCGTGAATGGGGAGTCGGCGCCGTTCTGCGATTCGCGCCAGTTCGGTACGGCGTCCTTTGGCGCGAGGCCGTAGCGCTACGGTTGCGAGGCACTCGGTTCTGCGGGGCCGGCGTCGCAACGCTGGTCAGTCGTCCGTGAGCTCGAACTCGGCGTGGACGATCGTGATGATGTCCTTGTCACGTGAGGTGACGTCGTTGTTGCCCTCGTTCGACGTCTCCGTCGAGTTCGCCGGGTTGATGTTGATGATGCCCATGTTGGTCTTGCGCAGCCGCTTGATCGCCGCGCCCCCCGCCGACTTGAGGATGTTGTCGGCGCGCAGGCGCGCGTCGCGACCGGCAGCAGCGAGCATCTCGATCTTCAACTCGCCGAGCTTCGTGTAGTAGTACGACGGCGCGGTCGACGTCACCGAGACGCCTTGCTCGAGCAGCGACGTGATCTCTCGCGATGCCTTCTCGACCGCCGCGATGTCAGCGGAGTGCACGCGGATCGCCTCGCGCGTGACGAAGCCCTTGAACGTCTTCTTCTCGAGCTTGATCGGCTCCTTCGCACCAAAGAGCATCTTGAACTCCTGCTCGACGTTGAACTCCTCCTCGAACGTCGTCGATTGCGGCTGGATCTCGGCCGGCTTGACGCCCTGCGAGGCGATGAATGCGACCGCCTTCTCGCGCTGGTCGCGCATGATCTTGTACGCGGCCGTGCGGTCCGGTGCGCGGGCCTCGAGCACCGCGGACCACTCGATCAGATCCGATGCGATGCGCTTCTTCGCCGAGCCGACGACCTTGATCATCCGCACCTCGGGTTTGATCTTGATCGCGCGATACGTGTCGGTCGCGAGGCTGACGCACCACACCGCGGCGATCGCCATCGCGATCAGGCCGAGCGGCTTCGCGAACGCGAACACGAGCGGCGGCGATGGTGACGAGAGGAGCTCGGGCTTCTCGGACATGCGTTCCATGGCGCCGGAACGGCCGAGCTGTGAGCTAAATTGCTGCGCGTCGCAAAAGTGTGGGCGCGCAGATGTTCAGTGCTTACTCGAGCTCGTACTTTTGAACGAGCCGGATCAAGTTCCGCCGCGATACCTTCAGCTCCTCGGCGGCGCGCGTCTTGTTGCCACCATGCCGGCGCATCGCCGCTCCGATCATCTTGCGCTCGAGCGCCTCGATCGCCGCCGGTAGCGAGTCGGTGTCGATCTCCGCGGGTGTCTCCTCCGACGGTGCCCACTGCCGGATCCGCGGCGACAGCAGCTCGCTGTCGATCGACGGTGCTTCGCCGGCGAGCACGACCAAGCGCTCGACCTCGTTCTCGAGCTCGCGCACGTTGCCGGGCCACGGGTATGCGTACATCTGCGCGGCGCACGCCGGCGTCATCCGTTTCGGTCGCGAGCGCCGGTGGCGCGCGAGGAAGTGCTCGATCAACAGCGGCACGTCCTCGCGACGATCGCGCAACGCGGGCAGGTTCACGCTGAGCACGTTGATTCGATAGAACAGATCCTCGCGGAACTGGCCCGCCGCCACCATCGCCGAGAGGTCGCGGTTGGTCGCGCAGATCATGCGGACGTCGACCTTCTTGGTCTCCGTATCACCGACGCGCGTGAACGTGCCGTCCTGCAGCACGCGCAGCACCTTGACCTGAAGGGCGGGTGACATGTCGCCGATCTCGTCGAGGAAGAACGTGCCGGTATCGGCGCTCTCGAACAGACCGGGCTTGTCGGAGACCGCCCCAGTGAATGCACCGCGCTTGTGACCGAACAGCTCGGAGTCGAGCAGGTTGTCGTTGAACGCGGAGCAGTTGGTGACCACGAAGCGGCGATCGCGACGCTCGGAGGCCTCGTGGATCGCGCGTGACACCAGCTCCTTACCGGTGCCGTTCTCGCCCTGGATCAACACGATCGAGTTGCTGGGCGCGACCCGATCGAGCAGGTCGTAGAGCACCTGCATCACGGGCGCGCTGCCGAAGATGCCGTGGTAGCTCGTGCGCACGCCGGATTCGACCGCGGGTGCATCGCGATCCCGGATCGCCGCCGCGATATCGAGCGCCGCTTCGCCGAGCATGCTCTCGATCAGCGCGAGCTCGGGTGGGGACGACCCCGCGGCGAACACCGCCAGCCCCGCGCCATCGGGCTCGTCGATCGAAAGCGCAGAGAACGCCGCCGTCTCGGTCGGCCGTTTCTCGACGAGCGTCAGCTCGAGACCACGGCGGCGCATCACGCCACGCACGTGCTTGAGCACGCGAAGATCGAGACCGTCCCACCAGGGTGTACGCACTGGAGAGCGGAGTGTGACAAGCCGTCACAGGTACGGCAAGTTCCCGCGAGGGATCGCGCCGGCAACTCTCTCGAAACCGAACGGAGGCTCCGGTGTCCGAGGCGTCATGCGTTCCCTGCTGATCGGTGCATGCCTAGCGATCGCATCGCCCGCATTCGCAGAGTCGCTCGAGGGCCGAGTGGTCGAGCCCGTCGTGAAGCCAGCCACGCTGCGGATCGGCAAGCCTGATTTCGGTGCGCGCATCGAGCGGATGGCGCTATCGATGTGGGTGAAGGAGGCGGAGATCGTCGTGGCGCTGGGGCTCGACATCGCCGGGAGCGACACGACACAGCGCGACGTCACCATTCCACTCGCACTGCCCGACGGTAGCCAGGCGACCGCGATGGAGGTCGCGATCGACGGCACGCGCACGACGGCCTTCCCGCTCGCGTCGTCCGAAGCGCGGGCGTTCTACAAGACCACCGTCGCGCGGATGGTCGATCCCGCGCTGCTCGAGCGTCGCGGTGACAATTTCCAGCTCCGCGTGTTCCCGATCCGCAAGCAGGGCAAGCAGCACGTCGACATCACGTTGACGATGCCGCGCATCAAGAACCTGATCGTCGAGCCGCGCGGGCACGTGATCGGTCGACTCGAGATCAAGGCGGAGGGTCGCACCACGACGACGGCGACCTTCCGCAACCTCTCGACCACGAAGTCGATCGCACTCCCGGATACCTCCCGCGGAGTCTTCGAAGACCTGCCGGTACGTCGCTCGGTCGATCTCTCGACCTCGTTGGTCGCCGGCCGTTCGAACATCGACACGCCCCTCGTCAGGCACTCGTTCAACGTTGCAAACAGTGGTTGGCGAGGGCCGCGAACGGTCGACAAGACGATCCTGCGAACGCCCATCAAGCTCGCCAGGCCTCGCCTGTCGTACTGCTACGAGCGCGAGCTCCTGCGCGACGCCTCGCTCGCCGGCACTGTCCTCGTCAGCTTCCTGGTGTCGCGCACGGGCAAGGTCGAGGTCAAACAAGTCTCGGGCACGCTCGTCGACGAGACGGTGCGCTCGTGCATCGTCGACGTGTTCGCGTCGCTCGAGTATCCGGAGACCGACGGCGACACGCTCGTGAACTATCCACTGACGTTTCACGCGGTCGACCACTGACGCGGAACGTGAAGGAATCGAACCCGCTCCTTGAGGAGTCGACCGACGAGCCATCGGCTCACTGGGTTCTGTCCCTTGTCATGCTCACGGTTCAGGGTCGCAGGCGGAACCTCGCGGCGGAACGTGGAGGAATCGAACCCGCTCCTCGAGGAGTCAACCGACTAGCAATCGGCGCCCGGCCCATGCCGGCTCACTTTCCATTCGCGGTGAAACTAGGAATCGAACCCGGCCCCTTTTGAGGGCTTCCCGTTTTCGAGACGGGCGTGGCCACCAATGGCCACCTGTTCCACCAGAAAAATAAAACCCAAACCCCGGGGGTTGGGCCCCAAAATCTCGGCGGAGAGCACAGGGATCGAACCCGATCGCACGACGGCGACTCCCCGTTTTCGAAACGCGGTGCGGCTCCAGCTGCCGCCTTGCTCTCCAATCAATCAACAGGCCGCGAGACGTCGAACTGACGTCTACGAGCGACTCGATGAGAACAGCGCGCACATGACGAGAAGGTTGATAACGGCTGTTCTGCAGATCGTCAAAGCCTATTTCACAACCACGCGTGATTCCTCGACGAGGAATTGGATCTACCGACGCGACATCCGCACGTCGCACGCGGTCGCATCAATCAGGTAGATCGACACACCAGCGCAGCGCACTCCGGCACTCGAGCCACGCGTCTTCATCCGCCATCAAGTACGGCGACTCGAACGTGACGACCTCGAGCCCGCGATCGATCCCGTACTTCGCGCCGAACGAACCGGGCGTCGGGTAGCCCATCACGGCCTGCGCGGGATAGCCGCAGCGCTCGGCGCACTCGCGCGCGAGCACTTCACCCGTACCGTCCCAGTTGATCAGCCGATACGTCGCGTGCACCGCGACGAGCCGCCGTGCACCCACGCGATCGATCAGCGCCACCAGCGCCTGCGTCTCGGGCTGATCCTCGGCCGCCTTCCCGGGGTTGTACCCGTGGCGGCGTTGGGTGCCCCAGTCGACCGACGCGAAGTTGCGATTGAGGTCGATATCGTTCGCGTTGTTGCGTGTGCCCGCGGCCGCTCCGTCGGGGTTCGCGCACGACACGATCCAGGTATCGCGGCCTGGCGGGCGCTCGACCAGCTCGTCGGCGAGCCTCTCGAGCATCAACTGCGAGACCGGCTCGTCACCGTGGATCGCGGCGAACAGCAGCGCGGCGGGGCGCGGTTTCGCGTAGCCCGGCGGGGTGAAGTGGATCGCCTCGATCGGGTTGCCGAGGACGCTCGTGCCGATCGTGACGACGCGGCGGAGCCCCACCGCTATTCGAGCTTCTTGCCGAGCACCGTGGCGAGACCCCAGCCGGTGAGCGCGAGGTACGCCGCGCCGTGGAGGGGGATGCCACCGATGCCGCCACCCGCCACCCACGAGACCAGCGCCGTGTACGGGCTACGCTCGACGACCTTGCCGATGTTGCCGTCGACGAGGAGCGCCGTGTAGAGCAGGATCGCGCCCCACAAGATCCACAGCCACGCCAACACCTTCGAGCCGGCGGAGCCCGGGGCAGGCAGCCAGACGAGCAACGAGGCGAGCGCGAGCAGCGCGGGACCGAGGAACAGGATCGCGCCGACCTTCGCCTTGCCCGGCGCATCGATCAGCATCTCGAACAGGCCCACGATCGGCAGGCCGCCTTCGCCTTGCGGGATCAAGTACGACGCGAGCACGCAGAGCGCGCCGATCGTCACCATGATGCGCGGCATGATCGAGTCCTGGTACTCGCTGCGCAGCAGCAGGCCGGGCACGAGCATCAGGTAGCCGAGCAGGCTGACCAGCTGGATGAT
Source organism: Haliangiales bacterium (assembly GCA_038325805.1). Classification (GTDB taxonomy): domain Bacteria; phylum Myxococcota_A; class Polyangia; order Haliangiales; family Haliangiaceae; genus JABFXX01. Next base: position 32,801 of record JBBQJJ010000013.1, read on the forward strand.
CTGACCGAGGCCGAAATCTCCCTTCGAGAGCATCAGCAGCTCGGGGATCAAGATGCCGGACAGGCCGAGCAGGGCTGCGATCAAGCCGCGCGGGGACGGCGACGTGGGGATGGCCGCGAGCACGATGCTGAGCAAGCCGACCGCGGCCATCAGCAGCGGCGGCAGCTTGGCCGAGCCTTCACCGTCGATGATGACCTGGAACCAGAACGTTAGATCCGGCTCGGTGGCGATCGGCACCATGAATGCCGCGATCAGCGCGCCACCCCAGATGAACATCAGCAGGCGCAGCGAATCTTTCCACGGCTCGATCGGTCGACCTGCGCGTGCCCCGGTACGCGACGCGAGATACGGCGGCGCGGCCGACGGAATCGGCGCGGCCGAGAGCGGGGCCGGCATCGGCATCGGCGCTGGATTCCCCATCGGTGCAGGACCGATCGGGGCCGGCGCTGGAGGCATCGGGCTCGGCGACGGCGCCATCATCGTCGGTAGATTGCCGGGATGCGCGGCCGGACCTGGACCCGCGGCGCCTGGCGGACCACCACCGGGAACGAACATCGTCGGTGCGACCGAGCCTGCCGTCGGCACGGGTCCGGGACGCGCAGCGGGTTGAGGTCCAGGAGTTGGCGTAAAGCCCGCCGGCGTGTAGGGCGCCGGTGCAGGCGGCGTATAGGGCGCCGGTGCAGGCGGCGGATAGGGTGCCGGTGGCGTGTAGGGTGCCGGTGCGGGCGGCGTGTAGGGTGCGGGCGGCGTATAAGGTGCCGGAGCCTGTTGGCGTTGCGCCGCGGCAGCTTGTGCCTTGAGCGCTTCGATCATCTCGTTGCTCGCGTGACCCATCACGGTCTTCGCAGCCGAGCCCGGAACGGCGGGTGCTGGAGCCTGCTTCGCGCCGCAAAACACGCAGTGCAGCGCGGCGTCTGGCAGATCCTTGGTGCAACTAGCGCATTTCTTCACGAGGCCTCCGACACAACGGTGACTATAGAGCCCAGCGCGCCGCCCCTGCAAACGCCTGCAAGATGTACCGTATCGACATGGTGGCGCTCGGCGAGGTCAAGCGCAGCGCGGCGACGCTGTTCGGTCAGGGGCAGTACCTTCCAGCGCTTCGGCTCTACGACGCGATCGTCGCGACCGCCCCACTGGACTTCGACGCGCGCATTCGGGTCGCCGACTGTGCGCTGGCCTTGGGAATCAACGCGGGCGCCGAAACCGTCTACCGGGCGGCGGGCTGGTTCTGCCTCAAGGCGGGGCATCCGCTGCCGGCGCTGGTCTGTGCCCGGGTGCTCGAGGCCCGAGGGGGGGATGCGAGCGACCTGCTCGCCTCGCTGGTCGTCAGTTATGGGTCGGAGTCCGAGATGCTCGGCAAGGTCGCGACCCGCGTCGCGCTACCGCCGGAGTCACTGCCGGTCTCGGTCCCCGACGTGCGGTTGCCGGCACCGGCGGATGCCGTGCAGACCGCGATCGGGCGCGCCGCCGCGGACACGTACACCGAGTTCCCGGAGGCGATTCACCCGATCCCGCTGTTGTCGTCGCTGTCCGAAGCTGCGCTCAAGCGCGTGCTCGGGACGCTGACGCTGCGCCGGTTGCCGGCGGGTGCGTTCGTGATCCGCGAGGGCGAGCCGGGCAACTCGTTCTACTTCGTCGCGTCGGGGCGCCTACGCGTGTTCGCGACCGATGGTCTCGGTCGCCAGACCGATCTCGCGGACCTCGGCGAGAACGCCGTGTTCGGCGAGATGGCACTGCTGTCGGCGCAGCCGCGCACCGCGAGCGTGGGGTGTGTGACGGAGGTCGATCTGTTCGAGGTCGGGCGGCAATCGCTGACGTCCCTCGCCGACGAGATCAGCGTGGTCGCCGAGGCGCTGCACGGGTTCACGCGCGACCGCTTGCTCGGCAACTTGATGGCCACCTCCCCGCTGTTCAAGCCGTTCAATCGCATGCAGCAACGCGATCTGTTGCGGCGGTTCACCAGCCACGACGTGTCGCCCGGCACCGTCGTGATCAATGAAGGGGAGGAGGGGCGCGGACTGTTCGTCGTGCTCACCGGCGAGCTCGATGTCGCGCGCCGGGCGAGCGATGGCAGCAGCGTGCCGCTCGGTCAGCTCAAGACCGGCGACGTGTTCGGCGAGATGGCGCTGCTCAAGAATTCACGCACGACCGCGATGGTGACCGCGCAACGACCTGCAACAGTCCTGTTCCTCGCGCGCGAGTACGTCAGCCGCATCGTCGGGGCTGTCCCAGAAATCAGGAGCTATCTCGAAGCGTTGGCGGAAGATCGCGAGATCGATAACCAGCTCGTGATGGGCGAGGACGAGACACCGAGCGACGAGCGCGTCCTCATCTGAGGCCCTATACTCGTCGTCATGGACGAGCAAGAGACGAAGCGAAACGGGGCTTCCGGGAAGCTGCTGTGGCTCCTGGTGATCGTCGCGATCGCGGTGCTGTGGTGGTACTTCCGCGGCCGCTCCGAGGATAACGAGGCACGTCAGCAGCTCCGCCAGGCGGACTACGTGACCGCCGCGGACACCGATCCCGACGACATCCTCGTCGATCTCGTGGATGACGCGAGCCCCGATGCGATCGAGCAAGAGCTCGGCATCGACCTCGTGCTGGTCGACGATTCCGGAATCGCATCGGAGACGCAGCTCTACCGCGCGCATGTCGATCCGGCTCAGCGCGACGCGATCCTGGCGAAGCTCGCGCTCCGTAGCGATGTCGAGATCGCCGAGCCCGACGCGATGATGATGATCCCGCCGGGTGAGGCGATGGAGGTCGTCGCCGTCGCCGAGCCGACCGACCCGGGCTACCCGAACGACCCGCTGTATCCGAAGCAATGGCACATGCGCCAGATCGGCATGCCCGAGGCGTGGAAGCTGGCCGACGGCAACGGCGTGATCGTCGCGGTGCTCGACACCGGCGTCGGCTTCGAGGCCTACAAGAAGTTCTACGAGCTGCCGGACCTCAAGGGCATCCAGTGGGTCAAGCCGTACAACTTCGTCGCGAACAACAAGCACGCGGCCGATGACCACGGTCACGGCTCGCACGTCACCGGCACCATCGCGCAGGTCACCAACAACGGCATCGGCGTCTCGGGCATCGCCCGCAACGTCAAGATCATGCCACTCAAGGTGCTGTCCGCTGGTGGCTCGGGCTCGGTCGCCGGCATCGCCGACGCGATCCGCTACGCGGCCGACAACGGCGCGAAGGTGATCAACATGTCCCTCGGCGGTGCGTTCCCGTCGAAGGTCCTCGAGAAGGCCGTCAAGTACGCCTTCGACGAGGGCGTCACCGTGATCTGCGCAGCCGGGAACGACGGCAAGGGCAAGGTCGGTTATCCGGCCGCGTATCCAGGGGCCGTCGCGGTCGCTGCGACGCAGGATGACGAAGCCACCACGTTCTACTCGAACTGGGGCAAGGAGATCGACATCGCGGCGCCGGGTGGCAACACGCGCGACAGCAGCGGTGGTCGCAACAACCCCGATGGCGGCGTGCTGCAGAACACGCTCGATCCGAAGGACAGCGGCAAGGACGGCTACTTCGCGTACATGGGGACGTCGATGGCCTCGCCGCACGCTGCCGGGGTGGCCGCGCTCGTCGTCGGTGAAGGCATCACCAAGCCCGCCGCCGTCGAGAAGATCCTGAAGGACACCTCGCGGAAGCCGACGAACCAGAAGTACGAACGCGATCGCTACGGCTCGGGCATCATCGATGCGCCTGCCGCGATCAAGGCTGCCCGCTCGCAGAGCGGTGGTGGCGGTGGGTCGCTCGTCCTCGGCGTGCTGCTCGCCGGTGCGGTCGCCGCGTCGATCGGTGGCCGCCGCAAGGTGGGCCTCGGCCTCGGCTATCTCGGTGGAGTCGTCGTCGGCGCATCCGGCCTGTTCTTCCTGCCGCAGCTCGCACCGGAGATCTCGACCTGGCCCGTGCTCAACATGCTGTCGCACGGCATGCCGGCGTGGGATCAGTCGATCCTCGGCGGCACCGGCTCCGCGCTGTTCTTCAGCGCGCTGATCCCGCTGGGCCTCCTGGCTGTCGGTTATGGCGTGCCGAAGCTGCGCGCTCCGCTCGCGGGGCTCTCGATCGGTGTGGCCGCGCACCTGATCTTTGCGGCGGTTGCCCCGTCGATGACGGTCGCCGCGCCGGTGATCGGCGTCGCGTGGATCTGGTTGGCGATCAACGCCGCGATCTGCGTCGGTCTCGCGCGCCTCGCGCTCCGCCGCTAAGCGTTCTCGCACTCACAACGAGGGGTCGGTTCCGGAAGGATCGGCCCCTTCGTCGTGCGGTCAGTAGCCTTGGCTACCAACGCGATAGCGCTCGGTGCCGTCGGCCGCGCTGTACGTCGTGAAGTTCTGCCACGTCGTCACGCCGACCGTGTCACCGACGATCGTCAGCGCCACCGGGTTGTAACCGCTGCCGTGCGTGATCTCGCGATCCCACAGGCGCTTGCCGTCGGCCACGCTGAACGCGGCGAGGTGGTGCTTCGAGTTCGAGATCTCGTAGAGCGCGAACACCGCCTTGTCGGAGACCGTGACGTGTTCTTCGTCGAGGCGCGCGTTGAGCGGATCGGACGCCGGGATCTCGACTCGCCACGCCGCGGACGGCAACAGCGCCTTCTTCTCCGGTTCGGTGCGCCAGCCTTTCTTCGGCATCGGCGTCTGCGCGGGCACCGGGCCGAGCCGCGCGAGGAGTGGAACGCTCGTGCCCGGCTGCTTCTTGCCGACCGCGATCGAGGGGCCACCCGGGCGCTTGATCAGCACCTCGATGCGCATGCCGTCGATGTTCGCCATCTCGCTGTGACCCGGGAGCGCGATCACACCGGGAGGAGTTTGGTGATCCCAGCCGAGCGTGATGCAGACGTCGCCTGCTTCACTACCGGCGCGATCGAACGCATCCCGGATACCCTCGGTGGTGTACTCGCGCGTCAACCGGACCAGCTTCTGCCCCTCGCGCTTCTTGCCGGCGGCGTCGATGATCCACCACTTGCTGTCGGCGGTGGTGATCGCGAGCTCTTTGCCGAACGCGCACATCGCATCGATCTTTTCACCGAGGGAGATCTCCCACTTCACCACGCCCTTGCTCTTCGCGTTGCGCGCGATCAGCTTGCCATCCTTGGTGGTGATGTAGAGCGTGTCGCCGACCGCGCCGTACTGATCCTGGGTGAGGTCGCTGTACTTGCCGAGCGTCTCGGTCTCCCACAGCTTCTCGCCGGTCTTGCCGCTGAACGCGGCGAAGTGGGCGCGGTCGTTATCCTGGACGTAGCGCGCGACGCCGATCACGTCGAGCGTGCCGTCGCCGTCGACGTCGCTGAGGGCGGGTGGATGACCTGCCCACATCATCTTGTTGGTGCCCATCACGCCGCGGATGCCGCCGGCCTTGTTGATGGCGAAGAACACGCCGGCACCGATCGCGGCCATCACGACGAACGGCAGCAGCACCAGCACGATCGACGCGCGCTGGACGGCGACCGGCATCTTCGCGAGCTGGTGCAGCTGCGCGATCCGCTCGGCGTTCGTCATCGTCGCGGCCTGCTTCGGCATCGCCGGCGCTTTCGGGATCTGGAACATCGCCGTGCGTGCCTGGATGCGCGCGACCGTCCCGCAGTACTGGCAGGTGGTCGAGTACACCGTGCTCTCGACCTGGAGGTTGGCGTTGCAGTTGGGACAACGAACGATGACCGCGCGCACGGCCACACGTTAGCCGAAAGCCGTGCGTCGGAGAGGACAACCTGGTGACGTTCCACGCGTCGTCGTCGAAGCTTGATGACCAGGGCGGGCAGCCGAGTTATATGCGATCGATGCAGCTCGGGAGGCTCTCGCTCGTCCTCGTGCTCGCCGCGTGCGGCGACAACAAGGTACCCGGTGGCATCGAGCCCTTGACGCCCGATCCGGACGTCGAGACCGGCTGCAAACCCGGACCCGTCACGGGCACGCGCGCCAAGATCGTCGAGTGCGGGGAGGAGCTGATCGGCGGCAGGCTCGCGAGCGGGCGCCTCGGCGACTTCGTCCTCGAGAATGCAAACGTGCGCGTGATCGTGCGCGGCCCCGGCGAGGGCTACCTGATGCACGGCACCCACGGTGGCGGCATCGTCGATGCAGCTTCGATCGACGGCGAGGATCTGGTGAAGGAGATCTTCGTCTCGGTGGATCTCAACGCGGCGGCGTTCGACGAGATGGTGATCGTCGAAGCCGGCAACGACGGACCGGCGGAGCTCGTCGTGCGCGGCCCGGCGACCGGGATCGATATCGTCCAGGCGGCACTCGATCGCGAGATCTCGAACGTGATCGTCGAGCACCACTACCGCCTCGCCGAGGGTGCCCACGAGCTCGAGCTCGAGACCAAGGTGTTTCCGGGGCCCGACGGCGAGGAGGGCTCGCACGATCTGTTCGACGCGATGTTCATGGGCGGGCGCGCACCGAGCTTCGTCCCGGGCCATGGCTTCGAGAGCGGCGCGGGCGGCGGCGAGATCATCGCGACCAGTGGCACGACCTCGTCGTACGCGCTGGTCTACCCGACGGAGACCTCGCAGCTGATCGATCTCGCAGGCATCCGGTTGGTCGGCGGCCCTGCGACCGATGATCAGGGCACCACGCGGTTCCTCGTGATCGGCGACGGCAGCGTCAGCAGCGTGACCGAGCGAGGCTGGCAGTTGCGCGGCACCGCGCTGCAAGAGATCAGCGGCACGACGAGCCCGAACGTCGACGTGGTGATCGAGCAGGGCAACAAGCCGGTCACCGTGGCGCGCAGTGATGCACGAGGCGCGTTTCGCACCAGCGTCCCCACGGGCTCGCACGAAGCACACGCAGAGGCACTCGGTGCGAGGGGCGTGATCGTCAGTGCGGGTGTCGATCTGAGCGTCCCGGGGATCTTTTTCGGTCAGCTCGCGATCAGCGTGCGCGACGAGGTCGGCCACGAGATTCCGGCACGCGTGATGATCACGCCGCACGGCGGCGAGGATCGGATGGAGTGGATCGACAGCACCGGCGAGGGCAACTTCCGCGTCCCCACCGGCGTCTATCGCGTGTCGGTGTCGCGCGGCATGGAGTACGAGGCGTTCGAGGCGAGTGTCGTGACGATCACCGACGGCGCGATGGTGCAGCAGGCGGTCGTGCTGGAGCACTCGATCGATACGGCGGGGTGGATCTCCGTCGACACCCACCTGCACAGCGAGCTGTCACCGGACTCGACGTTCCCGCTCGACGATCGGCTCAAGGCGGTGGCGGCGGAAGGCGTGGAGGTCGCGGTGTCGACCGATCACGACATCGTCGTCGACTACACCGCGGTGATCAACGAGCTCGGGTTGTCGGGCTGGATGACCTCGCTCGTCGGCAGCGAGGTCAGCTCGCTCGCGTTCGGTCACCTCAACGGGTTTCCGCTCGAGGTCGATCCGGCACGCACCGGCGGTGGCGGCGTGCGCTGGAAGGGCAAGCCACCCGGCACGGTGTTCGACGAGATTCGCGGCAGCGATCCCACGCGCGTCGTGCAGGTCAACCATCCGCACGATGGTGGGACGAGCTTGTTCGATGCGCTGCAGCTCGATGTCGAGACGCTGATGGCGGGCCGCGATCCGACGTCGCTCGGGTTTCCCGAGGACACCGATCTGAACGACCTCAGCTTCGATGCGCTCGAGGTCGCGAATGCGTCGTCCGCGGGAGACTTCCCGCGCGTGTTTCAGGAGTGGTTGGTGATGGTGTCGAAGGGTCATCCGGCGTGCGCCACCGGGTCGAGCGATTCGCACGGTGCGACGCGGTTCGCAGGAGCGGCGCGCACGTTCGTGTTCGTCGGGCAGGGCAGCGATGATCCGGTGGTGGTCGACAAGGCGTCGATCGCCGCGGCGATCAAGGCGCGCCACGTGGTGGTCGGAACCGGCGCGTTCGTCACGGCGGGTGTGGTCACGGGAGGTCTCGAATCGCTCCCGGGCGACAGCGTGAGCATCACCGGTCTCGGCGAGGTCACGCTCCACGTGCGGGTGCAGGCGCCGTCGTGGCAGCCGATCTCGACGGTGCGGATCTTCCAAGGACGCACCGAGGTGAAGACGATCGCGATCGATCCAACCGATGCCGGCGTGGTCCGGTTCGACAGCAACGTGCTGCTCCCGATCCCCACCAGCGACACGTTCTACGTGGTGCGCGTGGACATGGCGGGGCGCGGCGAACCGGTGCTCGGGGACTCGATGCCGAGCTTCACGAATCCGATCTTCGTAACGAAGTAGCAGAGTTGCGTGATCGCCCGCGACTCGCTCCCACGCAGAGCGTCTGATAATCAGACATTGCGGACCTGCCCGAACGTCTTATCTAAGGTCACGCAACTTCGTAGGGGGACTTGATGAAGAAGCTCGTCGCGTTCGCAGTGGTTGCTCTCCTCGTCGTCGGCGTCGTCAAGCTGGTCAGCGGCAAGACCACCGAAGGTCGTGCGCGCAAGGCGTGCGAGAACCTGATCAGTCAGTGCGAGTCGCTCGCCAAGCTGGGCGGCGCGAAGCTGTCGTCGGAGGATGTCGACGACTGCGCCAAGGATGTGTCCGACGCGCAGGACGAGCTCGGTGACAGCTACGGCGAGGTCACCAGCTGCATGGCAGATGCGGATTCGTGCGGCGAGGCGCTCGGCTGTCTGGTCGGTGGCGCCGGTAACGTGATCCACGACGAGCTCGAAGGTTTCGGCAAGGGCTTCGATCGTACGTTCAAGAAGTAACGCTATGCTGCGGCGGTCGTGAAGCACCGCATCCTGATCGCGCGCGAGCAGTACAAGTTCTCGTGCGCCCACATGACGGTGTTCCCAGATGGCACCAAGGAGCGCCTGCACGGCCACAACTACACGGTGGCCGTCGCGCTCGAGCTCGACCGCATCGATCTGCAGGCGATGCTGCCGTTTCGCGCGATCAAGACCGTGCTCGGCGAGTTGTGCGCGGCCTGGAAAGAGCGCGTGTTCATCGCGCAGCACAACCCGCACCTCGTGATCGTCCGCAACGACGACGAGCTCGAGTTCACGCTGTGTAACCAGCGCTACGTGATGCCGATCGGCGACGCGCTGTTGCTGCCGATCGAGAACATCACCGTCGAAGGTCTCGCCGCGTACGTCGCCGAGATCCTCGGCCCGCAGATCGCGGCACTGTCGCCCCACGTCACGAGTCTCGAGGTGACGATCGCCGAGCACCCGGGGCAGGGAGCGTCGTGCATGGTGAGCCTGCGCGGATGAGGTGGAAGAGCTGGCGCGAGAGCGCCGATCTTCGGCTCCTCATGGAGCTCTCGATCATCGGCGCGTTGATCGTGACGTTCCTGACGATCGCGCACCAGGTCGGGGAAGGCGCTGAGGGTTTCGATCACGCGATCTTGCTCGCCCTCCGCGACACGCCCGACGATCCGCTCGGCGGCCCGGGGATGCAGGCCGCGGTGATGCATCTGTCGGGGCTCGGCTCCGGCGCCGTCACCACCTTGGTCACCGTCATCGCCATCAGCTTTCTCTGCCTCGCGAAGCGCTGGCGATTCGCTGGCCTCGTGCTCGGGTGTGCGATCGGCACGCTGCTCGTGATGATGGTCCTCAAGGGGATCTACGATCGGCCGCGCCCGACGGTCGTCACCGCGATCGATCCGCCGGGCGACGAATCGTTCCCGAGTGGTCACTCGATGATCTCGTCGGCGTTGTATCCGACGCTCGCGGTGCTGATCGCACGGACACTACCGACCCGACGCCTGCGCGTGTTCACCGTCGCCTGCGGCGTGTTCTTGGCAGGCATGATCGGGATCAGTCGCCTCTATCTAGGCGTCCACTATCCGACCGACGTGCTCGCGGGCTGGACCGTTGGGTGTACGTGGGCCCTCGTGTGCGGCGTGATCGCGCGCAAGCTCGCTCCGCAGGTCGCGAAGGTCGAGACGCCGCTCGCTGCGGACGAGTAGATGCTACCGGCAGGAGACACTCCGCCACGGTAACTGCCCGGATTCCCGACGCCCGTCGACGGTATGGGCGATGCAGCCTCGAACCTGGTCACCTCAAGCCCAGGTTCTGTAGCGACGCAGGAGTTCCTGATGATCACGAAGCTGACGTGGCAGTGGCAAAGCTTGGCCAACACCACCACTCACGTCCACTCTTCCTCCACCCAACCACTCCACAACCAACGCGGTCGAGTCATCACGGGGATGCTCACCAGCGGCGACGAGTTCCAAGACCCCGCCAAGCGCAAAGGTCGCGGCTAGCGCCACTACGTCGGCGAGCCCGGGGCTCGCAGCTGCTTGACCAAGTCATCCAGGCACGTGATCGTGTCCTGGATGTTCGTGCGTCTCGTGCTCGCCATCCTCCTGGTCGGATCCTTCGCGAACGCGGATGCTCCACCCCAAGAAGCCTCGTTTGTCCTCACGATCAACGAGCCGATCAG
>JBBQJJ010000014.1:0-42724 GCA_038325805.1 Haliangiales bacterium
CGGTGCCGAACGGGTCCTCGTAGATCGCGAGCTCGATGCGGGTCGCACGCGTCGACGCGACTCGGAACACCACGTGGCTCCCGTCCGGCGTGACGGTCGCGCCGAGGCCGGGCGTCCACGGTGCCGGCGTCGCGACGTCGGGATCCGGCACGGTTGGCGTTGACGATGAACACGCCACGAGCAGCGCGACGATCGATCCCCGGATCATCGACCACGAGGATTGCAATGCCGATGCCCGCGCAGAGGCGCGGAAGGTCAGGCCTGCCGCGAGCTGGATGTTGCGAGAAGCAACGCGACGGGGTCGGAGGCACGTCGCACTCCACCGGAATCGCCTGCGTTCGCGAGCATCGTGATCCCGGCGATGACGGACCAGACCGGCAGCCGCGATCGTCAGAGCCGAGGAACGTGTTGCTCCACGTGCTGGCCCTGCCGCCCCGAGATGCCTGGTAGCGTCGGTCCGTGAGCAAGCGTCTTCTCGGCAAGTTCGCGATCGTGACAGGCGGCACGACGGGCATCGGTGCGGCCTGTGCGGACGCTCTCGCTGCCGAAGGTGCCGGTGTGCTCGCGTGCGGTCGCCGCGTCGTGGGTAGTGCAGGGCAGACACCGCCACTCGGCGAGGTGTTCGCCGCCCATCTCGATGTCACCGACGAGGCCGAGGTCCGCACGCGCTTCGCGGAGCTGCCGGAGCTCGACATCGTCGTGCTGTCCGCGGGCACCGGGACGTTCGGGCCGATCGCGAATGCCAAGGTCGCGGACCTCCGCGCGATGCTCGACGTCCACATCATCGGTACGATGCTGTGTGCGCGCGAAGCGATCCGCCGGATGATGCCACGTCGGCGCGGTCACATCGTCGTGATCAACTCGCACGTGTCGCACCGCGCGTTCACCGACTGCAGTGGCTACACCGCGGCGAAGGCCGGTCAGCTCGGACTCACCCGCGTGCTCGCCGAAGAAGCGCGCCCCTACGACATCCGCGTCACGGCGCTGCTCCCCGGCGCCACGGATACGGCGATCTGGGACGACCGCCCGGGCTTCGATCGCTCGAAGATGATGAAGCCCGAGGATGTCGCGGGGTTCCTGATGTCGATCGTCGCGAGACCGGGCATCGCCGTCGAAGAAGTCACGCTGACGCCGCCGGCCGGCGCGCTCTGAATACTGGCCCCACGCCCGTTGGCGGGGGATGGTCGGGCATGGAGTGGGACGCTGCCCAGACCGCGTTCGCGACGTACCTCGCTGTCGAGCGCGGTTACTCGCCGAAAACGGTCGAGGTCTACACCCGCGACGTCGGCAAGCTCCGCGAGCACCTGCGCGAGAAGCGGGGCAAGGACGCGCCGCTCGCGAAGCTCACCGCGCTCGATGTTCGCAGTCAGCTGGCAGCGCTGTTCGGCGACAACCAGGCGGCGACGATCGCCCGGAAGCTCTCCAGCGTGCGCGCGTTCTTTCGCTTCCTCGTCAAGCGCGGCGAGGTGCCCGGCAATCCGGCTGCCGCGATCAAGGGGCCGAAGAAGAAGCGCGGCTTGCCTCGCGCTCTCGATGTCGATGCCGCGTTCAAGCTGGTCGAGGCGCCGACCTCGACGGGCCGGATCAGCCATCGCGCGCTGTCACCCGCCGAACAGGCGCGTCACGAGTTGCTGCGACTTCGCGACGCGGCGCTCCTCGAGCTGCTGTACTCGACCGGGCTGCGCGTCTCCGAGGCATGCGACCTCGACACCACCGACATCGATCGCGCTCGCTACCAGACGCCGATGGTCCTGGTGCGCCACGGCAAGGGTGGCAAGTCGCGGCAGGTCCCACTCGGCGGCGCCGCGGATCGCGCACTCGCCGCGTACTTGCCAGCGCGGCTGGGGCTCGGCGCGGGGGCCGATCCGGCAATGTTCGTGAACGCCGCGGGAACGCGGCTCACGCCACGCTCCGTGCAGCGTATGGTCAAGCGATGGACGATCGCGGGAGGGGTTCACGAGGCCGCAACCCCGCACGGCTTGCGTCACTCGTTCGCGACGCATCTGCTCGACGAGGGCGTGGACCTGCGCACGATCCAGGATCTGCTCGGTCACGCGAGCCTGGCGTCGACCCAGATCTACACCAAGGTCTCGCTCGACCATCTGATGAAGGTCTACGACTCGGCGCATCCGCGCGCCAAAAAGTAGGCGCGCTGGCGCTGGTGCTCACCGTCGTCGGGTGCAATCCGAAACCGACGATGGCCGTCGGCGGCGTGACCACCGTGGCGGGCCTGGTGATCAGCGTGATCCCCGACAACTGCGGGGATAAGTTCCTGTGCTTCAAGAACTCCGAGATCGGCGGGTTCATCGCCATCACGGGCCTCACGATCTTCGCGATCGGGGCGATCGGCGCCGGCGTGAGCGCGGCGGAAGCGCCGCCGCCGCAGGTCGTCAACGCACCACCGGCACCCTTCGACGTCACGGCCACGCCACCTGGGTTCGACGAGGATGGGCTGCCGATCGCACCCCCACCACCCGCGAACCTGCCGACCACGCCGCTGCCCGCGCTCGACATCGACTACCCGTCGCCGGCGCAGCGCCAGATGGCGATCCAGGCCAGCGCAGCCGCTCGGCGCCACGACTGCCGGGCGGCGCTCGCGAGCGCGAAGGAGCTGACCGTCGAGACCCGCCAGCGGCTCGCGACCGTCGATGAAGACTTCGCCCGCTGCGATCGCTGAGCGCCGCCCGCGTGCTATCCGATCAGCGTGAAAGTCGAGATCCACGGCACCACCATCCTGTCGGTCCGGCGCGGTAACAGCGTCGTCGTCGCAGGAGACGGGCAGGTCACGCTCGGGAACACGGTCGTCAAGGGTGGGGCCCGAAAGGTGCGGCGGCTCGGTGAGGGTCGCGCGATCGGCGGGTTCGCCGGCTCGGCCGCAGACGGCATGGCGCTGTTCGATCGCCTCGACGACAAGCTCCGCGAGCAACGCGCCCCCCTGCGCCGCGCGGCCGTCGAGCTCGCGAAGGAGTGGCGCACCGATCGCGCGCTGCGCCGGCTCGAAGCCATGCTGGTCGTCGCCGATGCCGATGCCACGTTCATCTTGTCGGGCTCGGGCGACATCATCGAGCCCGACGACGGCGTCTGCGCGATCGGCTCGGGCGGCAGCTTCGCGCTGTCCGCGGCGCGTGCGTTGGTTCGCCACACCGAGCTGTCACCTCGCGCGATCGCCGAGACTGCGATGGCGATCGCCGCCGAGATCTGCATCTACACGAACTCGTCGCTGACCATCGAGGAGCTGCTGCCATGACGAGTGCGATAACCACCAGCGAGAAGCTGCTGACCCCCGGCAAGATCGTCGAGGAGCTCGATCGCTACGTGATCGGGCAGAAGGAAGCGAAGCGCGCGGTCGCCGTCGCGCTCCGCAACCGCTGGCGCCGCCAACAGGTCGAAGGCGATCTGCGCGACGAGATCTCGCCGAAGAACATCATCATGATCGGGCCGACGGGGGTCGGGAAGACCGAGATCGCGCGCCGCCTCGCGCGCCTGGCTCGGGCACCATTCCTCAAGGTCGAGGCCAGCAAGTTCACCGAGGTCGGGTACGTCGGCCGCGACGTCGATTCGATCGTGCGCGACCTCGTCGAGATCAGCGTCAAGCTGGTCCGCGACGAGGAGGCCGTGAAGGTCCGCACCCGCGCGAAGGAGTCTGCCGAGGATCGCCTGCTCGATCTGCTGCTGCCGCGCCCTGGTGGCCGCTCGTTCACGGACCGGCCCGGCGAGACGGCCACAGCCGGGACCGACGCCACGCGCGAGAAGCTCCGCGTCATGCTGCGCGACGGCAAGCTCGACGATCGCGATGTCGAGGTCGAGCTCGCCGACGAATCGAACCCGCTGATGTCGGTGCTCGGCGGTCAACCCGGCATCGACGAGAATGCGCTGTCGGGTCTCAAGGACATGTTCGGTGCGCTCGGGCGCGGCAAGACCAAGCGCCAGAAGCTCAAGGTCCCGGTCGCGTGGAAGGCGCTCACCGAACAGGAGGTCGAGAAGCTGATCGATCACGAGGCCGCGTCGCGCGAAGCGGTGTCGCGTGCGGAGAACGCCGGCATCGTGTTCCTCGACGAGATCGACAAGATCGCCACCTCTCGCGATCGCCACGGTGCCGACGTGTCGCGCGAAGGCGTCCAGCGCGATCTGCTGCCGATCGTCGAGGGCTCGACGGTGACCACCAAGTACGGGCCGGTGAAGACCGACCACGTGCTGTTCATCGCGGCCGGCGCGTTCCACATGAGCAAGCCGAGCGATCTGATCCCCGAGCTGCAGGGCCGCTTCCCGATCCGCGTCGAGCTCCAACCGCTGGTCGCCGAGGACTTCGTACGGATCCTGACCGAGCCGCAGAACGCGCTGACCCGCCAGTACGCGGCACTGCTCGCCACCGAGGGTGTGACGATCGAGTGGACGCCCGAGGCGATCGACGAGCTCGCGAAGATCGCCGCCGACGTCAACAAGCGCACCAACGACATCGGCGCGCGCCGCCTGCACACCGTGCTCGAGCGGCTGCTCGACGACTTGCTGTTCAACTGTCCCGACATCGGCGTGCAGACCATCCCGATCACCCAGGCGTACGTGCGCGAGCGGCTCGGCGCGCTCGTCGCCGATGAGGATCTTACTCGCTACATCTTGTAGGCTCGGGGAGTGCCGCGCTTGCCAGAGTTGATCGCCGACCGTCCGTACGGACCCGTCTCGGGCGCGCTGATGAGCTGTGGCGACCAGACCGCGATGTTCTCGCCACTCCCATGAGCGGGATGTATCGCCAGGGAGCGCACGTCAGCTGTCTGATCTGCAAGAGCGGCCCGCTCGAGGCAGACGGTGATGGGTTCCGCTGCATCAACGGCTGCGGCATGTGGGATCCATCGATCCCGCGCGCCGACGGCAAGTCGCTCGCGGAGCAGGGCACGCTCGTCGCGAATCAGATCCATCCGCGCACCTGTCCGAGCTGTCGCAACAAGATGCAGATCCGGCGGTGGGCGGGGCTGACGTTCGATGCGTGCAAGGGTCACGGCATCTGGGTCGCAGGTGACGACATCCAGTACTACCGGCAGCTCACGACGCGCTGACGGACGCGGTCTCGCGATCGCCTCCGCCGCAGATCGACGCGTCCGTGGTTTCGCCGCAAGGTCCATCCACGAGGGTCAAGGACGACTACCGGTCCCTCGCGATATACTGCGACGCGGTGGTGATCTCGGATGTGTTTCCCAGCGCGGACGCGGGCCCGACGACGTCGTGGGGCATCGTCATCCTGACGTCGGTCGCGACCCTCGCGATGATCGTGCTGACCTACGGGCGCGCCCGCAAGCGACGTCAACTCGCCGCCGAGGCTGCGTCGTTGCTCGATGCGAAGGCCACGCTGCGCGAGGGTGAGGTCGTGCTGACCGGCGTGGTCGAGCACGCGGACGATCACGAGGTCGCGGTCAAGGTCGACGTCGTCCAGCACGGTACCGAGTCCGAGAGCTCGGGGTCGTGGAGCTATTCGTGGCTCGAGGTCGATCGCACGATCGTGGTCAAGCCGTTCTACCTCGTGCTCGCCGATCACACGCGGATCCGCGTGCTCGCGCCGTCGAATGTCGAGGTCGCCGATGCGCTCGATCAGAAGGTGTTGATCACGCGCAGCCACCGCGTGCTGTCCGCCGAGCTCATTCCGGGCGAGGCGCTGCACGTGCAAGGCCGGCTCGAGCGCGGATCGATCCTCAAGCCGGGCGGCGAGCGCGGATATCGCGACGAGGCGTACGAGTGGCAGCTGGTCCCGTCCCACGGCCGAATGCTGCTGTCGTCGGAGCCGCTCGGCCGCGGGCTCGAGGAGCGCGCGCGGTTTCATCGCCGCTACCTGATCCGGTCCAGCTGCGTGTTCGTGGTGCTCCAGCTGCTGTTCGCCAACTTCTACTCGCGGGCAGTGGCACCCGATCGCGTCGTCACGGTGATCGACAAGCAGCACGTCGTCAGCCAGGACGACGACGGCGACGACGTCCACGACTATCACCTGACGGCGTCGATCGGCACGACCAGCGACCAGTTCGACATCGACAGCGATGACTTCCTCCGGATCGAGCCCGGCACCGATATCGTGATCCGCAAGGGCATCTTCTTCGGGTGGGACGTCGGCAACAAACCGACGCTGTTCTTCATGACGGTCGTGATGTCGCTGCTGTTGGCATCACTGCTTCCGTTGCTCTACCTGCTCCGCCGCACGTCGACGCGTCCGTGGTTCCGCCGCAAGGTCAACAACTCGGGGACGGGCCAGCTACCGGGAGACTAGATCTGGACGGTCGGTCTCGATCCAGCGGATGCCGGGGCGCGACGTCCAGTTCGCGAGCTCGGGCGCTTCGTTGATCGTCCACACATCGATCTCGAGGCCCGCCGCAGCCGCGTCCGCGAGTAGCTCGTCGGTCACCGAGCCGAAGAACAGCGCGAGCCCCGGAAACCCGTACCGCTTGGCATCCGCGACCACGCTGCGCGGGTAGGGCAGGGGGATCGGGTGCTCCTTGTCGGTGTCGTCGACGGGCGGATCGACGGTCCAGAACGCCGGTGCACCGGGTACCGCCATGGCGAATGCGACGAGCGTCTTGGCATCGAAGCCCTGCAGCGCGAGCTTGGCGCCGCGCGGGCGCGGATCGGCGCGCTTGATCGCGTCTGCGATCGCCGGGATCGTTTCGGGACCACTCTTGATCTCGACGAACAACGTGCGGCCCTTCGGGATGGTCGTGAGCACGTCGGCCAGCGTCGGGATCTTCTCGCCGCGAAACGCCGGACCCTTCCACTCGCCGACATCGAGCTCGCGCAATTCTGCGAGCGTCTGCTCGGCGATCGTGCGATCGCGGCCGCCGATCCGCTTGGTCGTCGCATCGTGCATGACGACGACCTGACCATCCTTGGTGACGTGGACGTCGAGCTCGACGCACTCGACGCCCATCTCCCAGGCGCGGTTGAACGCCGAGAGCGTGTTCTCGGGTGCCGCGTCCGACGCACCGCGATGCGCGACGATCCGCGGCAGCGTGAGCGGCAGTTCGGACAGTGGAGGAGGCGGCATCGGCGTGGAAGAGCAGGCGATGAGGACGAGTGGGATCAGCCTGCGGAGCATGCGTGCAGCATGCCCGACGGGCGCGGAGTGCGGCGCTCGGATCACGCCGGGCTCACCAATCCGAGGGAGCCTGGCGAGCACCGCGACACCGGTGTCCGGACTCGAGGGTCGAATGCCGCCGGTTGCCGACCGTTTGCGTCGGTGTGCGTCTGGCACGGTGCGTGGAGAGGTCGCCGCCATGCCGCGCCGCTTCGTCGTCATTGTCTTGCTGCTGTCGTCGTTCACCGGATGCCTGTCCCAGCGTGCGAAATACGGCATCGCCGGTGGGACGATCGCCGCCGGCGTCTATTTGATCGCGGTCGCGCCACCCAAGGAGAGCTGCAATGCCACGCCGGACCCCGACGACCTGTTCGGAATCGGCAGCGCCGCGTGTGACGCCGGGCAGGCGATTCGCGCCAGCTTCCTGACCGTCGGCATCGCCGCGGTGCTCAGCGGGGTGCTGTCGATCGCGTTGATCTCGCGGTCGCCGGCGCAACCCGTCACCGGCGAGACCAGCTATCTCGACGACAGGATCGTCACGAGGCTGACCGCGCAGGCCGTGCTGGCTGCCCGCAGCGGTGACTGTCCGGCGGTGCGGATGCTCGTCGATCGGATCGCGCGGCGGGACGCGTCGGTGGTGATCGACGACCCGGCGATCGCCGGCTGCCTGCGCTGATCGCGTGGATTTGGTACACCTGACTCGTGCCTACCCAAGCCGAGCTGCTCGCGATCGCCGATCAGGTCTTCGTCAAGAATTACCGCCAGCAGCCGATCGTGCTCGAGCGTGCGCGCGGTTGCGAGATCTGGGATGTCGCCGGCACGCGTTACCTCGACATGACCGCCGGCATCGCCGTGTGCGGCCTCGGACACGCCCACGGCAGGTTCACGTCGCGGGTCAGCGAGCAGCTCGCGCGACTCGTCCATGTCTCCAATCTGTATTTCAACGAGCAACAGATCCTCGCGGCGAAGAACATCGTCGATCGCTCGTTTGCCGACCGCGTGTTCTTCTGCAACTCCGGTGGCGAAGCCAACGAGGGTGCGCTCAAGCTCGCGCGTCGCTATCAGGCTGTCGTCGCGGAGGCGCCGCATCGCATCACGATCGTGTCGACCCACGGCAGCTTCCACGGCCGCACGATCGGCACCGTCTCGGTGACCGGGCAGCCGAAGTATCGCGAAGGCTTCGGCCCGTTGTTCGGTCCCGTCGAGTTCGTCCCCTACGGCGATCTCGACGCGATGAGGAAGCAGCTCGAAGGCCGCACCGCGTGCGCCGTGATCCTCGAGACGATCCAGGCCGAGGGCGGTATCGTCGTCGCACCGCCGGGCTACCTCGCCGCGGTTCGCCAGCTGTGCACGGAGACCGGCACGCTGCTGATCTTCGACGAGGTCCAGACCGGCATCGGTCGCACCGGCACGTGGTTCGGCTATCAAGCCGACGATGTCGCGCCCGACGTGATGACGCTCGCGAAGGGGCTCGGCGGCGGTATCCCGATCGGCGCCGTCGCGTGCTCCGACAAGGCCGCGCTCGGGCTCGCCGCGGTGGCGGGCGGTGCGGTTCCCCACGCGTCGACGTTCGGTGGCAACGCGCTCGCGTGCGCGGCGGCGAACGCCGTGTTCGACATCATCGACAGCGAGCATCTCCTCGACAAGGTGATCGAGCAGGGGCAGTACCTCGCGGGCAAGCTCGGCGAGCTGGTCCCGAAGTTCCCCGGGCACGTGATCGACACCCGGGGTCGCGGCCTGCTTCGTGGCATCGCCGTCGCCGGCGCTCCCGCCACGGTCGTCGCGAAGGCGCGCGAGAAGGGACTGCTCCTCTCCGTCGCCGGCGACAAGGTGGTGCGGTTCGCGCCGCCTTACATCGTCGAGCGCGCGCAGCTCGACGAGGCCGTCGGCATTCTCGAAACGGTGCTGACCGAAGGAGCTGGCAAGTGATCGACTTCCTGACGCTCGCCGATATCCCGCTCGCCGACTGGCCGGCGTTGTTCGATCGCGCCGCCTCGTTCTCGAAGCAGCGCTGCCACCTCACCCTCGAGGACAAGACCGTCGCCGTCGTGATGGAGAAAGCATCGACGCGCACGCGCGTGTCGTTCGAGGTCGGGGTGTTCGAGCTCGGCGGTCACGCGGTGGTGATCCAGACCGAGGGCTCGCAGATCGCCCGTGGTGAACCGGTCGAGGACACCGCGCGCGTGCTCGCGTCGTACTGCCAGGCGATCGTCGTTCGCACCTTCGGGCAGGAGCGGCTCGCGGCGTATGCGAAGGCGGCGAACGTGCCGGTGATCAACGCGCTCACCGATCAGCACCACCCGTGTCAGGTCGCGACGGATCTGTTCACCGTGCGTGAGCACTTCAAGAAGCTGCAAGGTCTGCGCTACGCGTGGATCGGCGATGGCAACAACATGGCGCAGTCATGGATCGAAGCCGCCGGGATGTTCGGCCTCGATCTCGTGGTCGCGTGCCCCGACGGCTACGGCCCCGACGCCCAGCTCGTCAACGCCGCACGTGCACAGCAGAAGCAGACCGGCGGATCGATCACGTTGACCACCAAGCCCGAGGTCGCCGCCGAAGGCGCTCACGTCCTCAACACCGATGTCTGGGCGTCGATGGGGCAGGAGGCCGAGGCAGCGAAGCGCAAGACGGCGTTCGCGGGCTACCGGATCGACCAGGCCCTGCTCGATCGGTCGGCGAAGGACTCGATCGTCCTGCACTGCCTGCCCGCGCATCGCGGTGAAGAGATCACCGGTGAGGTGCTCGATGGTCCGCGGTCGCTGGCCTGGGTCCAGGCGGCCAATCGGTTACCAATTGCCAAGGCAATTCTCGAACGCGTCCTGGCCGACTAACGGCAACGCGCCCCGGCCACCGTGATGGTGACGGGGTGGTTCACGTTCACGGCCTGACGTCGGCCACCGGTCGTAAGCCCGTGATATGGTGGCTCGGTGAGTACGGTGCCGGCCGAGATCGCCGGGATAGGGTCGACGCAACAGAAGCTGCGGGTCAGCCCGGGTTTCGATCCGCTCAAAGCGGCGGTCGGCCCCGAGGAGTACTTCGTACTGTCGCGTATTGACGGCTCGCAGACCCTCCGCCAGGTGCTCCTCGCGACCGGCCTCTCCGTCGAGCGTGGCATCGCGATCGTCCAGCGTCTCCGGTCGATCGGCGCGCTGCTGTTGCCCGGCGAGACGTCTGCGCCTGCACCCACCGCGATGCCGCAGGGCACCGAGCGCCCGCGCAGCAGCGGCACCACGCCGCCGCGCACGATCACCTCACCAAACACCTCACCAAACACCTCACCAAACACCGCACCGAACAACACCTCCCCCACGGTTGCGCGCACAGCCACGCCGGTCGCCGCTCCGCAGCATCGCGCCACCCCGGATCGCCCGCGCGGGAGCTCGCCCACCGGTGACGCGCTCAACCACGAGCTGACGCTGCCCCGGCCGACCGCCGACGAGCTGGCCGCGTTGGCGGAGGTGAACGATCTGACCGACACGGAGCGCCGCCGGATCCTCGCGATCAACCGGCTCGTCGACGCGCGTGATCCCTACGCCGTGCTTGGCGTCGTGCCCACCTCCGATGCGAAGGTGATCAAGCGCGCGTACTTCTTGCTATCGAAGGAGATCCACCCGGATCGCTACTACGGCCAGCAGCTCGGCAGCTTTGCCACGCGGATGTCGAAGGCGTTCGAGGCGTCGAGCCGCGCATATGCTCGGTTGACCGAGAAGTCGGCGAAGGCCGCGCAGCAAGCGCAGCAACAGCAAGTCTCGAACAAGGATCAGCCGCAGACTCCGCAGGCGTATGCCGGCGAGCTGTTCGAACGCGCGTGTCAGCTCGAGGTGCAGGGCGATGCGATGGGTGCGATGAAGCTGTTCGCCGCGGCGGTGCGGGTCGATCCCCAGCTGCGGTACCTCCGTCGCGCCGCGAGTTGTGCGCTCGCCGCCGGTCAGCCGCGCACCGCCGTCGAGTATGCGAAGAAGGCCCACGGCCTGTCGTCGCAAGACCCATCGTCGGCGCGGTTGCTCGCCGCTGCGTTTCGCGCCGCCGGCAAGTTGACGGACGCCGAGGAAGTCCTCGTGATGGCGATGGCGATGAAGAGCGAGAACGACACGCTCACCGCCGAGCTGCGTCACGACCTCGCCGAGGTCCGTCGACTACTCGGCTCGTAGGGACAATAGCGCCGGGGTAACTGCCCTCAAATAGAGGGCCCTAGACTGGCAAACCCCGCGGGAATCGGGGGAAAATGCCGGTGCCATGGCTAGCGACAAGGTGATCGGAATCGACCTCGGCACGACCAACTCGTGCGTGGCGATTGTCGAAGATGGAACCCCTTCCGTGATCCCGAATCGCGGCGGCTACAAGACCACGCCCTCGATGGTCGCGATCGCCGAGAACGGGAAGCGGTTGGTCGGTCACATCGCGAAGCGACAAGCGATCACCAACGCCGAGAACACGGTGTACGCGGCCAAGCGCTTGATCGGTCGCAAGTGGGGCTCCGCCGCCGTGCGCAGCTCGCTCGAGATCATGCCGTACCGGATCGTCGAGGGTCCGCACGACGACGTTCGCATCATGCTGCGCGATCAGGTGTTCAGCGTCCCCGAGGTGTCGGCGTACATCCTCCAGGAGATGAAGCTGATCTCCGAGGAGTATCTGGGCGAGGAAGTCCTCAAGGCAGTCGTCACCGTCCCCGCGTACTTCAACGACGGTCAGCGCCAGGCCACCAAGGACGCCGGTCGGATCGCCGGCCTCGACGTCATCCGGATCATCAACGAGCCCACCGCCGCCGCCCTCGCGTACGGCTTCGGTCGCAACATCGAGCGCAAGGTCGCAGTCTACGACCTCGGTGGTGGCACGTTTGATATCTCGATCCTCGAGATCGGCAACGGCGTGTTCGAGGTCATCTCGACCGCTGGTGACACGTTCCTCGGCGGCGAAGACTTCGATCGCCGGATCATCGACTGGCTCGTGTTCGGCTTCGAGAAGCAGCACGGCATCGATCTTCGCAAGGACAAGATGGCGTTGCAGCGCCTCAAGGACGTCGCCGAGAAGGCGAAGTGCGAGCTGTCCGCGGTCAAAGAGACCGAGATCAATCTTCCGTTCATCATCTCGACCGGCCGCAACGAGGCACTCCACCTGCAGACGATGCTGTCGCGCGACAAGCTCGAGGAGCTGACCTCGGACCTCGTCGATCGCACCGTCGAGATCTGCGCGCGCACGCTCGAAGAAGCCGAGATCCAGAAGTCGCAGATCGAGGACGTCATCCTCGTCGGCGGTATGACGCGGATGCCTCGCGTGCAGCAGATCTGCTCCGAGTTCTTCGGCCTCGAGCCGTGCAAGGGCGTCCACCCCGACGAGGTCGTCGCGCTCGGCGCAGCGATCCAGGGTGCGGCGCTCACCGACGAGAAGAGCGACATCTTGCTCCTCGACGTCACGCCGCACTCGCTCGGCATCATGATCGTCGGTGGCTACTTCCACAAACTGATCGAGCAGAACACCACGGTCCCGACGTCCGAGCAGCACGTGTTCACCACGGTCAAGGACAACCAGACCTCGGTGAAGATCCTCGTGCTCCAGGGCGAATCGGATCGCGCCGAAGAGAACGAGTTGCTCGGCGAGTTCGTGCTCACCGGGCTGCGTCGTGCACCGCGCGGCGAGGTCGAGATCGAGGTCATGTTCCACATCTCGGCCGACGGCATCGTGTCCGTGAAGGCGCGCGACCTCGAGACCGGTCTCGAGCAGTCGATCACCGTCACCGCCACCTCGGGTCTCACCGAGGACGAGATCAAGAAGATGGTCGACGCGAACAAGGACTACATGGTCGAGGTTCGCTCCGGCCAGGAGTTCGACAAGGCTCGCCACATGGCCGAGAAGGCGCTCGAGGAGATCGAGTCGCTGTTCCCGCAGGTCACCGACATCATCGCTGGCTCTGACTTCGGTCAGGATGCCGTGAAGAAGGCGCGCGCGGTCGTCGATCGCACGCGCACGTCGATCGCGGCGAAGGATCTGACCACGCTCACCGAGGCGACCGAGGCTCTCAACCGGACACTCAACATGTTCCGCGGCGTGGTCAGCAAGACGCGTGGTTAATGACTCCGCCCGAGATCGATCAGTTGATCGAAGAGGGCCTCACGCTGTACGGGCAGGGGGACCTCGACGCCGCGTTGCTAGCCTGGGAGAAGGCGCTGGCCGCAGATCCGGAGAGCGCGCAGGCGAGCAGCTACGTCGACTACGTGCGGCAGAACTACGATCTGCTGACGGGCCAAGCGGCCTCGGCGGACCTCGATGCCCCGTTCGGGATCGACGAAGAGCCGTACCAGATCGAGATCTTTCCGGGCGAGTGGGATCGGTTGAGCGCTCCGGAGATCAAGCCACCGCGAGCGACGAGCGACGTCGACGAGGGTTGGTTCATGGACGATGACGAGAGCGCACGTGTCCCGGCACCCGAGTCGCTGGAGCTCGAGGCAGAGGAACCTCCGGCCATCAGCTTCGACGACGAGACGCGCGAGTACCAGAGCGGTCGTCCACCCTCGTCGGATAGCGGTCGCACCGAGTTCGGCTCCGAGCAGACGCCCGGACCGGTGTCGGGCTTCCACAGCCAGCCGACGAACCTGCGCGAGCGCGACACCGGCTTCATCAAGCCGACGCGCACGACGAAACAGTCGCAGCCTCCACCGGTCGATCCGTTCTCGACGATGAGCATGCCGACGCTCGACAACCTCCCGGCGGAGCCGGCGTTGGCGAGCGCGAGCATCTCGCTGTCGTACGACGAGCCGCCGAACACGCTGTCGCCGGAGGCCGCGGAGCTCATCAACTCGCTGCCGAGCCCGACGCCCGGGGAGATCGAGAGGCTGGATACGAGCACGCCGCTGGTCGGCAGCGCACCGCTCGATCCGTTGACCGGAAAACCGCGCACCGGTACCGCCGAGCTGCCGCAATCGCTTCGCCTCCCCGCGCTCACCGAGCCACCGCCACCGATCGCGTTTGGTGCGTCGATGACGCGCGACGTCCGCACGCGCGACTTCGATGCGCAGCCGACCAGGTCCGCCGCACCCAAGGGTGTCATCCCCAGCGCCACGCCGACGCGCGAGCTCAAGCCGAGCGAGCTGTCGTTTGGCAACATGGTGTCGGCGCCCACCCGCGACCTCGGCATCCGTCCACTCGGCATCACTGGCACGGCCACCGCGGCGCCGTTGCCCGACGACGAGAAGACGTCTCAGCGACGTGCGGCCCCCCCGGTCCCGGTCGGCGAGGGAACGCGCGCTGACCTGATCCTGCCGTTCGATCCGATCGACGCACGCACCGCGCAGATCCTCGACGAGATCGACGAGGGTGCCGAAGTCGACGGCGAATCGAAGGAAGACAAGACGCGCCGCCGGATCACCACGCTGTTCGAGCGGGCACTCCAGTGGTCGCAGAGCGGCGAGCTTGACAAGTCGGTCGCCGCGATCGATCTCGCGCTCTCGGAGGATCCGAACAGCGCGCTCGGGCAGAAGCTGATCCATCGCCATCGCGAGCAGATGCTCAACGTGTTCCAGGCCTTCCTCGGAGATCTGCAGCGCCAACCGATGCTCGCCCGGCCACTCCACGAGCTCGCGAGCGCACCGATCAGTCCACGTGCGGCGTTCTTGTTGTCACGCATCGACGGCCAGCTCTCCCTGGACGAGCTCCTCGACGTTTCGGGCATGCCGAGGGTCGAGGCCTACCGCTACCTGTGCCAGCTGTTCCTGCGCGGCATCCTGCGCTGAGCCAGCGGCTTCGCATATAACAGCGGCATGGTCCGCAAGGTGTTGCTCGCATACTCGGGAGGGCTCGATACCTCCGTCGCCGTTCGTTGGATCGCGCAGAAGTACAACTGCGAGATCGTCTGTTTCTGCGCCGACGTCGGGCAGAAGGAGGATCTCGAAGGTGCGCGAGTCAAGGCGCTCGCTGTCGGCGCAACCAAGGCCGTGGTTCGCGATCTCCGCCTCGAGTTCGTCCGCGACTACGTGTTCCCGGCGCTGCGTGCCGGTGCGCTGTACGAGCAGCAGTATCTGCTGGGCACCTCGCTCGCGCGGCCGTGCATCGGGCGCGGCATGATGGAAGCGGCGGATGCCGAAGGCTGTGATGCGATCAGCCACGGCTCGACGGGCAAGGGCAACGACCAGGTCCGCTTCGAGCTCGCTGCGTATCACTTCCGTCCGGGCATCAAGATCATCGCCCCGTGGCGCGAGTGGGAGTTCAAGGGTCGCAAGGAGCTGATCGAATACACCAAGCAGCACAACATCCCGATCGAGGCGACGGCGGAGAAGCCGTACTCGGTGGATCGGAACCTGTTGCACACGTCCTACGAGGGCGGCGTCCTCGAGGATCCGTGGAACGCCCCCGATCCGGGCATGTTCCAGCTGACCAAGAATCCCCTCGAGGCTCCCGACAAGCCGCTCGATATCGAGGTCGAGATCGAGAACGGTGATCCGGTCGCCGTCGACGGTGTTCGGCTCGGCCCGATCGAGATCCTGACGAAGCTCAACCAGCTCGCCGGCGAGCATGGCGTCGGGCGCGTCGACCTCGTCGAGAACCGCTTCGTCGGCATGAAGTCGCGCGGCGTCTACGAGACGCCCGGCGGCACCGTGATCCACGCTGCGCGCAGCGCCGTCGAGTCACTGACGCTCGACCGCGAGGTGCTGCGGCTCCGCCACGACCTGATGCCGCGCTACGCGGCGCTGGTCTACAACGGGTTCTGGTTCGCGCCCGAGCGCGAGACGCTGCAGCGGATGGTCGACGACATCGCGCAGGCGATCACGGGCACGGCGCGCCTTCGCCTCTACAAGGGCTCGATCACGGTACTCGGGCGCCGCGCGGCTCGCTCGCTGTACCGCCCCGATATCGTCACGTTCGAGGAAGACTCGGTCTACGACCAGCGCGATTCGCAGGGCTTCATCAAGCTCCAGGCACTGCGCCTGCGGATCCGCTCGGAGCTCGCGAGTAACCCGAAGCACGGCACGCGATGAGCGAGATCGACGAGGTCCTGAGCTACTGGTTCGGCGACGCGGCAGGAGCCGACCCGCAGAAGAAGTGGTTCGATGGCGGGCCCGACGTGGACGCCGAGATCTCGTCGAAGTTCGCCGCGCTCGTCGAGCAGGCGCGGGCAGGCCAGCTCGACGCGTGGGGGAGCACTCCGCGCGGCGCGCTGGCGTGGCTGATCCTCGTCGATCAGTTCTCGCGCAACCTCTACCGCAACCGGCCCGAGGCGTTCGCGTGCGATCCGGAGGCACTCGCGTGGGCGCGTGCGCACCTCGCGATGTTCGCGTCGCTGCCTGCGATCCAGCAGCTGTTCGCGCTGCTGCCGTTCGAGCACGCCGAGGATCTCGAGGCGCAGAAGCAGGGCATCGTGCTGATGACCAAGCTCGCGCTCGGTGACGAGGCCTTCGACCAGCTCGCGCAGGGCATCGAGTTCGCGCGCAAGCACCTCGATGTGATCGCGCGATTCGGGCGGTTTCCGCATCGCAACGCCATGCTCGGGCGCATCTCCACGGCCGACGAGGCCGACTACCTCGCATTCTCGAAGAAGGCGAACCAATGGCTGTGAGAGCCCTCCCTCTCGTCGCACTGCTCGCGTGCACCCCGAAGCAACCGCCGCGACAAGAACTACCACCGGTCACCCCGATCAAGGGCGCCCCGTCATCGGAGCCCATCGGCGCTCCTCCTAACACCACGATCACCCACGGGGTGCGCTACTCCGTGGTCGGGGCACGCGGCAAGACCAAGGTCGGCTACTACACGAAGACGGCGAAGCAGAACGGCGAGGTCTCGACGGTGTTTCACGTCGTCGACAACGGCCGCGGTCCGCACGTCGAGGCGACGTGGCGACTCGCACCGGATGGCACGCACGCGACCTTCACCGCCGCCGGCACGCACATGATGGGCACCAAGGTCGCCGAGACGTTCACGCACTCCGGCAAGCGGGTCTCGTGGAAGAGCGAGGAAGAGACCGGCGATCGCGTGCTCACCGGCGCTGCGTTCTTCGTGCCGATGGCAGATGGTCCGACGGCGGACCTGTTGGTTCCCGCCCTCCAGAAGGCCGGCGGCAAGCTCGCGCTGTTGCCGGTAGGTGAAGCGACGCTCGAGTCGATCGGTTCGCTGAGGGTCGTGGCCAACGGGCTCAGGAAGGAGCTCACGGGGTACGCGATCCGCGGCCTCGACTTCGAGCCGCAGTTCACCTGGTTCGACGAATCCGGGGTGTGGTTCGGGAGCTTCAATGCGTGGCAGTCGGTCGTGCTCGAGGGCTGGGAAGCGGCGACGCCCCAGCTGATCGATCATCAGATCGCGCTACTCAAAGCGACCGACGCGAAGCTCGCGCAAGCGACGCGTCACGTGCCCCCGGCGGCGGGGCTCGCGCTGACTCACGCGCGCGTGCTCGATATCACCAAGGGAACTTGGCTCGCGGACCAGACGATCGTGATCGTCGGCGACACGATCAAGTCGATCGGCCCATCGTCGGGGCGGTCGTCGATCCCCGCCGGAGCCGAGACGATCGATCTCGCCGGCAAGCTGGTGATTCCTGGGCTCATCGACATGCACTCGCACACCGGAGCGACCGGCAGCGTGCTCGCCGTCGCGTCGGGTGTCACGACGGTGCGCGACGTCGGGAACGATCCGGACGTGCTCGACGATCTCAAGGCGCGGTTCGACGCCGGCACCGCCGTCGGGCCCTCGATCGTTCGCTACGGTCTCATCGAAGGGCGCGGCGAGAAGGCCGCGTCGAGCACGGTCACCGCCGAGACTCCCGAGGAAGCGAAGGCCGCCGTCGACTACTTCGCGAAGCGCGGCTACGAGAGCATCAAGATCTACAACTCGATGAAGGTCGAGCTGGTGCCGGTGCTCGCGAAGGAAGCGCACGCGAAGAACATGCTGGTGATCGGTCACGTACCGATCCACATGCTCGCGAACGAGGCGGTCAAGGCGGGCTACGACGGCATCGAGCACATCAATCAGGTGATGCTCAACTTCTTCGCGACGCACGACACCGATACGCGCGACACCACGCGGTTCACGCTGGTTGCCGAGAAGATGCCGAGCTTTGATCTCGACGGTAAGCCAATGCGCGATCTGATCGAGCTGTTCAAGAAGACCAAGACGGTCATCGATCCCACGCTCGTCCCGTTTCAGGATCTGATCGCGGGTGTGCCCGGCAAGATCACGCCCGGTCTCGAGCCTGTCGTCGAGCGCATGCCGTCCCAGGTCCAGCGTGGGTTTCTCACCGGAGGTCTCCCGATCGACGGTGACAAGCGCGAGCTCTACGCGAAGGCGTGGACCAAGCTGCTCGCCGCCGTCAAGACGCTGCATGCAGCCAAGGTGCATCTTGTCGCCGGTACAGATCACATCGGCGGCGTGATGCTGCACGACGAGCTACGCCTGTTCGTCAAGGCCGGCATCTCTCCGGTCGATGCGCTGCGCGCTGCGACGATCGAAGCCGCGCGCGGCATGCGGATGGACAACAAGCTCGGATCGATCACCGTCGGCAAGCGCGCGGATCTCGCGATCCTGACGGGCGATCCGATCGCCGACATCACGAAGCTGCGCACGATCGAACGAACCGTGCGCGCCGGAGTGATCTACACCAGCGCGCCGTTGTTCGAGTCGGTCGGCGTCAAGCCGTGACTACGAATCGCGGTCACGCCAGTGGATCGAGGATGTCTTCACTCGACAGCCGCGGCGCGGGCTCGCCCTGCTTCGAGACCTCGAGCACGTACTTCACGAGCGCGCCGAGATAGTCCGCGAGCGGTGGGCACGTGAGGCGAGAGCCCGAGAGCGCGTTCAGCGTGTTGGTCTGGTCATAGTGAACGGCATGGTCGAGTAGATCGACGAAGGCGAGGGGGCCGCGACCGAGGCGAGCGAGCCCTGGCGTCTTGAGCACTGCGCGTGCGAGTGCACCGGGGATCGACCCGCGCGGCTTCTCGGTGTGCGCGTGCTCGGCAACCCCATCGAACACCTTGCGAGCCGTCAGCGGATGCGGGTCGATCAGATGGAACGTCTTGCCGGCCGAGTGTTCCTGCCGGCCGATGTGCCACGCAGCGTCGATCACGTAGTCGATCGGTACCAGGTGTAGCGGGCTGTCACCGCGACCGAGCAAGGGCAGCCGGAGTCCCGACGCGTTGGTCGCGATCAGCACCATCAAGTAGTACGGGCCGTCGAGACTGCCGATCTCGCCGGTCTTGCTGTCACCGACGACGATGCCGGGACGCATGATCGTGATGGGTAGCGATCGGAGCGCGTTCCTCACGAGTCGCTCGGCTTCGTACTTCGTCCGCTCGTAGGCGTTGTGAAACTTCTGGCCGACCTCGAGGTCCTCCTCGTAGAACGTGCCCTTGCGATCACCGGAGACCACCGCGGTGGACCAATGGACGACCCGCTCGAGCCGACTGCAGTCGCGCGCGAGATCGAGCACGGTGCGAGTTCCGGCGACGTTGACGCGGCGCGCGGTCTCGTCGTCGACGCCCATGAAGTAGATGCCGGCGAGGTGGTGGATCCAGGTCAGCTGCTTGGACAGCGCGCGGTACTCGGCGCTCGACAGGCCGAGGTCCATGTCGCAGACATCTCCGACCAACACCTCGGCCTTGCCACCGCGCTCGGCGAGAAACGCGGCGGCCTCGTCGGCGAACCGTGCTTGCGCGAGCACGAAGAGCTTGGTGTCGGGCTCGGCGGCGAGCAGCTTCGCGATCATCCGCTTCGCCGTGAACGCGGGGAACCCGGTGACCAGCGCGACATCGCCACCGAGGCGGGGGTTACGTGCCGTCGGATCGCGGAGCGGGACGCGGATCGAACCGAACCGCGCCTCGAGCTCACCGACGACCCGATCGACCTCGCGCGCGAGCGCCGCTTCGTCGGCGTCGTTCTCGATCACCCAGGTCGCCGCCTTGCGCTTGTCCTCGAGCGACAGCTGCGACGCGAGGCGCTTCTCGGCTTCCTCGCGAGACAACCCGTCGCGGCTGATCACGCGCGCGAGCTGGATCTCCCGGGACGCACCCACCACGATCAGCGCGGGCAGGGCGCGATGGCTGCCGTTCTCGACAAGCAGCGCCGCTTCGTAGAACACCACGCCGGCGCCGGCGTCCGCCCAGCTCGCGATCGCGGAGGCGCTCGCCGCGGTGATCCGCGGATGGGTGATCTTGTTAAGGTCCGCGCGCGCCGCCGGATCGGAGAACGCGATCGCACCGAGCCGCTTGCGATCGAGCGTGCCCCCGGGCGCGAGGATGGAGAGCCCGAACCGCGCGATCAGCTCGGCGAGTGCGGGCTGCCCCGGCTCGACGACTTGGCGCGCGATCAGATCTGCGTCGACGATCGCGGCACCGCGCTCCTTGAGGAGGCGCGCCACCGTGCTCTTGCCCGAGGCGATGCCGCCGGTCAGGCCGATCACGTGCGCCACGTCGTCCTGGTACCACGAGCCAACCCGGTCGGGGTAGGGTGCGCCGGTGCCTCGCTTCCTCGCGGTGATCGCCGTCGGCGCGACGCTGTGCGCAGCCACGCTCGCGGCGGGCGGCAAGCGCGACTGGGTCGGGAGCGCGGCGTGCGGTAGCTGTCACGCGGCGCAGTTCGCAGCGTGGAAAGCGACGCCCCACGCGACCACGGCAAAGCGCTTCACCGGGAAGCCGGAAGCCAAGTGCCTCGCGTGTCACGGCACCGGCGAAGCACCCGCGGGTCCCTCGA
Source organism: Haliangiales bacterium (assembly GCA_038325805.1). Taxonomy (GTDB): domain Bacteria; phylum Myxococcota_A; class Polyangia; order Haliangiales; family Haliangiaceae; genus JABFXX01. The sequence continues at coordinate 20,717 of JBBQJJ010000014.1, forward strand.
TCGCCGTCGAGATCGGGTGCGAGGCCTGTCACGGCGCCGGCGCCGGCTACGCCGAGGACGATCTGATGCGCAACCTGCCGGTCTCCCGTGCGCTCGGCCTCGTCGATGTGAGCACCCCGAAAGCACGCGCCGGGGTCTGCCTGCAGTGCCACCAGCGTCCGCTTCGTGGCAAGGTAATCGACCCGACGGTCCCCGTCCATCCGATCAAGCCATGAGCATTCCATCCCGATTCGTGATCTCGGCGTCGAAGCCCAGCGAGATGCCACAAGCCACGCTTCCAGAGATCGCGGTGGTCGGACGTAGCAACGTCGGCAAGTCGTCGCTGATCAACGCGATGGTCGGCCACGACGGTCTCGCGCGCACCTCGCGCACGCCGGGCCGCACGCGGCTGATCAACTGGTTCGAGATCGAGGCCAAGCCCACCTTCCACCTCGTCGATCTCCCGGGCTACGGGTACGCGGAAGTCCCGACGACGATGAAGGACAGCTGGCGACCTCTCATCGAGACCTATCTCGACGGGCGCGCCACGCTGGCCGGCGTGTTGCTGCTGATCGACATCCGCCGCGGTGTGCAGGAAGAGGAGCTCGACTTCGTACCCTGGCTCGCGGAGCGCGGGCGGCCGATCGTCGTCGCGCTGACCAAGTGCGACAAGCTGCCAAAGAACAAGCGCCCGCTCGCCGTGATGGAAGCGCGCAAGCAGATGTCGCTCAAGCGCGATCCGGTCGCGGTGTCGGTGCAGGACGGCGAGAACGTCGAGCCGCTGTGGCGCCAGGTGATCAAGCTCCTCGAACCGAAGCGATGATCTGGACGATCGAGCCGGCCACACCCGCCGACCTCGACGCGATCGAGACCATCGAGCGCCACTCGTTCCCCAGACCCTGGACGCGCGCGATGTTCGAGGCCGAGCTGTCGCGCGAACATTCGTATCTCTACGTCGCGCGCGAGCGCCACGTCATCGGCTTCGCGGTGTTCTTGATCGTCGCCGGTGAAGTGCACATCCACTCGATCGCCACGCATCCAGATCATCGTCGTGCGGGTGTCGGCGCGCAGCTGCTCGCGCATCTCCTGACGATCGGCCGGACCGTCGGCGCGACGCTCGCGACCCTCGAAGTCCGCCGCGGCAATCGGCCAGCGATCGCGATGTACGAACGCCAGGGGTTCGAGACCGTGACCATCCGCTCCGGCTATTACCAGGACAATCAGGAAGATGCGCTGGTGATGACGGCGCAGCTCGGCTGAATATCTCCACCCCACCGGGTGTTCATCGACAGCGCTCCCGATGCAATCGGTGACGCTGTTCGAGGCGCTCGGCGACACCGAGTCCGCGGCGCGCTGGGACAGGTGTTCGAGGACCGCATGGTCGCCCTGTCGCTGATCTGAATACAGTGGGACACTCTTGCGTTGTGATCGGGCGCTCGGTCGGCGCGGAGGCTCCTCGTTGAACCAATTCCCCATCCTCGTCGAGCATGGCCCCGTGATCTGGCGCGCGATCCAGATCTCGTTCGTCGTCGTGCTGATCGTCGCGATCCTGGCGTTTCGCTGGTGGATCGCGCGCACCGCGCTACGAGACGCGCTTCGTCGGTTGCGGAGCGACCACGGCGCGATCCGCGGCGTGCTTCGCGGTGGAGGAGCGACGACGGTGAGCGTCGAGTCCGCCGGGCCGTCCGTGAAACACGGCGTCGCGAGCTGGCGTGCGGACACGCTGCGGCTCGAGACCGCGGATCGCACGATCGAGCTGGTCGGCGAGGTTCGCGTGATCGGTGGTTCTCGGTTCGATGCGAGACGCCGGCGCTTGCCGCGCCTCGGGTGTCGCGACGCGATCGAGAAGGCGCTGCCGTGGTCGACCGGACGGATCCACGGCGCGGTGGCCCTGCACCTCGCACCCGGTGACGAGATCGAGGTTCGCGGCACCCCGCAGCCCTTCGCGGGGCAGGGCGAGACCACGCCTCGCGACGCCGACATCGCGTGGTCGATGCACGGCGACGAAGCCGCCCTCGAGCTCTCCGCGATCCGGCCCGTGAGCTCGCGGTTGCCACTGGGCATCGTGCGGATCGCGATCATCGCGCTGGCCTCGTTCGGTGCGAGCGTCGGGGTGCTCCGCTCGTGCGGCGAGGGCTGGGAGAGCGAGTGCGGCCGTCAGGCGCACGACGGCGAGCGCTTCATCGAGCTCGACAACGGGCACGCGTGCGTGCTGGCGGCGTCGACGCCCAAGCTTCGCGAGCGCGGGCTGCGCGAGCTCTTCGACTACCTCCACGAGGATCCGTATCGCGACGAACCCTCGATGAGCCGGCTCGATGCACTCGCCCGCGAGATCGTGGGTTGCGACCAGCTCCCCATCTCGCTGCTCCGCGAGGGCCGGTACGACACCGCGCTCGCCGAGGCGCGCCGCTGCGGAGACCTCCGCGTCGAGCACGAAGCGCTGGTCGCGCTCGGCTACTTCGCCGAGGCGGCCGCACTGCGTGTCCCGGCCACCGGCAAGGATCCCGCGTTGCCGATCCTGACCACGCTGATCGCTGCCAGTCGCTGGACCGAAGCGGCGACCGCCCTCCGTGCCGATCAGAACAAGAACGACTGCCTCGCCGCCTGGTTCGCGCAGCTCGGTGGTGATGCCACGGTGGCGAAGCGATTGAGCTCGGAGGACTGCGCGCCCCTGCGAAAGGAGCTCGATCCGGCCAGCCGGACCTCGAACACGGTGTGGCTGCTGGAGCCCGAGTCGATGCTCGTGCGCCCCGAGTCGGCGTACGACGCGCTCGAGCTGTGGTTGCCGATCGACGAGAAACCCGATCTGGTGAATCGAGCGATCCGGTTGCGCCAGCGCGCGGTCAAGCAGGTGCTCGACAACGACACCGACAGCGCGCTCGCCACCGCGCGCGAGGTGGAGGAGCTGTCGCGCCAGATCCTCGACAGGAACGATCGCGATGCCTTCCCGTTCGTCCTGCGCGCCCCGGCGGTGCTGACTCCGGCGCTCCAGCTCTACACGCCGGTCGTGTTCGGCGGCATCGCGGAGCGTTTTGTGATCACCGAGCAGCGGATGATGGAATCGTCCAAGCGCATCACCGGCGACGCGGATCCGCAGTCGGCAGCCAGCCTGCGCGACCTCGATCGCACGAGATATGCGCGGCTGTTCGCACGTAGCGCGGAACCGCTGACGCCCGACCGCGTGAAGTTGCTCGACGAGATCTCCGTCGCCGCGCGCGAAGGCAAGCTCGAGCGTGTGATGGCGATCGTCCAGGACCGTCGCTTCTTGTCGTGGGATCTGGTGGCTCTGATCGCCGTCCTTCCCCACATCCCGTCGCTGCACGCTCGCCTCGCGCGCGAGCTCCCCCATGTCGTCGGGCGCAGCTCGTCCTGGAGCTCGAACCTGGCGGCTCACGCGCTCGATGCGTTCGCCCATCGCGAGCTCCTCGAAGCCGTCGGCGCGACGGCTGCCGCGGGGTACTGGGATGCGATCTATCGCCGCTACGACACGGTGCTGCGAGATCCCACGCATGTGCGTGCACTCGCCTTGCGACGGTACTACTAGCGGATCGTGCCGTTGAACTTCACGCGATCGCTGTCCTCGGCGGTCGCGAGATAGATCGCACCGCCCGCCGCACCAGCGACGACGACACCCATGCCTGCGAGCACGTACCACCGCGTGTACCAGGCGTTCTTGCCCGGCCGCTGCAGCGGCGCGCGCACCTTGAGCTCGCTGTCGGGAGGCAACTGCACCGACGTGGTGAACGGGACGAAGCCCTGCTTCTCGACCTTGATCTCGTAGGCGGCCGGGGCGCGCAGGCGCAGCGGTTGGATCGGCGTCAGCCCGCGATTCTGGCCACCCACGGTGACGGAGGCACCGGCCTCGCTGGCGACGATGTCGATCACGCCGTAGCGCAGGAAATCTCCGGGTGGCAACAGCCGCGTCAGATATGCATCGAGCTGCGGATCGGCGGGCTGTGCACCGGCGGCGATCGAATCGGCGACGCGGCCGGAGACCGCCTTGGACGTCACGTCGATCCGCTGCATCGTCAGGATGACGTCGCCGAGCTCGGAGACGCCGACGAGGATGACCTCGGCCGCGCCGACCTTCTGTCCGATCTTCGCGACGCAGTCGGCCTCGCCGGCGCACTTGACGAGCACCTGCTCGAGGTTGTCGCCGTACAGCGCCCTCGTTTGTTCCGGACCGATCACGCCGAGCGACGTCTGCTTGCCGAGCGAGGTGGCAACGCGAGCTGCGATGCCGGGCAACCCCGACGAACCGGCGCGGTACTCGACGATCGCGACCTTACGTTTCGGATCTGGATCGGCGTGAACGACGACCGAGCTCGCGAGCAGTGCGACGACGAGGACTGCCCTCATCGCGCCCCGAACAGCGCGCCGACCGACAGCGACGTGTAGTCGCCGAACGCCGACTGCTCGCCAGGCGGAGGCACGTCGCACTTCCAGTCGGGGAACAGATCGGCCTGGCCGACGATCAGCTCGCACGACGTGCGGACCCGCGACTGCGTGGTGCCACTCGCGAGATCGAGCAGCAACCAATCCGCCGTGGTGGCGTTGAGGCACGGCAGCACCGTGAAGCCTTGGTCCTGGAGCTCCTCGATGTAGTAGTTGCTCGCGGTGACGAGGCCGACGTGCTGGCCGCCCGGTAGTGCGACCAGATCGAGCGGGACGGTGCCGAACGCATTGAGCACCTGCGCGTGGGCGTTCGCTGGATCATCTTGATCGAGCAGCGTCTCGCGGCGAGCCGGCAACTCGATCGTCACCGGCATGCCGCCGGCGATCGGGATCGAGAGCACGATCAGGTTCGCGCCGTCGTCGACGAAGTTCACCTTGGAGCTCGGCGGCGCGCCGCTGCACGCCGTCGACGACGTGGGCTGACACGACGGCGAGCACGTGGGCTTGGAGGCCTGCGTCCCGGCCGCGATCACGCGACCGGCGGCGACCGCGAGCACCGAGGCGCGGGGCAGGGTGGCGAAGTCTTCGAGAGCGGGGGCGCCGGAATCGATGTCGCCGGTGACGCGCGCGACCTTGCCGGTGCACGGCAGCGTCGCGAACAGCCCGATGTTCTCGGGAGCCGCCGCGAGATCGGAGACGGCGCTGCCAAGCGGGTTGGCCGTCGCGGTGGCGGGGGGTGCATCGACATCGATCGAGACCAGCTTCGAGTTGCCGGTGCACTCGAGCAGCGGATTGACCTCGGGCGCGACGCGATCGACCAAGCCGTGCGCGAGCAGCCGGCCATCGGCGGCCGGGCCGACGGTGATCCGCTCGACGCCGGCGATCGCCGTCGACTGCACGCTGCCGGTATCGATGTCGACGATCGAGATGCCCTGATCGCTGGCGACCGCGACCTTGCTCGTGCCCGGCACGTACGCGGCATCGCGCGTGGTGCCCTGGAGCGCGATCGGTGTGCCGACGGCCTTGTTGGTATCCGTGGCGAACACCGTGATCGAGGACGACGACACGATGGCGAGACGATCTCCCCCGACGGAGACGGCGACCTGCGGGCCGCTAACGCCGGTCAGCTGCCCCTGAAAGGAGGCGTTGGTCGCGTCGAGCGTGGGATCGAATGAGAACAGCTGCGTGCCATTGCTCGCGTAGACGAACGGACGGCGCACCGGGATCACGACCGAGGTGTTCTCACCGGCGCGGATATCGACGAGCGCGTCCGCTTCGCCGACGCCGACCAACCGGTTCGAGACATCGCGCAGCTGGACTTCGATCCGGACGTCGTCGGCGACGCCGAGATCACCGGCGGAGAACGAGCTGCCGTCGAGCACGCTGGTGGTCGACACCGGGGTCTCGTCACCGCGGGTCAACGTCACCGTCACCGTGGTCATCCCGTTCGGACGCAGTGCCGGATCCTGTGGAAGGACCAGTTCGAGGTCGAACGAACCCACGCTGCCACACGCGCTCAGCAGCGACGCGCACGTCAAAGGCAGCAGTGCCCGCATCCCGGTGCACCCTATCAGAGTGCCCCCCAGCCATACAACCACTCGGATCACAACGGGTTATGTGACCTGGAACAGATCGCTTGGCGGTGAAAGACGATCGTTGTACCAATGCTCGCCCTGGTAGGATTGCGAGACAGTTGCACCCGTTGGGTATGGATAAGGCTTCACAGAGCGGCCCATTTGGACGGCAGGACCCGAGCCTGCCCCAAGTGTTCGGCCGCTATCTGTTGATCCAGCGGCTGTCGCGCGGCGGCATGGGCGAGATCTTCCTCGCGAAGCACGGCCTCGCCGGGTTCGAGAAGCTGGCGGTGATCAAGAAGGTCCTCCCGCACCTCGCCGCCGACGAATCGTTCATCTCCCGTTTCATCGATGAAGCGCAGGTGGCGATCAAGCTGCAGCACGTCAACGTGGCGCAGGTGTTCGAGGTCGGCCGCGTCGGCGACGAGTACTTCCTCGCGCTCGAGTACGTCGAGGGTCGAGACTTGCGCCGCACGCTGTCGCTGCTCGGTCACCGCAAGCAGCGGCTGCCCGTGGATCTCGCGCTGTTCATCGGCCGCGAGCTCGCGAACGGCCTCGCATACGCACACCGGCGGACCTCGCAGGACGGCTCGTCGCTCAACCTCGTGCACTGCGATATCTCACCACCGAACGTGCTGGTCTCGTTCGAGGGCGAGACCAAGGTGATCGACTTCGGCATCGCGAAGTCGGCGCTCCGCGGCACCGCTACCGATCCCAAGATGGGCTTCGGCAAGTTCGGCTACATGGCACCGGAGCAGCTGATCCGCGGCGGCATCGTCGATCACCGCACGGATATCTACGCCGCCAGCGTCGTCCTCTACGAGGTCCTCACCGGCCAGCGCCTCTACGAGGCCGGCCCCGAGCCAGACTATCGCGCGCTCGCGAAGAAGGTGGCGCGCGGCGAGCACACGCTACCGTCGGAGATCGATCCGATGCTCGCGCCGTACGACGATCTGGTCGCCACCGGGCTCCGGCCGAAGGTCGAGGATCGGTACCAGACCGCCGCCGAGCTGCGCGACGCGATCCAGCAGGCGCTCGTCCAGGTCAATCCGACGATCTCCACCGATCAGCTCGGCTCGTACATGCGCGACCTATTCAACGACGAGATGACGGCGCAGAAGGAGCTCCACGAGCGCGTCGCGAACGTGCACCTCTCGGACTTCCAGCAGGACTTCCACACGCAGACGATCTCGACGGTGTCATTCGCCGTCGCCACGGGACAGGCGCTGACGCTCGGTGAGGGCCGGCGGAGCAAGCAGCAGAGCGCGATGCCTCCACCGCGCGCATCCGGCTCGCATCCGTTGCACCGATCTTCCGGCTCTCAGCCGTCGCAGCGCGCGTCGGGTCCGCAGAAGGCGATCCTCGATACCGCCGCGCCACCCACCTCGTCGATGTCAGCCGACGATCTCGCGGCGCTGTCGTCTCTCGCCGATGGGACAGGCACCGCCGAGAAGACGGTGATGTCGTTGACCGAGCTGCCGGTCGCACGCGATCGCACGAAGCTCTACGCGATCCTCGCCGGCCTGTTGCTCGCGACCGTGGTGATCGTCGTGCTCCTGCTCCAGGGCGGCAGCTCCGAGTCGCCGAAGGTCGCGGACAACCCGCCGCCGGTGAAGAAGCAGGACGCGATCACGGTCGATCCGATCGATCCGAAGCCGCCGACGGTGACGAAGCCCGACCAGCCGATCGTCGATCCGATCGACAAGCCGGTCGATAAGCCCGTGCAGAAGCCGCGCGACAAGGCGCGCGATCGCCCTCGGCAAAATCCCGTCGACGCCAAGCCCGGTTCCGGCAGCGCAGAGAAGCCGGAGAAGCCCGCCGTCACATCCGATCAGGTCACCAACAAGTTCCTCGCGGCGAAGCGGATGTACACCGCCTACAAGGACAAGAACGGCGGCCGCCTCGACGCCGACTTCAACGACCTGATGGTGTTCTTGCAGCTCGAGCACCCACAGGCCGAGCGCATGCGCCGCATCGACGTATTCGTCTCGAAGATTCCGCGCGAGTAACGCCAAAAGAATTCCCGGTCGCGAAACGCGCTGGAAACATGACCCGCGCTAACGATCTGGCATGAAGAAGGTCGAGGCGATCATCAAGCCCTTCAAGCTCGACGAGGTGAAGGAACGCCTGGCCGAGATCGGAGTGCACGGCATGACGGTCACCGAGGTGAAGGGGTTCGGGCGAACCGGCGGCAAGAAAGAGGTCTACCGAGGCTCGGCCTACGTCGTCGACTTCGTGCCGAAGGTGAAGGTCGAGATCATCGTCCCGAACGACAGCGTGCAGCAGGTGGTCACCGCGATCACCGAGGCGGCGCGGACCGGCAAGATCGGCGACGGCAAGATCTTCATCACCCCCGTCGACGAGGTCATTCGCATCCGGACCGGCGAGACCGGCGAGGACGCCATCTAACCCCAGAGCGCACCTCGGTTGGACTCTGTCCTCCAGGCTGAGCGGGGTCCCCGGCTCGAGGGCGCGCGGAGGTCGAACAAGCGCGCGGCCCTAAACGCCTACATCTACACCCGCGGCGAACGGGCCGTCCGCTTGTAACTCGGCGCGCTCCCTGGCAGAATCGTTTGATTCGGGCTTCGTGGACAACCACGATACTCGGGGGACGCCGACCTAGCGTGGACGCAGACAAGCCAGCCGATCGCAGCCGGTCAACGGTAGGCGCAGCCTACTCGGCCTTGATCGGCTGGAGTGCGACGCGAACGGTCCCCACGGCCCTTCGTCCGCTGGCGTATCGCGCGTTTGCACGCGCCGTCGGTGCGAACCTCGAGGAAGCCGAGCTCGCGCTCGACGAGTATCCGTCGTTCGGCGACTTCTTCGCGCGGAGATTGCGTACTGGAGCACGCTCGATCGATCCGGATCGACGCGTGATTATTTCCCCGAGTGACGGGGTCGCGGCTGCGGTCGGGACCGTCGAGCACGGCACGCTGGTGCAGGCGAAGGGACGTAACTACACGCTCGCCGAGCTGCTCGCCTCGGAGGACTTCGCGTCCAAGTTCGAAGGCGGAGAGTACGGGACGATCTACCTCTCCCCTCGCGACTATCACCGCGTCCACACACCGATCACCGGGCGGATCCGCGGCTTTACCTACGTTCCGGGCGCGTTGTGGCCGGTCAATCCCAAGGTCGTGGCGCGCCGCGATGGCGTGTTCTCGCGCAACGAACGCGTGGTGATCGAGCTGAATTGCCCGGAGCTCGGGGACGTCGCACTCGTCATGGTCGGCGCCGCCGGCGTCGGTAATATCGTGCTCCGCGCAGGTGGCGAGGAGCTGTCGAGTGCAGCGCTGCGGCGCGATGGGCAGCTGCATCGAGTCGAGCTCGACGTCGCGGTCGAGCGCGGTGACGAGCTCGGTGCCTTCCGGCTCGGCTCGACGGTGATCTTGGTGTTCGGTCGCGGCCGCGCACGGCTCGGTCTCTCCGAGGGACATGCGGTAAGTTTCGGTGAGGCGATCGGGCAGATGCAGGGCATCGGGGGCGTCGCATGAGTAAGCGCGACGACGATTCTCAAGCCGACATGGAGGTCGGCATGACCACGGCCGAGCGCCGACGTCGCCGACGCCGGGGTGGCGGGTTGCGCGTGCCGTCGGATAACGTTCCTCGCCGCACCACGCCTCCGGTCGTGCCACCTGTGCCAGAAGACCCGTCGCTCGCGATGTCGATCGCATACAGCTTCTCGAGCGAGGCGAGCGAACCGGTGCCACGGGTCTCGATGGATCCCGGTTCGGATAGCCACAGCCAGCCGAACTTCGCGGAGCCGGTGTCGCCCGAGGCGATGCGAACGTTCATCGATCCGCCTAGCTCCGCCGGGGACAGCGTCGATTTCGAGACCAAGACGCGTGAGATGGCTGCGGTCGACCTCGCCGCCCTCGGGTTGAACGACCCGCTGACGACCACCGATCCGATGCTCGGGCAGACGCTCGAGCGGACGTTCGACCGCACGCTCGATCAGCGCATCGAGACCGAGAAGCCCGTCGACGTCGACATCGACATGCAGGGCCTCGAGGGTCCGACGCTCGACGCCAACATCCCCACGTCGATCCCCACGGCGATTCCGTTCGAGGCCTCGTCGTCACCGGTGTCGCCGATGGCACCTCCGGGAACCCCGAAGCGCGAGCGCAAGGAGCGGCTCAGGACGGTCGCACTCAGCGAGGAGGACCTCGAAGAAGTGCGCGAGGCCGTACGTGCAGCGACTGCACCTACTGCATCCACGCCCACGCCCACCCCGCCGCCATCGTCGATGACGCCGCTTGCACCGATCATCGGCCAGCCGGCGAACAAGCCGATCTCGAACGCCACGCTGCCGCTCACCGCGCTCGATATCGAGGTCGAGACGCCGCTGCCGCCAGCATCCCCGTCGATCGTCGACGACAACGCCGCGGCGAACGACATGTTCGGCGAAAAAGAGTCGGTGCCGCTCCAGGCCCGGCAGTCGTCGCCATCGTCGGACGAGCCGATGTCGGTCCCGGAGATCGATATCAACGAGCTCGAGCGCGGCGCCGAGGCGAGTGGCGAGATCGAGGTCGACGTCGCCGAGGACGAGATCAAGTCGGGTCCCATCCAGTCCAACGCGATTCCCGTCGCGCCACTGCCGCAGACCGAGTCGAAGCGCACGCGCGCACCCTCGCAGCCGCCGCCGATCGGGGACAAGCTCGGGGACAAGCTCGACGCCAAAGCACCACCACCTCCACCGAAGGCCGAGCACCATCCGCCACCTCTGCCCGTCCCGAAAGACGCGCACGCGCATCCTCCGCCCACCCCCAAGGTACCGCCCACGCCGCCGCCTGCGCCGACGGTGAAGAAGGCGGAAAAAGACAAGGAAGCGAAGCCGGCGACGGCGCGCACGCAGACGCACGACACCAAGCCGCCGCCGCGCGGGAAGCCGTGGTTCGTCGATCTGTTCGACGAGGATTACCTGCGGACGCTGCCGTTCCTGACGCCGCAGGCGACGCAGTCCGAAGCCGAGTTCGTGATCGATGCGATGGGGCTATCGCCCGGTGCGCAGGTGCTCGATGTCGGTTGCGGCTACGGCCGTCACGCGATGGAGCTCGCGGCGCGCGGGTACCACGTCGTCGGTCTCGATCTCTCGACGCCGCTCCTCGTACGTGGTGGAGAGGAAGCGCATCGCCGCGGGCTGTCGATCAACTTCATTCGCGGCGACATGCGCGAGCTCGACTTCGACGGTCAGTTCGATGCCGCGTACTGCCTGTTCTCGACGTTCGGTTACTTCGACGACGAGACCAACAAGAAGACGGTCGCGAACATCGCACGCGCGCTCAAGCCGGGTGGTCGCGTGCTGATCGAGATCCTCAACCGCGACTACGTGATCGCAGATCTCCCGACCCGTGTGTGGTGGGAAGGCGACGGCTGCGTGGTGCTCGAGGAGATCGAGCTCAACTACTTCAGCTCCCGGATCCAGGTGAACCGCTCGGTGGTGTTCGACGACGGACGCCAGCTCGAGCAAGAGATCTCCGTGCGGGCCTACTCCCTGCATGAGGTCGGCAAGCTGATGCACGCGGCGGGATTCAGGGTGTTGGAGGTGTCTGGCGCCTACCACACCAAGGGCCGATTTTTCGGCAACCAATCCCGACACATCATTGTCCTAGCCGAGCGCAAAGAGACGCCTCCGTCGTCCTAAGCGCTAGGTCGTTGCCAGATCGGCAGCGTGCCCGCGACGTGTTGCGACAGCGCGACACGTGTAAGGCCTTGGTAACGATGGAATAACTCGGCGCGCTCGGGAGTCTTTCCTCGTACGACGGAACCAAAACATTTGGGCTCGTCGCGCGTCTTAGTCAGAGCGCGCCAATCGCGCACGGAAGAGGGCAACGAGATGGCAGCCATCGTCACGAAGTTCGGAGGCTTTGGTCGTGGACGTGTCGCGAAGGTCAAGACCGCGCAACCGGGCGGGTCTCCCACGCGCAAGGACCGCGCGGCACGAGTCTCTGCGAAGGCAGCCAAACGCGCGAAACAGGAAGACGGCGAGCCCGAGCTCGACGCTGCGCTCGAGGGGGCGGAGAGCGACGACGAAGGCACCGAGGCCGCCGAAGTCGCCGCCGCCGAGAAGGCAGCGAAGAAGGCGCGTCCCGACAACGGCACGTACCTGTCGATGTACTTCCGCGACATGGCCGCGCTCGACGTGCTGCGGCCCGAGGAAGAGTTCACCAGTGCTCGCGAGATCGAGGCGCTCGAGATCATGTTGTGGGAGACGGTGCTCGCATATGGCCCCGCGGTCTCGCACATCGTCGAGGCCGTCGAGCTCGTGATCGAGGCGCTCCCTCCCGAGCTCAAGGCGCTGCGCAGTGCGGCCGACAGGCCCGAGGCGAAGACGTGGAGCAAGCTGGTCACGCGCGCGGCGAAGAAGCTGCGCACCGACGACGTCGATCACCTGTTCATCGATGCCGCGCTGATCACGATCGATCGGCTCTCGGTTGGCATTGGCGTGCGTGGTGCCGAGGTCGGTTCGCTCGGCCGTGAACGCGCACGTGCCGAGTGGCTCCGCCGCGTCTACGCTGCGAACCGCGCCGCCGCCGAGGCTCGCAATGACTTCGTGCGCGCGAACCTGCGCCTCGTCGTCTCGATCGCCCGCCGCTTCAACCACGGCCGGATGGCACTCGCCGACCTGATCCAGGAGGGCAACCTCGGCCTGCTCAAGGCTGTCGAGCGCTACGACTACCGCCGCGGCTTCCGGTTCTCGACGTACGCGAGCTGGTGGATCCGCCATGCGATCAGCCGCGCACTCGCCGACAAGGGTCGCGAGGTCAGGTTGCCCGTGCACATGATCGATGCGCAGCACCGCCTGACCAAGGCGCGCCGCCAGCTCACCGGGACGCTCGGCCGCCAGCCGACGAGTGAGGAGCTCGCCGAAGCGACCCAGATGCCGGTCGACAAGATCGAGAAGATGCGGAGCTGGTTGCTCGAGCAATCGATATCGATCGACAAGCCCGTCGGCGATGACGAGGGCAGGGTGCTCGGCGAGATCCTCGAGGACCCGGACCGCGAGGACGTCTCGCCCACCGGAGAGCTCGAGTGGGAAGCGCTGACCACCGAGGTCCGTGATCTGCTGACCGAGCTGCGCCCGATCGAGGCTGACATCCTCCGTCAGCGCTTCGGGCTAGGGACCGAGCAGGAGCTCACCCTCAAGGAGATCGGCGACAAGTACAACCTGTCCCGCGAGCGCATCCGTCAGCTCCAGGAGCAGGCGCTGGCCAAGATGCGCCGTGCGCTTGCTCGTCGAGACTTGATGTAGGGGGGGATTGGCGTTTCTTACCGGTTCTATTGTAGGTTTCGGTTATGACTCGCCAGGCCGTCAGGCTGCTGCTGCTACTGCTGGCGCTGAGCGTGCCTGCCTGCGGCGACGACGACCCCAAGCTCAAGGTCACCAACCTGTCTCCGGACAAGGGTGACACCGACGGCGGCACGTACGTCGTCATCAAGGGCAACCGCTTCATCAAGGATGGCCCGCGCAACGCGAAGGTGTACTTCGGTTCGCGGCAGGGCTCGATCGTGCGGTTCCAGAGCGACTCCGAGCTGATCGTGCAGGCGCCCGGCGGCAAGCCCGACGAGGTGGTCGACGTGCTCGTGATCTTCGATCCGGGCGGTCAGCTGACGATCAAGAAGGCGTTCAAGTTCGTCGACAAGGACGATGCGCCGGCGTCCATCGAAGATCTCGATACGTCCGGTAAAAAGAAGAAGTAGTCGGTTTCGGTCGAGCCGGCTCGACTCACAACCGCTTTGCCCGCACGGCCTCTACGAGAACGAGTGTTGCGCACGGGCACTACTGGTTCAGAGGGTCGCCAACTCGCCAAGTTAGGCCCGCCAAGGCTCGCCAAAGGATCGATCAATCAAGAGGGCCGCGCCGCGGCGACCGGCCGCATAGACCTATCCAGTTCTGTCGACGCTGAGGGCGTCGACAGAAGGCGGGACTCGCACGAGCTTGGGCGTTCTCGTCGAACGAATGCCGACCGTCGGACGTCTGGTTGAAAGATCGTTTGGCGACCCTTGGCGGGTTTCGTTTGGCGAGTTGGCGACCCTCTGACCACGGACCCTCTGACCACGTGATGCTGTTGAAGCCAGGCCTTGAGCGCAGTTGCCGGAGTGCAGCCTGAGCTGCCGGGGAACCAGCTAGACGCGGGCTCGGGGAGCTGAGTCCGGAACGCAAAACGCCGCGAGGAGTCCTCGCGGCGTTTGGATCGTTCAGCGTGTTCGCTACATGAAGTTCAGACGGAACAGCTGCTGACCGAGCAGCACGAACGACTCGTGACCGACGGCGCGCTCGCCGTTGACCTTGATGAACGTGCCGTTGCTCGAGCCGAGATCCGCGAGGAACACGCGACCGTCGCGGAGCAGCACGCGCGCGTGCAGACCGGAGACGTAGCCGTCGTCGGGGAAGTTGATCTCGCCCCGCTCGCGACCCAGCGTGCAGCTCTCGCCGAGTAGCGGGAACGCCGCACCGGTGATGTCGCGACCGATGATCACCGTGAGCTTGCCCCAGTACCCCGGGTTCGGACTGCCCATCAGCTCGGTGCCATCGGGCGTGGGCTCGGGCGCGGCGATCAGCTCGAAGCGCAGCAGCTCCTGACCGATGCGCAGGATCTGGCCCGAGGTCAGCTCCTCTTCGCCCGTCATCTTGACGAACACGCCGTTGAGGCTGTCGAGGTCGCGCACCATCCCCTGCGTTCCGCGGATGTCGAGCATCGCGTGGACCGGCGACAGGTAGCCGTCGTTCTCGAACACGGGCCCGAAGCTGCGGCCGAGCTTGTTCTCGCCGGGGCGGAGGTCGTGCGTGCCGCCTTCGCTCCCATCGGGGCGGATCAGCGTCATCGACAAGCGCTGACGGGTGGGCTGCGGAGCCATGCCGCCCATCTGCGGCTGCGGCGGACCGGGTGGTGGGCCAGGCATCTGGATCGGGGCCGAGGCCTCGTCCATACGGAACCCGCACGTGCCGCAGAACCGGAACGACGGCGGAACATCGCTGCTACAAGACGGGCAGCGACGCATGCCCCCGGACGGACCCGGGCCAGGTGGTGGCGCGAAGCCGGGACCCGAGAAGCCGGGGACGCCGGGCGGCGGACCCATCGGCGGTGGCTGCATCGGCGGAGGCGCACCCATCGGCGGACCCATTGGAGGGGGCCCCATCGGACCGCCGGGCGGCATTCCAAGCACGCCCGAACCACCGCGTGGCGGGGCGGCCGGTTGCTGCCCCGACGGACCACGACCGCCGGGACCCATCGGCCCACCCATCGGCATGCCGGGCGGCATGCCAGGCGGCGGCCCCATGGGACCGGGTCCCGGACCGAACCCGGGCGCGGGATCCGCCATCATCGTCTTCATCATTCCCATGTCACCACCGCCCGACGGCTTCGGCGCGGCCGTCAGCTCCGCTCCGCATCCGAGGCAGAACTTGTAGTGGTCCTGGTTTTCTTTGCCGCAACGATTGCAGACAGTCATGTGGTGACACTCCGCTCCCTGGTGGGAGCTCAGACGATTTCGACGCGAAGCAGCTGCTGACCCAAGAACACGTAATCCCCGTGGCGGAGCACGCGTTCGCCGTCGATGCGAACGAATGTGCCGTTGCGGGACCCTAGATCGGTAACCGATACCACGCCACCGGCGACCCGGACTTCGGCGTGATGACCGGAGATGAACGGATCGTCGGGGAAGTTGATGTCGTTACCCTCGCGACCGAGCGTGACGACCTCGCCGGGTTGCCGGAACACCCAACCGACCGCACCGCCACGGAGCTGCTGGCGGATCTCGAAGGTCGCTGGACGCTGGATGCTGGTCGAGTAATACGTGCCCTCGGCATCGGGGACGTCTTCCGGCAGCGCGGCCGACGCGACCTGCAGCACTTGCTCGCCGACGAGCACGGTACCGCCCGCGGCGAACTCGACCGTGCCCGAGATCCGGACATAGACGCCGTTGAGCGATTTCTCGTCGCGGACGATGAGTTGCTTGTCGGTGTAGATGAAGTTCGCGTGCGTCGGCGACAGGAACGGATCGTCGGGGAACGAGATCGGGCACTCGCCACGACCGGCTGGATGCTCGGTACCGGCGAGGGTGAACGACACCCCGTCTTCACCGTCGCCACGGATCAGCGTCAGCTTCGCGCGCGCCGACTGCAGTGCGCCGCCCATGAACAGCGTGCTGCGATTTCCCTTCGCGGGTTGCGGCGAGGTTCCGCCGGCGCGCGGACCAACGCGCGTCTCGACGTCGAACTGATTCTTCTCGACGATGCGCGCGCCGCAGTTCGGGCAGAACTTCGTACCCTTGGGAACGAACGTGGTGCACTTCGCACACGGGGCGCCCTCGGGTTGCACCTGTGCCTGCGGAGGCGGACGACTCCCGCTCTTGGCTCGTGGATCCAGCGCGACAGCCGCTCCACATCGCTTGCATTGCGGCACCCCGATCGGGGTCAACGCGCTACACGCGTCGCACACCAGGCCGACGTCCATCGAGCCGAAAGTCTACCCCGCGGTGAAACAGGGCGTCAAAGAACGGGCCCAGCAGAACCCAATGTTTTTCAGAACGTTCGCGGTCAGCTGCCCGCGGCGGTCCGTACGATCGGGTCAGGATCTCGGGTTAGCTCTGCGCGCCGCTTGGCGGCGCGCTCGTCTTTGAGCTTCCCCAGGCCCTCCGCAGCCGCTGCCCGGACCTGGGCGACCTCGTCGTGTGACAGCGTGAGGAGGGCTTCGAGGCCCGTCGCGGCGGGGAGGCTTCCGAGGGCGCCGGCGACGGCCTCGCGGACGAAGCTGGAGGCATCGCTCGCGGCCTTGACCAGGGCGGCGGGGTCGCCCTTGTTGGCGAGCCTGCCGAGCGCGATGGCGGCGACGCGGCGGTCCGGCCACGAGCCGGCGGCCAGGGTCTTGGTCAGCGCCTTGACCAGATCGGCCGGCGGGTTGCCCCGCGTCGCGAGCACGGCGATCGAGGCCATCGCCGACGCGCGAACCTGATCGGCCGGGTCGTTCAACGCCTTGCCGATCGCCGCTGCCGCGGTGCCCTTGCCGTCGTCGAGCTTCGCGACCACCGAGACGGCGAGCGCGCGGACCTTCGGATCATCGCTGCCGAGCTGGGTCTGGATCGCCGGTGTGATCGCTGCGGCGATCTTTGCGAGCGCCGCCGTGGTCTTCGCGTCATTCGTCGACGGTGTCAGCGCACCGAGCGACAGGCGATTCGGTGCGCTGTCGAGATCCGCGAGTACGGAGACCACGACGTCGCGGTGCTCGCCGAGTGCGTCGAGGAGCCCCTTCGCGATGTCGTCCGCGTGATCCGCGACCAGCTTGCCGGGGGTGGTGGGGCGGGGCAACGGACCGGGCAAGTCGCCGAGGGCCGTGGCTGCGTCGTACTTGCTCGACTTGACCGGGTACTCGCCGAGCTGACCGCCGGTGATCGGCTGGAGCCCCGTGTTCGAGACGCGTCCGATCGCCCAGACCAGTTCCTCTGACGACCGACCGGCGCGGGCGTAGTACGCGCGCACCAGCGGTCCGAGCGACTTGGGATCGCCGATCTGACCGAGGGCCCAGGCGGCAACGCGCTGCGCTTCCCCGCGGTTGTCGGTCAGCGCGGAGAGCAGCGCGGGGGTGGCCGCGGCCGAGCGACGAACGCCGACGGCATAGGCACATGCCGCGCGTGTGACGTCGTCCTTGCGCGGATCGGCGAGGATGCCGATCGCTGCCGGCACCACGCGGGCGTCGTCGATCTGCGCGAGTCCGAGGCAGGCGAGCGTCTGCACCGACGGCCGGCGATCGCCGAGCGCCTTGACCAGCGGCCCCACCGCACGCTTGTCGGACGACCGACCGAGCGTGAACGTCGCGGCCTCGCGCATCGCGAGCTCGGGGTGCTCCATCAGCGGCAGCACGTCGGACAGCACGCGTGCGTCGCCGAGCCGGCCGGCCGCGATCAACGCGTCGACGCGGACCTCTCTCTCGAGCGCCTCGGCGAGCGAGCCGATGTAGCGCGCATCGCGCTGCGGCTCCAGGCGCGCCATGTGGACGAGCGGTGCGGCCGCGCCCTTGTTGCCGAGGTGACCGAGCACGGCGACGGCGACGCGCTGCTGGGTCGCTTCCTTCTCATCGCGCAGCGCTTCGAGCAGCGGCTGCAGCCCGTGTCCGCCGACGCGGATCAGCTCGGCGCGCGCGGCCTTCTTGACCTCGTCGGTGCCGTGCTTCTCGCGCTCGACGAGCCGAGGCACGTAGCGCAGGTAGAGATCGACGAGCACGCGCCGGTACACCGGCTTGTGCGCCATCATGAACGCTAACGGCGACAGCACCTTCTCGAGCTCGCCGAGCGAATCGGTCATCTCCTCGAGGGCGATCGCTTCGCGCGCCGCACGCCCGATCTCCTCCTCGCTCGACGAGTTGCGCAGCACGTCGCGCAGCAGGCTGGTCGCCTTGAGCGGCGTGCCGTTCTGGATGTAGAGCTGCGACAGCGCGAACTGCGCCTTCGGGTTGTGCGGATTGCGCTGCAGCACCTTTTCGTACGTGGCGATCGCCTCGTCGAATTGCTGCATCGCGACGTAGCCCTCGGCGAGCTTCTCGTAGCCGCTCGGGTTGTTCGGCGACAGCGCGATCGCCTTCTCGCGCCACTCGCGCGATTCCTTGTCGAGGCGCTGATCCATCTTGATGTCGGCGATCAGGTGGAACATCTCCGCCTGCCGGCTCTGCACCTTCGTGGCGAGCTCCTGCGCCAGCACGATGGCCGGCTCGAACTTGCGGCCGAAGCGGTAGTGCTTGATCAGGTCGAGCACCAGCTCCTGATCCTCGGGCACGCGCTTGTGGAGCTGCTCGAGGACTTTCTCGGGCTGACCCTTCTCCTGCTTGCCCGTCTTGCCGTAGTACTCGACGAGGAAGTAACCGAACTCGGTGGTGGCCGGGTCGGCGCCGGCGCCGTCCTTCCAGCCCTCGAGCCACTTCTTCTTGAACTGCTGCTCGCGCGCGCTGAACCGCGTGACGATCGAGACGTACTTGCGGCGGACATCGCGCCGCACGCTCTTGTTGGACGCCTTCGGATCGAGGAGGAGGAGCACCTTGTCGAGATCGGCGAGCGCCTCACCGAACAGCTTCTGGCCCTCGTAGACCTGGGCGCGACCCCGATAGAACTCGGGGTTCTTGTCGTCCAGCTTGATCGCCTTCGCGTAGTTCGCGAGCGCCTCGGTCGGGTTCTGGTGCTCGTTGAGCACCTCGCCGAGCTTCGCGTAGGCGGAGGCCTTGTTGAGCGACGCGAGCCGCGACCACACCTGCTGCGCGCGCTTCTTGTCCTGCTTCTGCCAGTACTGCTCGCCGAGCGCGACGATGTGGCCGAGGTCATCCGGCTCGAGCTTCGCGAGCTTCTCGAACTGCGCGATCGCGAGGTCTTCCTTGCCCCAGCGCTGATAGAGATCGGCGATCGCGGCGATCACGCCTGCGTCGCTCGGGAACCGCTGCTGGAGCCGCGCGAGCACCTCCGTCGCCTGCTTGTCCTTGCCGCGGCGCGCGTAGCGATCCGCGAGCTCGAGCTGAAACCGCGCGTCGCCCGGCGCGGCGCGAACCACCGCTTCGTACTGCGCGAGTGCTTCGTCATCGCGGCCCGAGTTCTCGAGCAGCGAGATCAGGCGGCGCTGGGTCTCGAGCTCCTGCGGAGCCTTCGCGACGGCTTTCTTGAGCGCGTTGATCGCCTTGTCCTGCGCACCGGTCTCCTCGAACAGCTTGCCGAGCATCGACCACTCGAAGTGGCGGCGCGACCCCTCTGGCCACTCCTTCTCGTACTGCGCGAGCAAGACAGGGAGTGCCTGCTTCTTGCGATAGATGTCGATGATGCGATTGGTGAGCTCGATCTCGAGGTAGTAGCCCGCAGGCGCCAGCTTGATCGCACGGCGATACTCGGAGACGGCGTCGTCCTCCTTGCCCATCTGCTCGAGGGCCTGGCCGCGGCGCGCGACGACCTCGATCTTGCGCGACGGATCGCTGCCGAGCAGCTTCTCGGCGGCGGCGTAGCTCTCGAGCGCGACATCGCGCTTGCCGGCTTGCAGCATCGCATCGCCGCGCTCGATCCAGAGCTGCGCGTTGTTCGGTTCGAGATCGAGGAACTGCTTGAAGTAGGCGTTCGCGGCGTCGATGTCGTTGGTCGCCAGGGCCAGGTCGGCGAGCGCGCGCAGGGCCTTCTTCTTCATGTCCTTCTGCGTCGAGTGACCGAGCGCCTTGTCGTATGCGGTGCGCGCATCCTTGGTCTTGCCGCCGGCCTTGTGAACCTCGCCGATCACGAGCCAGGTCGCCGGGTCGTTGTCCTTCTTCGCGACGGCCTTGTTCCACGAGTCGAGCGCGCGCGGATCGTCGCCGGTCTTGCGGTAGAGGTGGCCGAGCACGACGAGCGTCGCCCAGTCGTCCGACTTCGCGAGCGCCTTGGTGTACTCCTCCTTGAGGAGATCGACGGTGCGGTAGCGCCGGTACTTCTCGAGGAGCTTCGCGAGCGCACCGCTGTCGTGCGGGTTGCGCGCGAGGATGCCCTTGTAGATCGCGATCTCTTTCAGATCGAACGGATCTCGCTGGACGCCCCAGTCGTCAGGAGCGGCGTGGAGAGTCTGGGGTGCGAGACTCGCGAGCAGCCCCACAGCGAACAGCAAACCTGCCAGGCGCCTCATCGTCGATGATCATAGCCTTTGATCATCGGGACGCCCGCGGAATCACGGGCGAAACCTACTGGCGGATGCGAGCGAGAATAGTTCCCAAATTTTGTCGGCGCAGCTCGATACAGAAATCGCGCACAGTGCGTGCGTGACTGCGCGCCATCGCGAGGAACCGGACGCCGAGACCCGACGCGAGCCGATCATCCTTGCGATAACAGATCTGCCCGGATGCCCAGATCGAGTCGGACGTTCCCGGCAGCTGCAACTCGAGCCCGACGACGAGGCCGGGCGGCGGAGCGAGCAGGCTGAGTGCCGACATGCTGAGGCCCGTGTCGGAAAGATCTCCCGCGATGCCGCGTACGGGGCGGTCGTGAACGTAGGAGGTCACCATCGTCTCGAACGGGACGCGAAACCCAAGTCGGCGCTCTTGCACGTGTTGTCCTTGCTGTTTCCGACTGGTAGTCGGATGTAGGATAAAAGCGTACCAGTGCCGGACCCGCTGCCCAATTTTTCGCCGTTCCCGTTCGTGCGGCTGCCGCGGCTGACGCGTGCGCAGGCCGTGATCGAGTCGGCGGTCGCCCGGCACGCGCAGGGTCGGCGGGGAGGCTGGCGGCTCGCGAAGCTCGTCGGGCCGGTCAAGATCGTCGGGACGTCGATCGTGACCCGTGGCTTCGATCCGCATGCGGCACTCGTCGAGGTGCGTTGGGGGACGGTGTCGATCGCGATCGCCGCGTCGGGCGCGATTCGCGCGATCGCGCAGCGCGTGCTCGGTGGCGCGGACGAGCTCGCGGCACCGCGACCCGCCACGCTGGCAGAGCACGCGGTGCTGGCGATGTTGGTCGCGGCGGCGCTCGAGGATGCCGGGATCCCGGGCCAGGTGTGGCCGCTCTCCGAGCACGCGAGGACGATCCACGAGCGCGAGCTCGAGGCCGTGGCTCGCCGAGCACGCTTGGCGCTCGATCAACGCGAGCTGTTCGGTCGTGGTGGGCTGCAGCGCGATGTCGCCGGCGAGATCGACGCCTCGGGCGAGCTCGAAGCACCGACCTTCGCGAGTGGCAGGCGCGGCTCGTCGACCGAACATGCCGAGACGATCGCCGCGGCTCCACCGGCGCCGGCGACTCCGACGCTGGGCGCCGAGCTGATCGGCCTCGAGCTCGCCCTCGACATCGCGGGCGCGGCCCTGACGATCGTGTGCTGGCTCCCCGCGGAGCTGATCTTGAAGGCACCTCCGGCGCGCACCCACGACTGGCGGTTCGCGCTGCCGATCGTGGTCGCGCGGTGCCTGCTGTCGCGAGACGCCGCGAAGGCGCTGAAGCTTCGAGACGTGGTGGTCGTCGAGCCGGCGCTGGCCTTGACCCTCGGCGGCGGCAGTTTCGGGCTCACGGCGACGCCCGGTGCCGTAGAGGCACGGGTGACGACCGGTTATGTTCGCGCCGTGGCGACTTCCGACGAGCCAGGACT
>JBBQJJ010000015.1:0-42493 GCA_038325805.1 Haliangiales bacterium
TCGCCTCGTCGAACGAGTGGTTCGCACTCTCGGCGGTGAGATCGTCGAGCTTGTTCTTTTGCCGGACGCTATCGATGCCGAAGTAGCCGCTCGTGCCGAGCAACACCACCGATGCCCCGCCCCACAGCCACCACTTCAGATAGAGCGGCCGGTCCCGGTACGATTTCGGCTGCGGCTTCGGCTTCAGCGGCTTCGCGACGATCACCGGTCCCTCCGGCTTGCCGACGATCACGATCGGAACATCGCGCGTGCCGACCTCGACCAGATGATTGCCATGCTCGTCGATCGCGACGACGCGAAGATCGAGGCGTTTCCCCTTCGGCAGGTCGAGTCTTACCTGTTTCTCGACGAGCTTATCGATCGTCTGCTCTGGCTTGCCGTCGACGATCACGATCGCACGCAGCTTCGTGATCATGGTCAGCGGATCGTCGACGACATCGATCGTCACGCTCGGCGGATCACCGGTGGTCGCCGTCTTGATCTGCAGCGGTCCCTTGTCCTTGAAGAAGTCCTGTGCGGCGGCGAACGGCTTCGCGATCTTCGGTGACGTGCCGGCGGGGAGCGAGGACTGCGGGACGAGCGCGAGACAGCGCTGGAACGCTTCCTTGGCCAGTTTCGGATCGCCGAGGGCCGCCGCGACGATGCCCGACAACCGATGGATCTCGGCGAGCTCGCCGGGCTTGTTGTCACCCGCGCGTAGCGCGGCCTCGAGCTCGGAGCGCGCGGCGAAGTACTCGGAGTTTTCGATCGCCGCTTTCGCTTTATCGAGCGGCGCCGCCTGCGCGCTCCCGGCGGCCAGGATCGCGAGGATCGCGAGCATCACGCCCGCTCCCCGAAGACAAAGCATTCCCCAGCTTACCACTTGAAGCGAAATGCCGGCGCCACCTTGCCCGACTCGATCGTGATCGTCGTGCTCTGCACGAGTCCGGAGGCGGACTTCGCGACCACCCGATGACGACCTGGTGTGAGCGAGATCCGCGGTAGCGGCGTCTCACCAAACGCGCGGCCATCGATGGAGATCACGGCATAGACGGGTGCCGAGTCGATCGTGATGAAGCCCGGCGGACCTGTCGGCTTCTTGGGGCCGGGGTCGGTCTTGGGCACACCGGCGTCGGGTGTGACGACGACCACCACAGCGGCATCGGGAGGTTCGACGTCGGCATCGGCCGGACTGGCAGCGGCGTCAGGCGGCTCGGTCGCGTCGGGTCTCGCGTTGTACGACGGTGCCGCCGCGGCGTCAGGTGGAGCGACGATCGGAGCGACGATCGTCGGGTTGTCGGCGACGATCGGTGGCTCCTTGGGTCCGCGCGTCAGGAAGTAGACCGCGATGCCGATGCCGCCGAGCACGATCAACGCGAGCGCGATCAGCGGTGCCTTCGAACGTCCGATGGCGGGGATCACGACCGTGGGGCGCGACGCCTGCGCGGCCGCGGGCGCAGTCCTCGAGGGAGAGCTCGGCTTCGGCGTCTGCGGCGGACCGAACGTCGCCTCGATCGCGAACTCGCTGCGAGCGTCGGTGGTGATCGACACCGGCGTGGTCACCAGCGCCGTGCCGTGGCCGACCGACGGACCGAGGTCCTCGCCGAGATCCATCGATCCGCCCTCGCGCGCGACCTGGATCAGCTTGCGCTGATCGCGGAGTCGTACCTCGAACGCCTGGTTGATCACGTCGGACAGCTCCGACGCGGAGAAGATGCCGCCGATCGAGTGCACCGACTTGCTCAGCTCTTCGCCGAGCACGCGCGCCGACGGCTGGCGCAGATCGCGATCGCGCGACAGGGCCTTCGCGATCACGGCGCACAGCGACGGCGGGACGTCGGGGCGCAGCTCGCTGACATCGGGGACTGGATCCGACGTGATCGCCTGAAATGTCAGGAAGTCGGTGTCGCGCTTGAACAGGTGGCGGCGCGCGAACAGCTCCCACAACACGATGCCCATCGCGAACACGTCGGTGCGACGGTCGAGTCGCTCACCGCGCAGCTGCTCCGGCGCCATGTACGCGTACGTGCCTTTGACCGAGCCCGTCGACGTCCGGACCGAGGCGTCCTGCACCTTCGCGATCCCGAAATCGAGCACCTTCACCACGCCGTCGACCGTGGCGAACAGGTTGTTCGCCGACACGTCGCGATGGACGACCTCCATCAACTGTCCGTCGGCGCGCTTCAGCTGATGCGCGTGATGAAGGCCTTCACACGCCTGGACCCCGAGCGACGCGACGAGCCGAGCCTCCGGTGGGGGCGGGAACATGTCGCGCCGCCGGAAGCACGAGAACGGCACGCCCTCGAGGTACTCCATCGCGATGAAGTAGCGGCCGTCGATCTCGCCGAGCTCGAACACCTGGCAGACGTTGTGGTGCGAGATCTGGGCGGCGATCTTCGCCTCGGCGAGGAACATCCCGACGAGGTTTTGATCCTTCGCGAGGTGCGGGAGGATCCGTTTGACGACGACCAGCTTCTCGAAGCCCGCCGCACCCGACAGGCGCGCGAGAAAAATCTCCGCCATCCCGCCGGTCGCGAGCTTGGCGACCAGCGAGTACTTACCGAAGGTATGTGCAGTGGTCGCGGAAGCCGCGCCCATCTCGGCATCTTAACTGGTTCCGCCCGTCGCCGCCCCGTTTCCCGCCCCTCGCTACCCGTGCCTTACAGGCCGATCCAGTAGTTGGCCTTGACCATCACGATGTCCTCGCTCTCGCTCCGGGATAGGTCTCGCAGGTCGCGGCCCAGCTGGAACCGGCCATCGGGACCGGCCGTGGTCTGGCCGTGGCTCCAGATGGCGAACAGCGACGAGCCTGGCCGATACTCCCATCGCATCACTACGTTAGAGCGCAGCTGGGCGAACGAGAAGTCGGGCTTGCCGAACCTGAACGCGCCGTTGTGGTTCGCCGTGAACACCCCGTCCATGAGCTGAAGGTTGCCGCTGCTCAAGGGCGTGAACCGATCCTCGAACCGCTTGGCGCCCGAGTCATCGACGTCCTTGTAGTCGCGGTAGCGACCGGTCGCGACGAACGGCTGCGCGTACCCTTGCAGGCTGAGCTTCGGCGAGAACGTCCAGTTCATGCGGACCGTCATCGCGAGCGTCGTCTGATCGATCCGTGCGAACACGAAGTGCGACGTACCTGCTCCGTCGACGGCTTCGTCGACGTACTGCATCGCCTCGTCGCGACGCGACCAGCCGGGACCGACGAACACGTCGATGTTCGAGCGCGCCTGCACCGTGACGCCAGCGTCGATGCCGAGGTTTCCAGAGTCCGAGACCAGATCGCGCTCGCCGAACATGCTGAGATCGACGCGCACGGCCTTGCGACTATCGGTGCTGATCCCGGCGTTCGCCGCGATGTGCGAGTTGACGCGCAGCGAGGGCCCACCACGCAGTGCGCCGCGATCCCAGATGTTGTGGTAGT
Organism: Haliangiales bacterium; assembly: GCA_038325805.1. Classification (GTDB taxonomy): domain Bacteria; phylum Myxococcota_A; class Polyangia; order Haliangiales; family Haliangiaceae; genus JABFXX01. The sequence goes on from JBBQJJ010000015.1 coordinate 3,401, forward strand.
AGCCGCCGTGCAGGCCCATCTGCCAGTAGTTCGCGAACTGCACGTTCTGTTCGGTCTCGATGCCCCAGTCGGTCAGCCGCGGTTCGGAGGTGGACACCGTGAATCCACTGACGCCGGAGTTCCAGTTGAGGACGTGCTCCCCCGGATCCTCGTCGTGGTACTGGACGTATGGCACGTTGAACAGCAGATCCGAGTTGCGCTGGAACCCGGCATCGTTGAGCTCGAGCCCCGGCGAGCTCACTCTCCCGGCGACGCCGAAGCGCACGTGCTTGGTGTCGCCGAAGCGACCGGCGTTCCACGACGCCGCGGCGCCCGACATCGACGTGCGTGTCGGATCGAAGCGAAACGTGTCGGGGCGCTGCCAGAGGTGGCGCTGCGAAGTCTGCGTGTTCGCGATCGCCTCCTCGCTGCCATGGACGAACGAGCCGAGCACCGAACCGTTGAGGACCCAGGCGTTCTTCGACCACTTATGCGCGAGCGTCGAGCCCACCGTGTACGCCTGATCGTGCAGGAGGTTGTCGAGGCCGGTGTCGTCGAGCGAGCGATGCACCGCGGTCGCCGACATGCCGACCGAGGTCCGGCCTTCGCGGAAGTCGCGCTTGACGCGCGCGATCATGTAGTTCGTCAACGGCGCGACGATCGGGCGCGCTTGCGTCCCATCCGCGGCGACGATCGTCGCGTTCTCTTCACCCGTCACCGCGTCGAGCACGCCGATCGACCACCCGTGCGTCTTGCCGGTCAGCTTCATCGCGCCGTAGATCGTGGTCGCCTGGGGCTGCACGATGTACGCGTAGTTCTCCGGCTCGATCGTCGGGGCCGCGCCGATCCGACGGGTGTAGAACGCGCCCTCGACGTTGTCGTTGATGTCCGACGGAATGTGAAACAGATCGGCGCCCTCGAGGAAGAATGGTCGCCTCTCGGCGAAGAACAGCTCGTTCGCCGACAAGTTGACCGCGGACGGATCAGCTTCGACCTGACCGAAGTCGGGGTTGATGCTAGCCGATAGCGTGAACGAGGGCCCGAGCCCGTACTTGACGTCGATGCCGACGTTGCCGACGGCTCCGTAGCGATCAGAGAGCGGATTGCCCTCCTCGACCGGATCGCGCTCGAACCCGCCGCTGGCATATGGCAGGAGCTCGAGGCGACGGCTGGGCTTGAGCTCGTCGATGCCGCTGACCACTCCGAACTTCGACACGATCTCGCCGCTCGACCGCGGCCATGGTGACCACGCTGATTGCTCGTTCGTCCGACCGACGATCCGGACGACCTGGAGTCCCCACTCGTGCGACGCCGCCGCGGAGAAGCGGAGCTGGCTGAGCGGGATCCGGAACTCGGCGGTCCACCCGTCCTTGGTGACCTTGGTCTCGCCGGTCCACACCGCATCCCAGGTGTCGTCGCCGTTGGTGTCGTCGAACAGGAGCTGATCGCGCTGCACGCCGGCAGCGTTGAGCTGGAACACGAACCCGGAGCGCTTGTCGTGATAGCTATCGAACGCGACCGCGACGAGGTCCTCGGCCGACTCGAGATCGCGGCGATGCAGCGTGCGGCGGATCTTCGTGGGCTCGGGATCACTGGCCCACACGCCGACGTAGATCGCCTGGTCGTCATAGACGACCGCGAACGAGGTCTCGTGGGTCGCCTTGCCGCCGTCCTTCGGATAGCGCTGCGTGAAGCCGGTGTAGTGCGGCGCCGCGGACCAGGTCGCTTCGTCGAGGTGCCCGTCGACCGTGACCTCGCTCGTGCGGCGCATCGCCTTCGCCCGCGGTTCCGCAAACGCGGGTGCGCTCGCTAGCAACAGGAGTGCGGCGATCGACAACGTTCGAGACATACAGTGCGTGATCCCCGTGCGAGTCGAGAGGTGGACTCGACCAAGGCGGCCATCGTTGCAGAGTTCATCGGGCGCCGCGACTGCGACACGATGCGACAGCTATTTTGGTCGCGGGTTGGGCGTCGGCATTTCGTCGGAGCGACGCGCGTGCTCGAGGAGGATCGCGGTCGTGGTGACGCCGATCTCGTCGCGTCCGCCGATCGCCATCGGCGAGAACTCGAACTGACCTTCTTTCCAGTCGAGCAGGCGCATCAGCTTGTCACGCGCACGCAGCGCACCGTTCTTCGCGCTCGCTTCCACCTTCACACAGCGGCCCTCAGCGAGGAACACGCGCGCGATCTCGCCGCCGCCGAGCAGGAGCAGCACGCCGGACTTGCGCTCGAACTCGAACAGCGAGAGCAGCGTGCCGAGCGTGATATCGACGAGACTGCCGCGCAGACCGACAGCGGATGGGGGTGGTGGAGCCGCGACGCGATGGACGCGGATCACCAGCTCCTCGTCGAGGAACGGCTGCGGGATGAAGTCGCGCACACCGGCGCGAAACGCTTCGAGACGGCCGAGATCGCCGTCGGTGCCGGTCAGGATCAGCGGCACGTCGGACAGCGCGTCGTTGTCGGCCATGGCCATCGCGAGATCGACACCGCTCATCGCACCGATCGATGACGCGGCGACGATCGTGTCCGGCCGCCACACCGTGCACGCTTCGAACGCATCGGGAACGTCGATCACGGCGTTGACCTTGAAGCCCGCACCCTCGAGGCAGCGTGCGATCCGCGCGCGCATCGGTGCCGCGGGTTCGACGACGATGATCTGCGTGGTCTGTCCGAGCCCGGGATTGGTGATCTCGGCGCGCAGCCGATCGACGTACGCGCGGAGCTTGACGCGTGCGGGAGTGTCGGCGCCGAGCAGCTCGAAGCCCATGCCGGGATGGCGGCCGAGCGCGCGCGCCGAGAGCGGTGTCAGCACGTGCGCGACGCGTGCGTAGAGCGCGAGCACGTCGCCTTCGGGCAGCGTCACCTGGAGGTCCGTCTCGTCGCCAACCTCCAACAGATCGTCGGTACGAATGTAGAGTCCGCGCGGCGATAGATCTTCGGTCTCCGCAACGACCGTTCCGGACGGGCGTTCGAACTCGACACGACAACGACTGACCAGCCGTTGATCGCGACCTCGTCGCGGGGTTCCCACCAAGACCGAAAGTTTATCGGCCCCGCAATTCATTGTCCTGTTTACGCCGGGTCCTGTCGCACCCGTCAGGAATTAGCTGAACCTCGCTCGGGATCCATCCGGATTCATTTGGGTTTCGAAGATCTATAGAACTTTTCAAGAATCTTTGAACATACTGCAGGCATCTGTTCGGAAGGCCCTTTATGACCCAGCTCGGATCCGTTGCAGTGCTCGATCGGCTCGCCCACGTCTCGATCAAGCGGGATGTGCCCTCGCTCGCGGAGCGCTTGACCTCGCTCGATCGCTGGGTCCGCGATGATTTGGTGATGCTCGATCGCGAGATCACCGCATTCTCGGAGAGCGTTCCCAGGCTGCGTGAGGGCGGCCGCGCGGTCCACGCCGCGGCGAATCACTTGCTCGATCTCAAGGGCAAGCACCTGCGCCCGACCTGCGTCGCACTCGCGGCAAAATTCGGGGAGGGGTTCACCGAGCGCGCGCGCATGCTGGCGATGGCGGTCGAGCTCGTGCACAGCGCGACGCTGCTGCACGACGACGTGGTCGACGTCGCCGAGCGGCGACGCGGACAGCCCACGGCGTGCGTGGTGTACGGCAACGCTGCCTCGATCTTCGCGGGCGATTGGTTGCTCGTCGCGGCGCTGCGCAAGATCAACGCGGCTGGGGTCCCTGGCCTGCTCGAACAGATGCTCGCGGTGATCGACGAGATGATCGCCGCCGAGTCGCTGCAGCTCGAGCGCCGCGGTCAGCTCGCGGGCACGCGCGACGACTACTTCACGGTCGCCGAAGGCAAGACGGCGGCGCTGTTCCGGTGGGCCATGATCGCCGGTGCGCGCTGCGCTGCGTTGCCGGAGACGGCGGAGACCGCGCTCGATCGCTTCGGGTTACACCTCGGGGTTGCCTTCCAGGCCGTCGACGACGAGCTCGATTTCGGCACCGCCGATGTGACCGGGAAGGATCCGCTGGCGGATCTGCGCGAGGGCAAGCTGACGTTTCCGCTGGTCGTCGCGCTCGAGCGCGAGCCCGCGCTTCGCCCGGAGATCGAGGCGCTGCTCGGCAACGAGGAGCCGTCGCGTGATGAGCTCGCGAAGCTCGCCAACGCGGTACGTGCCACGGGGGCACTCGCCGCGACGCGGTCCCTCGCCGAGGATCGCGTGAAGCGAGCACTCGCCGAGCTCGACCACTTGCCCGCAGGTCCAGCGCGCGAGGCGCTGGTCACCGTCGCCCTCGCCTCCCTGGAGCGTGCATCGTGACCGAGCCGGTTGTCACAGAAGCCAAGCCCGAAGTCGCGCTGACGTCGCTCGGCAGTGGACAGATGTTCGATCGAATCGCGCGCCGCTACGACTTCGTCAATCGCGTGATCTCGCTCGGCCTCGACCAGCGCTGGCGCCGCCGCACCGTCGAAGCGCTCCAGCTCGGCGAGCGTCCGCGCGTCCTCGATCTCGCCACCGGCACGGGCGACCTCGCGGTCGCGATCGCGAAGGCGCGCCCACACGCGACGGTGGTCGGCCTCGACCCCTCGAACGAGATGCTCGCGATCGCGCGCACCAAGGTCGACAAGAAGGTGCTGGCGGATCGCATCGAGCTGATCGTCGGGGACGCGCAGCAGCTGCCGTACGGTAACTGCGAGTTCGACGCGGCGACCATCGCGTTCGGGATTCGCAACGTGCCGGATCGCGCGAAGGCGCTGCGCGAGATGGCGCGCGTCGTCCGCCCCGGAGGTCGGATCGCGATCCTCGAGCTCGGCGAGCCACGCGGACGCTTGCTCGGCCGGGTCGCGCGCTTCCACAAGAACACGCTGGTGCCGCGGATCGGCGCGCTACTCTCGGGCAAGCGCGAGTACGTCTATCTCCAGAAGTCGATCACGGCGTTTCCGCCCGCGGAGGAGTTCGCGCAGCTCATGCAGCAGAGCGGGCTCCACATCGTCGAGGTGGTGCCGCTGTCGTTCGGCGCGTGCACGCTGTACGTCGCCACACCGGAGGACGCGTCGTGAAAGCGGCCGAACCGGACCGGTTCGCCAGCCGCCCCGAGATGCTGCCGAGCTTGCCGCTGGCGCACGACGAGCCGGCGATGCTCGATCGCTGCCTCGCGGTCGCACGCGGAGCGCGTGGCTTGTCGTTCATCGCGTTCCCCGCACCGCTGCTCGCGCCGGCAGATCTCGTCGACGCGTGGCCCGGTGAGCCGCTGGTGTCGTGGAGCTCGGCGGAGGTCGCGGTGCTCGGTGTCGGCATCGCGCGCGCGCTGCGGGGCGAGGGTGCGGAGCGCTGGACCCAGGTCGCCGGTGCCGCGCGTGCCCTCGAGATCTATGGTGCGTTGATCGCGGACGCGCCCGATCGCGGGATCGCGAATCGGTCGTCGCTCGCCGCCGCAGCCACGCGCAAGTGCAGCGAGCTCGGGTTCGCACGCCCGCGGTTGTTCGGCGGCGGTGCATTCGCGCCGGGCTCCGCCGAGGCGGGTCCGTGGGTCGGGTTCGGCGACGCGTGGTTCGCGCTGCCGCGATGGACGTATACGCGCGCCGGCCACGAGGCTCGCCTGGTGCTCGCCGTCGACGAGCGCGAGGCTCGCGATGGCGGGCGCTGGCACGCCGACCTCGCCCGGTTTCGCGAGCTGTTCGCGCACACCCAGGTCGCGCGGCCGCCGCGCGGTGCGCTGGACATCACGCGCGCGAGCTCGGAGCTGTGGCGCGCGCAGGTCGAGGCGATCACCTCGGCGATCGACGCGGGAGAGTGCTCGAAGATCGTCGCCGCGCGCACGTGCACCGTCAACCTCCCGCCCCGCGACGGTGCGGCGACGCACGAGGCCACCCTGCTCGAAGCCCTCGACACACGTCATCAAGACTGCGTGCGGTTGCTCGTGCGTCCTCCCGGTGCCGGAGCGCTGATCGCCGCCACGCCCGAGCGGCTGGTCCGTCGCGATGGAGCGATCGTGCGGTGCGATGCACTCGCCGGAACGGTTCGCCATGGCGGGGATGCAGCTCGCGTTCGGGAGGCAGGCGCGCAGCTGCTGGCGAGCATGAAAGATCGCAACGAGCACGAGCTCGTGGTCTCGGCGATCCGCGTCGCGTTCGAGGGGTTGCGCGCCGACATCGACGCCCCCGCCGAGCCGGTCGTGCGCACGCTGCGGCATGTCCTTCACCTCCACACGCCGATCCGCGCGGTCCTGCCCTCCCCCCATCACATCCTCGAGCTGGTCGCCGCACTCCACCCGACGCCTGCGGTCGGTGGTACGCCGACGCCGTTCGCGATCGACTGGATCCGCGATCACGAGCCGGTGCCGCGCGGCTGGTACGCGTCGCCCGTCGGCTGGTTCGATCTCGACGGCGATGGTGAATTCGCGGTCGCGATCCGCTCCGGCGTGATCGTCGGTGACCGCGCGCATCTGTGGGCCGGCGCCGGGATCGTCGCGGGATCCGATCCGGATCGCGAGCTCGCCGAGACCGAGCTCAAGCTGCGCGCGATGCTCGGCTCTCTGGGGGTGGCAGGAGACGCGCGATGATGGCTGGGCTGATCCAGACGCTGTGGGCCGACGTCATCGCGTGCACGCTGCGCGATGCCGGGGTGCCGCTCGTCGTGATCAGCCCGGGCTCGCGCTCGACTCCCCTCGTCGCGGCGCTCGAGCGATCCAGGCACGAAAGCCTCGTGACGATCATCGACGAGCGCGCCGCCGCGTTCTACGCGCTCGGGGCTGCCCGTGCGACGGGTACGCCGGCAGCGCTGGTGTGCACGAGTGGTTCGGCCGTCGCGCACTACTTGCCCGCGCTCGTCGAAGCGGCGCAGGCCGGCATCCCGCTGATCGCGATCACCGCCGATCGGCCCGCGGAGCTGCAGCACTGCGGCGCGTCGCAGACGATCGATCAACGCGCGATCTATGGAAGCTTCGTGCGCGCGAGCTTCGATCTCGGTTCTCCGTCGGGTGACGTCCTGGCGTATCGCGCGGTGCGCCGGACGATCATCCAGGCGATCACGGCGGCGCTCGGCCCGGATCCGGGCCCGGTCCACATCAATGTTCCGTTGCGCAAACCGCTCGAGCCCGTCGCCCCGGCGAATGATCCGGAGCGCGCGCTCACGGCAGATGTCGCCGACCTGCTCGCAGAGAGGCCCATCATCGCCCCGCCGGTGCTCGCGCCCGATGCGCGTGCGGTCGAAGGGCTCGCGCGCGCGATCGCCGGCGAGCCGCGCGGGTTGATCGTCGCCGGGGCGATCGCGTCGATCGCGCGCGTCGAGATCGCTTCCCAGCTGTTCGAGCTCGCACGTCGCAGCGGCTATCCGATCGTCGCCGAGGCCGGCAGTCAGCTCCGGTCGTGCGCGCGGCCAGATGACATCGTCTTCGTCGACGCGTTCGACGTGATCGCCGCGCACGCACCGCGGCCCGCCTTGGTGATTCAGGTCGGCGCCGAGCCGGTCGCGGCTGCGTGGCCGATGTTCTCGCGCGACATCGACCGCTACGTGCTCGCGGGCGGCCGCTGGCACGATGCCGATTCGTCGGCGGTCGTGATCCTCGGCGACGTCTCGCTGGCGGCGCGTGCGATCGTCGGCGAGCTCGCAGCCGAGCGAGGGAGTGGCAGTCTGCGCCGTCGCGTCGAACGCGAGGCGGCGTCGCTGGCGTGGTGCGATGACTGGAAGGCGCTGGACGAGCGTGGTCGCGAAGCGCTCGATCGCGCGATCCGCGAGACGCCCGCGAACGAGGTCGCCGTGGTGCGGGATGCAGTCGCGGCGCTTCCGGGCGGTGCCGCGATCCAGATCGGCAACAGCCTGCCGATCCGGACGATCGATCATGCCGGCGCGACGGGCGAGCACGCGGTGCTGACGCAGCGAGGAGCCGCCGGCATCGACGGCTTGATCGCGTCGGCTGCCGGTGCGACCCAGGCCGGCAAGCCGGTGTTGCTCGTCCTCGGGGACGTCTCGTTCGCGCACGATCTCGGCGGCCTGCTCGCGGCGCGCGCTGCGGTAGCTCCTCTCGCGATCTTGGTGATCGACAACGCCGGTGGCCGGATCTTCGACGGCCTACCGGTCGCCACGTCCGATCTCGGCAGCGCGTTCACTCGTCACTGGACCACGCCACCCGAGGTCGACGTCGTCGCGGTCGCGCGCGCTCTCGGCCTCACCGCGATGCCCGCATCGCCCGAGACGGTCGGCTACGACGTCACCACCGCGCTCGCCGAAGGCGTCACCGTGATCCATGTCCCGGTGTCGCCGACCGGTGCGCGCGACGTTCGCGCCCGCGCGATCGAGCTCGCCACGCCGCAGCCCCGCGCCCCGCGCACGTCGCAGCCGGTGCTCCGCAGTTCCGCACCTGTCATCGCAACTGGAGAACGCCCATGAGCAAGCTGAGCAAGAAGGTCACGATCGAGGACCGTCCGGTGTCCTGGACCAACAAGACAGTAGACGGCGGCTACGAGGACATCACCTACGAGGTGTCGTCGGAGGGCATCGCGAAGATCGCGATCAACCGCCCCGAGGTTCACAACGCATTTCGCCCGCGGACCGTCGCGGAGCTGATCCGGGCGTTCGATGAGGTGCGGGACGACGCGAGTGTCGGCGTGGTGATCCTGACCGGCGCGGGCACCGAAGCGTTCTGCTCGGGCGGCGACCAGCGCGTGCGCGGTCACGGCGGATACGTCGGCTCCGACGGCGTGCCGCGCCTCAACGTCCTCGACCTGCAGATGCGCATCCGCTACCTGCCCAAGCCGGTCGTCGCGATGGTCGCCGGCTTCGCGATCGGCGGCGGGCACGTACTCCACCTCGTCTGCGATCTGACGATCGCTGCAGACAATGCTCAGTTCGGTCAGACCGGCCCGCGCGTCGGTAGCTTCGATGCCGGCTTCGGTAGCTCCTACCTGGCACGTGTCGTCGGCCAGAAGAAGGCGCGCGAGATCTGGTTCCTCTGCCGCCAGTACGACGCGCAAGAGGCGCTCGACATGGGTCTCGTCAACACGGTGGTCCCGATCGCCGAGCTCGAGGCGACCACGGTCCACTGGTGCCGCGAGATGCTCGTGCAGTCGCCGACCGCGCTGCGCTTCCTCAAGATGGCGATGAACGCCGACTGCGACGGTCAGGCCGGCATGATGGCGTTCGCCGGCTCGGCGACGCTGATGTACTACACGACCGACGAGGGTCGCGAAGGTAAGGAAGCGTTCCTCGAGAAGCGCGAGCCCGACTTCAAGAAGTTCCCGCGCTACCCATGAGCTCGCGCGTCTCGATCTGGATCCAGGCGATGCGGCTGCGGACGTTGCCGGCGGCGGTCGTCCCGGTCGTCGTCGGGACGGCGGTCGTCGCTGCGGTGGGTACCATCGCGTGGCCTGCGGCACTCGCCGCGCTCGCCGGTGCGCTCGCGATCCAGATCGGCACCAACTTCGCGAACGACGCGTTCGACGCCGAAACGGGAGCCGATGGTCCCGACCGCATCGGGCCGACCCGTGCCGTCGCGGCGGGTCTGATCACTGGCGCGGCGATGAAGCGCGCGATGAGTCTCGCCTTCGCGATCGCCGCGGCCTTCGGGCTCTATCTCGTCGCGATCGCGGGCTGGCCGGTCGTCGCGATCGGCATCGCGTCGATCCTCTCCGGCATCGCCTACACGGGCGGGCCGCGGCTCGGATATCGCGGGCTCGGCGACGTCTTCGTCCTCGGATTCTTCGGCTTCGTCGCGGTGTGCGGCACGGCGTACGTCCAGCTGTTCGAGGTCCCGTGCCTCGCGATCGCCGCGTCCATCCCCGTCGGGGCACTGGCCACCGCGATCCTCGTCGTCAACAACCTGCGCGATCGCCACACCGATGTCCGTGCCGGTAAGCGCACGCTCGCGGTCAGGTTCGGTAGACATGCCGCACTCGTCGAGTACGCGGTACTGCTGCTCGCGGCCTACGCGGTACCGATCGTCCTCGCGCTCACCGGTCGCCCGTGGGCCGCGCTCGCGTTGATCTCGGCGCCGCTCGCGGTGGTCCGCATGCGAGGGCTCGCGGCGGCGGTCACCGGTCCCGAGTTCAACGGCCTGCTCGCCGGCACGGCGCAGCTGATGATGCTGCACGGTGCGCTGTTCGCCACCGGGCTCGCGCTCTCGGCGCAGCCGTCGTGCTGCAGCTGAGTGAGACGGAGATCTCGGTGAGACCGAATACTGTCGCAGCGCCGTGCGCGGCTCGTCACGGAAGACGTGCTACCGCGAGCGGGATGACGCAGAGGATCGCGTGACGGACATCGTCGACCTCTCCTTGCGCGAGCTCACCTGGACCCTCGACGGGCGTGGGGCGGCGCGAGGCCGGACCGAGCGTGCGGGGATCGTGCTCGAGGTCCGTACCGCCGAGGGACTCGTCGGGCGTGGCGAGGCCTCGCCGTTGCCCGGCATGTCCGCGGAGACCCTCGCGGACGCGCGCGCGGAGCTGGTGAAGTTCGTCGCGCGTGGAGCCTTCGAGCTGGTCAGCGAGCAGACCGTGTTCACGCTCGCCGAGACCGTCGCAGCGCCCTCGGCCCGGTTCGCGATCGAGACGGCGCTGCTCGACGTGCTCGCCCAGACGAGCAAGACCTCGATCTCGGGACTGTTCGAGGAGGACGCCCCACCGATCACGGCCTTCGACGTGGCCGTCGGCCGGATGCGCGAGATTGTCGAGAGGGATCCGGCGATCACGCTCGTGGTCGAGCGCGGTTCCCGGTCCGTCCCATGGACTGCGACCGGGCGAGCCAACCCGGCTAGCGCGACCGTGGTGGACGACGCGAGCGATGCCGCCGCCGCCATTCGCGCGGGCGCGCGCTGCCTCAAGATCAAGATCGGAGATCTGTCGATCGACGACGACGTCGAACGCGTGCGCGCGATCGCCGTCGTGTCAGCGGGCGCCACGCTGCGCCTCGACGCGAATCAGCGGTGGGCACGCACGGACGCGGTCGCCCACCTCGCGCGCTTCGCGGGACTACCTATCGAGTTTGTCGAGGAGCCCTGTCCCGGCGCGCACGAGCTGCTGCGCTCCGCGCTACCGGTCCCGATCGCGCTCGACGAATCGCTCGACGAGCTCTCCACCGAGGAGATCTTCACGGCCCTCGAATCGCCGCACCTCGGCGCCCTGATCCTCAAGCCCACGCTGCTCGGCGGCTTCGCCCCGTGCATCGCCCTCGCCGCCCTCGCGCGCTTCGCGAACAAGCCGGCGATCGTCACCCACACGCTCGAGAGTGACATCGGCCGCGCGGCGTGTGCGGAGCTGGCGCGGGTCGTCCGTGGCAGGGATTCGTTCACCACCTCCAACGAACCCGTCGTCGAGCAGGTGGTAACCGCTCCGTCGACCACGGTGATCGCAGCACCCGAGCTCGCGACCGTGGCGATGGTGTGGCGCGCCCTCGCGACGCGCACGCCGATCTCGCTGGTGCACCACGCCCTCCCGCCGGCGGAGATCCTGCGCCGTCGATCCGCCGTCGATGCGGTCGCGCTGACCGGTGACGATGCGGTCGTGCTGTTCACGTCGGGCTCGACGGCAGACGCGCGCGGTGTGGTGCTGTCACGCGCGGCGCTCACGGCCGCCGCCGAGGCGAGCGCGAAGCATCTCGGATGGCGCCCCGATGACGTCTGGTTCGTCCCGCTGTCCCTCGCCCACGCAGGCGGGCTCGCCGCGATCGTTCGCTGCTGGCACGCGCGCAAACCACTCGAGCTCCTCGACGGAGCCTGGGACCGCGGGCGGGCGGCTGTGCTGCTGGAGCGCTGCACGCTCGCGTCGCTGGTGCCCACGCAGCTCGCGGATCTCCTGGCGGATCCCGGGTGGCGTCCCGCACCCAAGCTGCGCGCGGTGCTGCTCGGTGGTGCCGCCGCGAGCCCGTCGCTGCTCGCGCGGGCATCCGCCCGTGGCGTGCCGTTCCTCACCACGTACGGGATGACCGAGTCGTTCGGTCAGCTCGCGACGGCACCGCTCGACCGCGCGGGTGATCCCGATGCGCCGCTCGTTCCGCTGGCCGGCGTCGAGCTGATCGCCGGGACGCGCGAAGCGCCCGCACCGATCCGCGTGCGCGGCCCGATGCTGGCCTCGCGCTACCTCGACGGCACGCCGATCGCGCCCGAGCTCGTCACCCGCGACCTCGGCTATCTCGACAACGGCGCGCTGGTCGTCGTCGGTCGCGTCGACGACGTGATCATTACCGGTGGCGAGAACGTCCATCCCGCGACCGTCGAGGCCGTGCTCGCCGCCACGCCGGGCGTCCGCGCGGCGATCGCGTTCGCAGTGCCCGACGAGACGTGGGGCCAGATCGTCGGCGCGGCGGTCGTCACCGAGCACGAGCTCGATCCCGCGGCGGTCGCGGCATGGCATGCCGCCCTCCCTGCGCATGCCCGCCCTCGCGAGCTCGCCGTGGTACGCGAGCTCCCGCTGCTCGCCACCGGCAAGCTCGATCGGCGCGCGGCTTCGCAGTTGCCGCGCACGCCGGTTCGCTATCACTGAGCCGGCCCTGCGCACCTCCGCGATCGCGCGGTGCGCTACCGTGCAGGCGTGAGTGCACGTTTTCTCGACGAGTCGGCCCGCGCCGCGTTCGCGAAGGCGACCAAGACCATCGAACAAGCGAGCGCGATCGAGGTCGTCGTCGCGATCCGCCGCAGGAGCTCCGGGTATCGCCATGCCAACGCGATCGTCGGCGTGCTCGCGGCCTTCGCCGGACTCGCCGTCCTGCTGTTCTCGGCGCACGACTTCAGCATCGCCTCGATCCTGATCGACCCGTTCGTCGTCGGCGCGATCGCTGCTGGCTTGGTCGAGCTCGCGCCGGGGATCAAGCGCCTTCTCACGCCCCCGGCCACCCGCGACCGGGAGGTACGCAGAACAGCCCGCGCCACGTTCGTCGCGCGCGGTGTCCACAACACGCGCGATCGCAGCGGCATGTTGATCTTCATCTCGTGGCTCGAACAGCACGCGGTGGTGGTCGCAGATAGCGGTCTCGATCACCTGCTGCCGGCGGATGCGCTCGCGACCCTCGAGCGCACGCTGATCGCCGCGATCCCGAACGGCGGTGCGGCCGTCGCGCAGGAGCTCGAACGCGTGATGACGAAGATCGCGCCGGGCATGCCGCGCAAGCCCGACGACCGCAACGAGCTGCCGGACGCGATCGACAGCGATCTGAAGAGCACGCGATGAAGCGCCGGATCGCGATCCTGTGCCTCGTCCTCGGGGTCGTCACGATCGGCGACGCCCTCGCGCGCCCGGGTGGCGGTGGCTCGTTCTCCGGCGGCGGCGGTCACGGTGGCAGCGGCGGTGGCGGCGATGGCGGCGGCATCCTCCAGCTCCTCTACTATTTGATCCGGCTGTGCTTCGAGGCGCCGCACATCGGCGTCCCGATCCTGCTCTGCGTGATCGGTTACTTCGCGTATAGCGCGTGGAAGCAGCGACAGAACAAGGACTGGGATAGTGGCCCGCCGATCGAGCTGCACCCCGCGATCGACGTCGACCCGATCACGCACTTCGACCCCGACTTCTCGCGCGTCCTGTTCGAGGACTTCGCGTTCCGGCTGTTCTCGACGGCGCACCGCGCGCGTCACGCCGATTCCGCGATCGCGACCATCGCGCCGTATCTCGACCCCTCGGCACGTGTCGCGTTGCGCACGCGTGTACCGGAGAACATGCCGGTCGAGTCGGTGGTGGTCGGCGCGATGCGGATCACCGAGATCGACATGCAGGGCGAACGCGCCAAGATCACCGTCGAGTTCGAGGCCAACGTCTCGACGAAGGAGCACACCTACTACAGCGTCGAGACCTGGCGGTTCTCGCGCGATGCCTGGCTGAAGAGCAAGCCGCCGGCGGCGTCGCGCAGCTTCCCGTGCCCGAACTGCGGTGCGCCGTGGCAAGGAACGAACACCGGCACGCAGACCTGCGCGAGCTGCGGCGAGGTCGTCGACAACGGTCGATTCGACTGGATCGTCGACCTGATCGGCCTGCGCTCCAACGACGAGCGCGCGCCGACGCTGCTCGACGATGTCCCCGAGCGAGGCACCAACCTCGAGACGTACTCTCAACCCGAGGTCAATCAGAAGTTCCGCGAGCTCGAGGGAGCGGACCCCGCGACCAGCTACGACGCCGTGTGCGCCCGACTCGAGCTGATCTACGCCGAGCTCAATCGCGCGTGGATGACGAACGATCTGCGGCCGGCGCGCGGCTTCGTCTCCGACGGGCTCTACGACTACCTCACTTACTGGACCGACGCGTACAAGAGGCAGGGACTGCGCAACGTCCTCGAGGACATGAAGGTCACCGGCACGGTGCTCGCGAAGGTGACGCGCGATCGCTCCTACGACGCGTTGACGATTCGAGTCCGGGCCAACGGCCTCGACTACACGATCCGCGAAGCGACCGGCGAGGTCCTCAAGGGCAACAAGCGCAAGAAACGCGCGTACAGCGAGTACTGGACGCTGATCCGCTCGGCGACGCGCAAGGGCGCCCCGACTACCGCAGCGACGTGCCCGAACTGCGGCGCACCACTGGCGATTACCCAGGCCGGCGAGTGCGAGCACTGCAGCGCGCACGTCACGGCAGGTGAGTTCGACTGGGTCCTCTCGAAGATCGAGCAGGACGACAGCTACCGAGGCTAGTACGCCGCAGCCGGCGACGCAGCCTGCGCTCGAAGCTCCGCGCTCGAGTCGAGCACCGGGTGTTGCGTGCGAGCGTTGCGCAAGGGCAATACGGCGTCGGAGGGTCGCCGGGCGAGAACGCCGGTGGAGTGACTTCGGTCGGCGCCTCAGCGGCGACCGAACTTGCTGGATCTATCGAGCGATCGTTAGACCACAGCCTCTGGTTCAACCGATCTTTGGCGAACTTGGCGGGTTGCGTTTGGCGATTTGGCGACCCTCTGACTACGCCGCGCTGGAGCTCAGAGCTGAGGTCCGCTGATCGGATCCGGAGGCGCGAGGACGAGCGCATCTCTGAAGCGCACTGACGGAGCGCAACACCGACTACGGGCGTAGGAAGTCGCGTGCCTTTTGCTCCACCAGCTCCCCGCCGAGCTCCTTGCCGATCTTGACCAGGCGCTGCAGCTCGGACGTCGCATCCTCGGTCGGATTCGCGGCCGGCATCCGGAACGGCAGCGTCACCGGGGTCTTGCCGAACACGGCACCACCCGCCCGCAGCTTGCCATCGGCGTAGTCGATCCGGATCGTCCCGAAGGGAAGCTCGAGCGTCGCAGCCAGCGTCTCGAGAGAGAACAGCCAGGACAGCGGAGTCTTGAGTACCGTGGGACCCGCGGTTGCACGATCGATCGTCAAGCTGATCCTGCCGAGGCTCGGCACCACGGCGGCCGGCGAGAACACCACGGTCGCGTTCTCGATCGTCACCCGCTGTGCGCGGATCGGTGGCTTGGTCGGCTTGTTGAGCTTGAACAGCGCGAAGGTCGACAGCTCGAGCCGGACCTCCGCGATGGCGAGCTCGCGACAGCTGCTGTCGATCAGCGCACCTCCGAACGGCCACAGCTCGCAGCGGATCGACCCGACGTCGAGCGACAGCTTCCCGATCAGATCGTCGCGCCGCGCCTCGAGGTGCTGGAGCGAAAGGCGGCCGCGCAGCAGCCCGAGATCGTGATCGCGGATCGACGACGTCGCTCCCAGGGTCTGGCCGATCCGGTCGGACACCGCCTGCGCGCGCCGCTCTCCGAACACCGAGCCGAGCACGAGCAACAGCACGATCCACACCACCAGCACGATGCCGGTCCCGATGCCGATCCGCTTGAGCACCTCCTCACCCTATCAGTCGGGCAGGTAGAACGGCTGCAGCCGTCCGGCGCTGTCGACCGTCATCGGACGGACTCGCAGCTCGTCACCCTCGACGTCGACCAGCACGAACGCGCTCTTGTAGTGCTGGATGTGGCGATTCTTGCGCCCCCGCGCGATCTCGAAGGCCCCACCGTTCGGCATCTCGCAGCGCATCGGCTCGCGCTGCCCCGGCCGCGTCACCGGCACGCAGCGCGCTCGCAGCTTCGACGGTTCGCCCGGCGCGTAGTCGTAGTAACCCGACGCGCACCCCGCGAGGACCTGCCGCAGCGAACCACCGCTCGGCAGCACCACGTTCTCGTCCCACACCACGTGCTCGTGGCCGGCCAAGAACATCTCGACCTTGCCGCGCTCGAGGATGCCACCGAGCTGCGCGACGAACGGCTTGGCCGGCGACAGGATCACCGATGACAGCGGGACGTGCGCCGCCGCGATGCGGTGCTTCGCAGCGCCCGCGGTTGCCAGATCCGCCTCGAGCCAGCGTGCGATCGCCGGATCGAGCTTGCTCGCCACGATGTGCGCGAGGGAGAGGTGCACCCCGTCGACGTCGACGCTGTACGAGAACGGCCAGCGCGTCAGCTGCGTGTCGCCGTGCTCGACGATCGCGAGTGGCTTCGCCCAGCTCGGATCGAACGTCGCCGCGTACCCGGCGCGCTGGACTGGGAGGTAACTGTCGTGATTGCCCGCGACGGGCAGCACCGGGATGCCGGCCTCGCGCAACGGTTGGAGCGCCCGCGCGAGCGCCGCCCACCACGTGTCCTTGCGCAGCGGGCCATCGAACGGGCTGCCGTTCGTGTGATCGCCGGTGATCACGACGAACCGGACCTTGGACTCGACCAACGCTGCGACCGTTCGATCGACGGTTGTCGTGAAGTAGTTCGGCAGGTGCAGATCTGACAGCACCGCGAACGTCCACGCAGGCGCGCGTGGAGCTTCCTGCAGCACGGCGTCGCGCTGCGGCGCAGCGTCGCGGACCGGCGTCACGTCGCACGCAGGATCGTTTGTCGACGAACAGGCTGTTACGACGACGAGCGCGACCCAGCTCCACACCATGCCAGCGTAGCAGCGGTCGACCTGCAGCCCGCATCCCACGGCATGCCTTCCATCATCGCGATCCGTGGTCAGTCCTTCGCGTCGGGGTTGCGTTCGCGCGTCTCGGTCCAGATCTCGTCCTTCAGCGCGTGCCCCGGAAGCGTCGAGAACAGCGCGACGAACCGGCCGTCGATGTGCGGCCACTCGATGTACCAGGACAAGCTCGCCGCGATCACGCGCACGAGATCCTTCGTGCGCGCGTTCTCCACCACGTCCTCGGACTCGCTCCCCACCGAGAGCCCGACATCGGCCATCGTCCCCATGCGACCGAGCGCCAGCTCCCGCACGAAGGCCGGGCTCGGTGACCGCACGACATCGATCGCGCCGAGCGCCTTCGTGATCGACGTCGCGCGTTCCTTCGAGACCACCTGCTTGTCGCCGCACGGCGAGCCTTCGGGGTGGTAGTCACCGCGCAGGAGGCGATGCAGCGTCGAGACGTCGCCCGACGCCGCGATCGCCTTGCGCTTATTCGACCACTTGCACGACGCCGCGAGCCAGCCCTCGCCATCGCGCGTCAGCAGGTTCCCGCCGGTGTCGTAGATGTTGTCCATGCGGTCGAGGTACAGCCGCTCGCGGCCACGCGCGATCATGTGGAGCTGCGCGCTGTCCATGCCGCCGAAGGCATGGATCTCGTGCACCACGCCGTCCTTGCCCGGCACCACCGACATGAGGATCGCGCCGCGCGACGTCGGATCGGTTCCCTGGCCGGCGACGCGCGAGGTCGCGAGCAGCTTGCCCGCGGCGTCGTAGTGCCGCCACGTGCCCGCGACGCTGCCCGATCCAGCGAACTGGCCGATCGCGATCGGCGTCTGCGCCTTGGTGTCGTAATAGAACTGCCACGCCCCACTGCGATAGCCGCGCGAGAACGCGCCGACCGCCGCGAGGTTGCCACTCGGGTGGTACAGCTTCCACGCGCCCTGCGGCTTGTCGCCCGCGAACGTCCCCTGCGCCAGCTTCTTGCCATCGGGATAGAAGCTGGTCCACGCGCCGGCACCTCGTACGAACATGCCCTTGCCGACGAGCTTGCCGTCGACGGTGCGCGACCACGCACCCTCCATGTGGAACTTGCGGATCGTTCCCTTGGTGGCACCGCTCGCGAACGCGTCCTGGTAGGCGCCGTCGGGTGACTTCATCGCCGCGAAGTCGACGTTGCCCCACGCCTCGACCTCGGGCTCCGCGTAGCCGGGCTGGATCGACGCCAGCTCGTCGAGCGTGAGCCCCGAACCCTCCACCCACGCGCGAACCTCGGGCATCGCGGCGGCGATGTCCTCGAGGAAGTCATAGCGATGCGCCGCGGCGATGTTCTCGGACAACGCACGCCCGACGCTGCGCTCGATCAGATAGCCGACCGCGCAGATGTTGCCGTGATCGTCGATGAACACCGGCGTGCGCCACGGCAGGTGCGCGTTGACCGGCGTGATGCCCTTCGCGATGTAGTCGTCGAGATAGTCCAGGAGCTCGGCGCGGCGTGCCGCGAGCGCGGGCTTGGTGGCTGGCTTGGCAGCGAGCTTCGCCCGGATGTCGACGAGGTGCGTCCGCATCCGCACGTTCTCCGAGTCACCCCGGATCGGCGCGCGACCGAACGTGGCCACGAAGCTCGCGTCGCCGACGCGATGGTTCGCGCCGTCGCGCAGCGCGGGATCGGCGCCCGGCGGGAGTGCGTGTGCAGTCGACGACGCGAGCAGTAACGAGCACACCAAAACGCTGCGCATCCCGCGATAACGCCTCGGGTTCGCGGGCTATTCTCCGCGCATGACCAAGTTCGAGTACGACATCTTCACCTGTGCCTGGGGCCACGGATCTTCGACGGATCCGATCAAGGCCGAGCTCAACCGCCGCGGAGAGGAGGGCTGGGAGCTGGTCGCGACGACGCGCGACGAGAGCCCCGAGGACGATCACGACGACGAGGTCGTGATGTTCGTGTTCAAGCGCGCGAAGAGCTGAAGAGCTCCGGGGTTAGAACGCGCGACCCGGACGCAGGTTGCCGAGCGCGCTCGCCGCGTTGACGACGATCTTGCGCGACCGCGGGGCGGCCTTCTTCACGATCTTCTTGACGATCGGTGTCTCGATCTCTTCGAGAGGCGCCGGCGGCTCGTTCACACTCTCGTGGACGCGCGGCGAGCTGGTCGCTTCGCGGGTCGCCGCGACGTTCGCCATCGGCGCGCTCATCGCTTCGAGATCCGGTGGCATCGCCGCACCGCCAAGCACCACCAGCGCGAGCAGCGCGAGTGCCGGCACGGCGACGTAGCGCACGCGACGCGATGCGATCGGCAAGGCGTTGTGCGATTCGGTCGGCGGGTAGTAGGGAGAGGCGACGCGATAATCGATCTCCTTCGGCAGCAGCATCAGCGCGGCGGGCTGCGGCAACAGCGTCGGCAGCGCCGGCACGTTGTCGAGCGCTGCGTGCACCACGGCGTTCGCCGGTAGCACGACATCAGACATCGTGAACATGCCTTCGCCAAGCGACTCGTCGACCGTCTCCTGGAGGAGCCTCGAGTCGTCGACCACCAGCAACGGCTCCACCACCGCCGGCTTCCACCCCGCGTTGCGGGCCATGAAGGAGTCCCGCGGCCTCAGGCGCTGGCGGTTCCCGAGCGGGTTCATCTCGAACGTGGTGGGTTCGTCTTCGACGATGAGCATTTGAACAACTCCAAGCGAACGAGTGGGTAGGCTGGCTCCCGGAGACTGCAGCCCGGAGACCAACTCGATCCTTGGAATGTTGGCGACTTAGCGCGGGGCCTCTCAGCACCGGCTAGATCACTGGTCGGGACGCCAGGCGCTGATGGCCCGGCGCCTCCTCAGACGTCGAGGTCGCCGATCTCGGAGGCGTTCTCGGTGATCATCTTGAAGCGGGCTGCGACGTCCTTGCCCATCAGCTCCGAGATCGTGCGATCCGTGGCGAGGCGGTCCGTCTCCTTGACCCTGACGCGCAGCGCCTGGCGAGTCTTCGGATCGAGCGTGGTCGCGTTGAGCACTGGCGGATCCATCTCGCCGAGGCCTTTGAACCGCGTGATCTGCGGCTTCGAGTTGACCTTCGCGTGCTCCTTCAACAGCCGCTCTTTATGGAGGTCGTCGAGCGCCCAGTAGGTCTGCTTGCCGATGTCGATCCGATACAGTGGCGGCTGGGCCAGATAGACGTGCCCGTGATCGATCAGCGGCCGCATGTGGCGGAAGAAGAACGTCAGCAACAAGGTCGCGATGTGGTGGCCGTCGGCGTCGGCGTCCATCAGCAGGAAGATCTTCCCGTAGCGCAGCTTGCTGACGTCCATCTCGTCGCCCATGCCGCAGCCGAGCGCGGACACGATGTCCTGCAGCTCCTTGTTCGCGTGCAGCTTCGCGCTGTTTGCCTGCTCGGCATTGAGCACCTTGCCGCGCAGCGGGAGGATCGCCTGGGTCTTGCGATCGCGACCCTGCTTCGCCGAGCCACCTGCCGAGTCACCCTCGACGATGAACAGCTCGCTCTCGCCCGGATCCGTCGAGGCACAATCCGCCAGCTTGCCCGGCAAGTTGAGCCGGTGACTGACCGCGGTCTTGCGCGTCACGGCCTGGTGCGCTGCACGCGAGGCTTCGCGCGCACGCGCCGCCGTGATCGTCCGCGCCACCACGGCCTGCGCCCAGTTCGGGTTGCCGTTGAGATAGTTCTCGAGCTGCGGCCGCACGAGACCTTCGACCTGTGCTGCCACTTCGGGGTTGTTGAGCCGGTTCTTGGTCTGGCTCTGGAACTGCGGATCGTGGACGTACGTCGACAGCAGCGCGACCACGCCCTCGCGGATGTCCTCCGCAGTCAGCGTCACGCCCTTCGGCTCGAGCTTGTGCGTCGCGATGTAGTTCCGGATCGCCTTGACGATCGCCGAGCGCAACCCCGCGTCGTGCGTGCCGCCGTCGGAGGTTGGCACCGAGTTGACGTACGTCTTGATGTAGTCGTCCGTCGACTCCGTCCACTGCAGCGCGAGCTCCACACCGAGCCGCGCCTCTTCATCGCGCTTCTCCATGTAGAACACGCCGCCGGTCGACGGCACCGACAGCTTGCCGCGATCGGTGACTAGCTTCGGCAGGTACTCCGCGATGCCCTGCGGATGGACGAACGTCTGGGTGACCGCCGGCTTCTGCGTCTCGTCGGTGAACACGATCTCGAGGCCGCCGTGCAGATAGCTCTTTGCCTCGAGCCGCTCGATGATTTCTTTCGCGTGGAACTTCAGCTTGCCGCCGAAGACGTCGTCGTCGGGCCGAAAGAACACGGTCGTGCCGGTGCCGCGCGCCGGACCGAGCTTCTTGAGCTTGCTCTTGACCTCGCCGCGCGAGAACCGCATCTCGTAGCGCTCTTGATCGCGCTTGACGGTGACGATCAGCTCTTCGGAGAGCGCGTTGACCACCGCCGCCCCGACGCCGTGCAACCCACCCGACACCGCATAGCTCTTGCCGCGCTCGAACTTGCCGCCCGAGTGCAGCGTCGAGAAGATCACCTCGAGGGCGTTCTTCTTGAGCTTCGCGTGCATGTCGACGGGAATGCCGCGCCCGTTGTCCTCGACGGTTGCGCTCTTGCCGTCGGCATGCAGCGTGACCTCGACCTTGGTCGCGTACTTGTTGATGACCTCGTCGATCGAGTTGTCGACGACCTCCCACAGCAGGTGGTGATAGCCATCGCTGCCGGTGCCACCGATGTACATGCCCGGCCGCTTGCGAACCGGATCGAGACCCTCGAGGACTTGAATGTCTTCGGCGGTGTACTTCGCTTGAGCCATCTCAGTTCACTCCCTGTCCGCCCTCGGCATTCGCGAGCGGCTGGATCGTGACGGGCTTCGGCACCACCTTGAACGACACCCGCTTCATCAGCTGGTGCCCCTTACCGCCGCGGCTCTTGGCCTGCTTCGGATCGGCATTGATGGTGAACTTCTTGCCGCTCTTGTCGGTCTCGATCTCGAACGCGTCGCTCTTGTGGCCGGCGATGAAGCCGATCACGCGATCCTCGTCATCGGTCTTGATCACGGTGACACCGCGACCCGGACCCTCGAGCTTCGCGATCTCGTCCGCGCGGCAGTGCGCCACGTGGCCATCGCGCGTCGCCGCGGCGACGATGTCGCTGTCATTGCACGCGACCACGCCGATGATCTCGTCACCCTCGCCTGCCTTCGCATAGCGCCGGCCCGCCTTGGTCGTGATCTCGGTGTGCGGCGTGCTCGCGAACCGCAGCCCGTAGCCATTCGCGCTCATCGCGAGCAACGTGGGCGGGATCATCGCGCGCGGGTCGAGCGACATCGCCGACACGATCTTCTCGCCATCGGCGAACTTGAAGTACTTCTGCGCCGGATCGCCGTACCCCGCGGTGGCCGCGATGTCGTTGATCTTGATGACGTAGCCCGAGCCCTTCGAGGTGAAGAACACGACCTTGTGCTTGGTCGAGCCGGGCAGCACGAACATCACGTCGTCGCCCTCGCGGGTCCGTGTTGCCGTCGGATCCTTGAGCTCGCGTACGCGCTTGAGCCAGCCGTCGCGGGTGACCACGACGTGGGCATCCTCGTCGATGATGAACGCGTCGGCATCGAACTCGATCTCCTCGGCCGCGCCACCTGTCTTGGTGCGTCGCGGCGTGCCGAGCTCCTTCGCCACCGCCTGGAGATCCTCGGTGACGACCGCCATCAGCTTCTCCTCGTTCTTGAGGATGCCGCGGATGCGCTTCGCTTCCTTGCTCTTCTCGTCGAGCTCTTCGACGATCAGGTTGATCTCGAGCTTCGCCAGCTTGTACAGCTTGAGCTCGAGGATCGCCTCGGTCTGGATCTCGTCGAGCTTGAACCGCTTGATGATCTTTCCCGCGGCGTCTTCCTTGCCGTCCGAGGCGCGGATGATCTTGATGAGCTCGTCGAGCGCATCGAAGATGGTCGCGAAGCCCTCCAGGATGTGGATCCGCTCCTCGAGCTTCCGGAGCTGGTACTTGAACCGGCGCTCGGTGACGTCGAGGCGAAAATCGAGGAAGTGCCCGAGCGCTTCCTTGATCCCGATCCGGCGCGGTTGCGGCGGTGCATCGAGCGGCAGGTTGCCGGCGTCGGTGAGGAACGCCGGAGGGATCAAGCACGTCAGGTTGACGTGGAAGTTCGATTGCAGCGGCGTGTTCTTGAACAGGTACGCCATCACCAGCTCGGGATCGGAGTCCTTCTTGATCTCGAGGACGATGCGGACGTCGTCGGTGGACTCGTCGCGCACGTCGACGATGTGCGGCAGCTTTCGCTCGCGCACCACATCCGCGATTTTCTCGACCAGCGACGACTTCGTCATCGCGTACGGGATCGACGTGATGATGATGTCGGTCCCGCCTTTCTTCTTCTCCTCGAGCTTGTACTCGCCGCGCACGCGGATCGTGCCTTGGCCATCCTTGTAGATCTGGCGGAGCTCGACCTTGGTGTTGAGCAGCTGGCCACCGGTCGGGAAGTCCGGACCCTCGATGTGCTTCATCAGCTGCACGTGCTCGATGTCGCGGTTCTCGGCGAGCGCGAGCAACGCGGCGGTCAGCTCGCGCAGGTTGTGCGGCGGGATGTTGGTCGCCATGCCGACCGCGATGCCGGTCGAGCCGTTGACGAGCAGGTTCGGAAAGCGCGCCGGCAGCACCGACGGCTCCTCCGTCGTGCCGTCGTAGTTCGAGCGCATGTCGACGGTCTCGAAGTCGAGCTCGCGCAGCAGCTCCATCGCGGGCGGCGCGAGCCGGCACTCGGTGTAGCGATAGGCGGCGGCTTCATCGCCATCGAGCGAGCCCCAGTTGCCGGAGCCATCGACCATGGTCAGCCGCAGCGCCCAGCTCTGGGCCATGCGGACCATCGCGTCGTAGACCGACGAGTCGCCGTGTGGGTGGTACTTACCGAGCACGTTACCGACCACCGTGGCGCTCTTGCGATGCTTGGCATCGGGCCGCAGGTGGTTGTCGTGCAGCATCGCGTAGAGGATCCGGCGCTGCACCGGCTTGAGGCCGTCGCGGACGTCGGGCAACGCGCGCGACGTGATCACGCTGAGCGCGTAGTTCAGGTAGCGGCGGCGGGCCTCGGCCTCGAGCGACGTGTCGATCTCGCCCATTCCCGTGCCGCCGCCATCGCCCCCACCACCGCCGTCACCTCCGCCACTCGCGGACTTACCCTTTTTCTTCTTCGGTTCGTCCGCAACCTCGGCGGATTTCCCCTTGTTAGCCGACTTCTTGGCCATGTCTCCGTCGGCACCTTGCATCTTCTGGGGGAAAAGTTCCAGTTGCTCGCGGGGCGGCGGGGGCTTGCGGGCACCTGGGGATTCCTGGACTTGGGTGGAGTTCTCGGTGGTTGCCATTTCCTTGGTCGATCTGAAGGCTTGTGATATTGCTGGCCTCCCTCATCCTCATGAGACGCCGCACCGCGCGCAAGAAAACGACTCAGAGGCTGTCTCTGGCCTCCGTCGGAGGGAGATCTCCCACGCGTCGTACGAGCGGCTGGGTGGTCCTCGTCCTCGGCGGGCTCGTGCTCGTCAACCTCTACGTCTTCGTCTGGGACAAGGAGACCTCGGTCTCGGCGATCGCCGATGCGGCGAAGTCCAAGCCGGCCGTCCTCCCTGCCGCGCCACTGACTCCGCCGCCGGCGGTCACCCCGTCGACGGGCAGCATCGGTGCGCCCGTCGGTCCGCCGGGTACGGTCGAGGGCAAGGTCGGCAAGTCCGACACGCTCGGTCGCCTGCTCAAGAAGTCCGGGCTCTCCGGTGCCGAAGCCGATGAAGTGATCCGCTCGCTCGCCGGCGTCCTCGACTTCAAGACGATCCGCGCCGGGCAGTCCTTCAAGATCGAGCGCGGTGCGGATGGCCGGGTCTCGCGGTTCACGCTGCGGCTCAGCAAGGTCGAGACGATCTCTTCCGAGCGTCAGAAGACCGGCGAGTTGATCGGCAAGGCCGACACCGCGGTGACCAAGACCGAGCGCAAGACGGTGGGCGGCAAGATCGAGTCATCGCTGTACGCCGCGATCAAGGCCTCGGGGGAGAGTGCCGCGCTCGTCGACTTCTTCGTCGACGTGTTCGCGTACGACCTCGATTTCTACAACGACACTCACGCGGGCGACACCTTCCGCGTCCTCGTCGAGAAGGAGCTCAAGGAGAACGGCGAATTCCTTCGCTACAAGCGGATCCTCGCCGCCGAGTACCAGGGCAAGGCCGGGGTGTTCCGCACGTTCTACTTTCAACCTGGCCAACCCGAGAAGGCCGAAGGGGGCTACTTCGACGCCGAGGGTCAGTCGTCGGAGAAGACGCTGCTCAAGACGCCGCTCAAGTTCGATCGGATCAGCAGCGGCTTCGATCGCAAGCGGATGCACCCGGTGCTCCACACCGAAGTGGCGCATCTCGGGATCGATTACGCAGCGCCCACGGGCACGGCGGTGTGGGCCGCATCGGCAGGTGTGATCTCGTTCAAGGGACCGTCCGGCGGCGCAGGAAACCTCGTCATGATCAAGCACGATGGCGGCATCGAGACCGCGTACATGCACCTGTCAAAATATGCCGACGTCAAGGTCGGTCAGAAGGTCAAGGCGAAGACCGTGATCGGCTACGTGGGCTCGACGGGCATGTCGACCGGGCCTCACCTGCATTTTGGCGTCAAACAGAATGGCGGCTGGATCGATCCATCGAAGCTGGCACCAATCCGCTCCGGCGGCGTGACCTCGCGTGACATTGACGGTTTTCGTGCCGAAGTGGCAAAGCTCGAGGCGCAGCTGAGCGCGATCAAGATCGCCGCCATGGAGTAACGCCGACCCGCTCGCAGCGGCCCGTCCAACGCGGGCCTTGCCGAAGCGGACCTTGCAGCTCAAGATAACTGAGTGATCAAGCTGCTCGTCGGAATTCTCAAGGGCGCGGTGATCGGCGGTGCCCTTGGCTACGGCGCCCACGCCCTCGGCGATGTCCCGGTCCTGACGAACCCATGGGTCCTGTACGGCCTGATCGGCGCGATCGTGGGCCTGTTCGTGGGCAAGCCGATCTGGGCGCTGATCAAGGACCCGAACGGCACCGCCTGGATCGCGATCCTCAAGTCCGCGTTCGGCTTCGGGATCGGGTGCGGCCTCTACGCACTCCTGGTCAAGGCGTGGGGCCCGAACATCGAAGTCTCCGGCTACAACCTGTTCGCGTGGTCGCCATCACTCGGCGGCATGATCGGCGCGGTCTACGGTGGCTTCGTCGAGCTCGACGACGCGATCGGCGACGACAAGTCGGCGAAGCCCGGCACTCGCGCCGCGGCGAAGCCGGCCGCGAAGGCAAAGCAACTACCCCCCACCGACGACGAAGTTTAAGGCATGTTCCGGCGGTGCTACGCATCGCTGTACTGGCTCTGATCCTGATCGCGTGCGGGGATAACACCCCCGGCAACATCACGCTGCGTACCGGCTCCACCTTCGAGCCCGCGCTGACCGAGTACGCGAAGACCACCGCATTCCCGCTCCACGTCGGCCCGCTCGATGCCGAGGTCGACGATGGCTTCACCATCACGGTGGTCGAGGATCCGGCCCTGCCGGCGCAGGCCTACCAGCTCGCCCAGAACAGCGAGCGCGCGCTCACGGTCGCGGCGAGCGATGTCCTCGGCGCGCAATACGGTGCGACAGCGGCGCTCGAGACCATGGGCTTTCGGTTCCGCCACCCGTACGACACGGTGACGCCGAACACGGTCGAGATCGGCGAGGTCGATCTCGAGATCCATCGCCCCGAGATCCGCGTGCGCGGGCTCCAGCTCCACACGCTGCATCCGATCGAGCCGTACTTCGCGTTCTGGGAGCCGAGCGTGCAGAACACGGCGGACGCCCACCGCATCATCGATTGGCTGATCAAGAACCGCGGCAACTACGTGCAGTGGGTCGCGCTCGACGACATCCTCGAGCCGGGGCGCCACGAGGCGTGGAAGCCGTTCACGCGCGAGATCATCGACTACGCGCACCTCCGCGGCGTTCGCGTCGGGCTCAACATCCAGCTGTTCGGCGCGGCAAACCTCCAGCTCGCGTACGACCTCGTCGACGAGGAGAAGGATCCGATCGGGCCGCAGATCGCCGCGCGGTTGCCGCCGATCACGCAGGACCTCCCATTCGACGTCTACGATCTGTCCTTCGGCGAGTTCTTCAACTCCGAGCCGCAGGCGTTCATCGATTCGATCAACGAGGTCAAGAATCAACTCGCGATCGCAGCCCCGCAGGCCGAGATGCACGCGCTGGTTCACGTCGGCGCGGATCAGGTCGTCAACTTCAAGGGCGAGGACTTGATCTACTACTTCCTCGTCAAGTTCGCGGACTCGGCGATCATCCCCGACGTCCACACGGTGATGTTCTACAACCTGTACGAGCCCACCGGCGGCGCGTACCAGCACGAGGACTTCAGCGAGCATCGCGAGTTCCTGCTCGAGCGGATGTGCAGCGGCAAGCCGCATGCGTATCAGCCTGAGACCGCGTACTGGGTCGCGTTCGACAACTCGGTGCCGCAGTACCTCCCGCTCTACGTCCACAGCCGATGGCTCGATCTCGAGATGCTCGACGCCGAACCGGGCTGCGGCAAGCTCGACAACCACATGCTGTTCTCGTCGGGGTGGGAGTGGGGCTACTGGCTGCACGACGTCACCGCGTTGCGCGCGAGCTACGAGCGCCCGGCGACCTCGACCGACTTGATCGCGGCAGAGTTCTCTACTGACCTCGGCCCGGCGACGTCATCCGTCGCGAAGCTGATCGAGATCCAGCGCGAGCACCTGATGCTCGGACGGTTGATCCAGTACATCGCCGGCCGCGATCTCGCGATCGATGCCGGGCGCCGCCTCGACATCGTGTCGCAGCCGGATCGCGTGACGTTCGAGGATCTCGAGGACGCCGAACCCTCGGCGCGAGGCGCGTTCCAGGCCGACGTGATCGAGCGGCTCGTGCTCTATCGCACGCAGGTCGAGGAGCTGGAGACCGAGCTCCTCGCGATCGAGCTCCCCGACACCAAGTGGACGCGCGAGCTGCGCGACGGCATGACCATGGATCGGTTGCGCGTCGATTACATCATCCACCTCTACACCGCATCGTTGAACAAGCTCTCCGGCGACGAGGCCGGAGCGCTCGAGGACATCGCACGCGCACGTTCGCTGCTCGGCGCCGCGCAACAAGTGGTGCGTCGCCGCCACGACGATCTTCACGACGGTCTCGGCGCGAAGCTGACGGGTGCGACCGAGAACCAGACGTTCTATCAGTACGGCTACCTCTTCATGGCCGACACGCTGTGCTACTGGAACCGCGAGCTCGTGGAGGTCCAGAACATCCTGAGCGGCACGTCGGAAGCCGTCCCGAGCTGTCTCCTGTAAGGCAATCCAGCTGCCTGGCAACCCGACAAGCCGGTGCGACACCAAGAGCTTTTCGGTCGTTAGCCCGGCATGAACCCTGCTCTTCACCAGCTCGTGCGCGACATCCGACTGTTCATCCTCGGTCACCTCACGCTGCTTGGCATCGCGGTCCTCGGCGCCATCTAGCAGAAGCTCATCTAGCAGAAGCTCATCTAGCAGAAGCTCACCTAGTCACTCGCCGAGATCGAGCTCGCCGTCGAGCAGGATCCCGATCTGATCGATGGATCCGTCGTAGCGACCCGCGGGCACCTGCGCATCGCCGCTCCCGAAGGGATTGTCGAGCACGAGCGAGGACTGATCGACCCTGCGCGAGGTTGCCCAGGTCCTCGACCAGCCGAGCGTGAAGGTGAAGCCCGCCGCTTTGCCCTCGAGCCCGAGCCCGAGCGTCTCGCCACCGAGATCGCCGAACGTCGGTGACTGCTTCTGCTTGGCGACGCTCCCGGTCACATGCGCAAAGCCGGCGGTCGCCCACAGAAAGCCGGCGATCATCTCGACGTCGACCGAGCCGCGGATCGCGCCGTGCGTGCGCAGCGAGATCCGCGACGGCACGCGCGTCAGATCCGCGGTCGCACCCGACGGACCGTCGATCACCTGCATGCCCTGGATCTTCCAGGCTGTCTCCTGCGCCGATCGACGCGCGAGCGCGACCTCGCCACCGAGCTCGCCGACGAATCGCGAACCGACGTAGCGCGCACCCGCGCGGGCGGTGACAGGGAACTGGTAATCGAGCACCGCGTTCGTCTTGTCGGGTGACGACGACGGTCCCATCGGGCGCGTGCCGACCGCGACGACATCGGCGGAGATTCGTGCGCGATCGATCCATCCCAGCGACGCGCCGAGCTCCAGCGGCGAATCCTCGGCGATGAACAACAGACCGCCGACCAGCGACGGGACAAACGAATCGGCGCCCTCGAACCCGATCTCGAGATCGTTGAGCGGACTGCCGATGTCGTCGCGACCGGAGAACCCTGCCCACAACCGGCGGATCTCGATCACCGAGACGCGCGAGGCGCCGACGGCGATGCCGAGTGCGAGGGAATCTCCGAACCGGCGCGCGATGCCCGCGGTCACCGTGTCGCGACGCACGCCGCCTGCGATGCCGGCGTAGCGAAAGTCGAACGCGACGTCGATGTTCGACGGATCTGCGATATCCGTAGGTCGGCGCAGCGAGCGATCCGACACCGAGGACGTCATCACCGCGAGGCCGAACGTCCAGTTGCCCGCGGACGCGAACGCCGCGGCATGGGGCGCGACGCTCGACGGCGCTTGATCGTGGACCGACGGTGCGCCGTTCGTGGCGCTCTGCCAATCGAGCTCGTCGTCGACGAACACCATGCCGAGCTCGCCGCGTTTGCCCTCGCGCCGCGCGATCGCAGCCGGGTTGGCGAGCAGCGCACCGCCGCCGTCATCGCCGACCGTCGCCGTTCCGGCCCGCCCGATCGAGCGGGGTGAGCTCGTGACGACCAGCCCACCAGCCTGCGCAGTTCCGCATGCCAGCAGGCAGACCGCGACCAGACGCACGCCGAGACTGTACATGTTTCGGGATATTTCCAGCGCGCATGACCCGCCAGGTTGGGCGAATACTCCAGCCATGACCGCCGATTCCGACATCGCGATCGTCTACGTCGAGGACGACGAGCGGCTCGCGCGTCTGACGACGCAGTACCTGACGTCGCATCGGATCACGGTGCACCTCGTGACGCGCGGTGATCTCGCGGTCGCCGAGGTCCTGCGGCTGCGCCCCGACGTGGTGCTGCTCGATCTCAACCTGCCCGGCGTCGACGGTGTCGAGGTCTGCCGCCAGCTGCGCGGCAAGCTCGACGTGCCGATCATCATGGTGACGGCGCGCACCGAGGAAGCGGATCGTGTGATCGGCCTCGAGGGTGGCGCTGACGACTACGTCGGAAAGCCCTTCCAGTCGCGCGAGCTGGTCGCACGGATCCGCGCCCAGGCCCGTCGCGGTCGCGGCGAAGCGGGCCCGCGCGCCGAGCGCATCGAGTGCGGCACCATCGTGATCGACGCGACCACGATGGAGATCAGCGTGCGCGGCAAGCCCATCTCGCTCACCACCGCCGAGTTCCAGCTCGTGCACGTGCTCGCCCAGCGCGCGGGTCGCGTGCTCGGCCGCGAGCAGTTGCTGCAACTTCTCCACGGCACCGCGGACGAGGCGTTCGATCGCTCGATCGATGTCGTGGTGTCGCGCGTGCGACAGAAGATCGAAGAGGACCCGCGCAATCCTCGGCTGCTCAAGACCATCCGCGGCGTCGGCTATGTGCTGACGCCCGGTGAGACATGAGATCGCTCGCATCGCGCCTCGTCGTGATCGGCGTGGTGCAGATGCTGCTGCTCGCGATCACGGCGGTCGTGATCTTCATCGCGGAAGGTCCGCACGAGCCGGCGCGTCCCGAGGACTACCTCGTGCCGTCGGTGATCCAGCGGCTCGAGGACTCGGCGGACGATCAGAGCAAGCTCGACGCCGAGCTGGCTTCGTTGCGCGAGCACCGGATCGAGGCGTCGATCTACGACGAGAACCGCCAGCTGATGGCGACCAACGTCGATCCACCGCTCGCGATCCCCGAGCGTCGCGGACCGCGACGCAGACCCAGGTTTCCCGGCCAAGGCTTCGGCGGCCCCGGTGGACCCGGATTTGATGGACCCGGTCCTGGTCCGGAAGGTCCAACTGGATCCGGAGGTCCGCAACCCGACGAGCGCCGCGGGCCGCGCATCCTCCTGCTCGACGAGGGCGGCCCGCATCGCATGCTGCTGCGCGTTCAAGTCCACGACGGTCCCGGCTTACTGATCGCGCGTGGCGTCAACGCGGATCCGCCGGGGCTGACGGGACCGCTCATCGTGCTGAGCTGCGGCTTCACGATCCTCGTGCTCGGCGCGTTGATCACCGCACGCTGGATCCTGCGACCGATCGATCGCCTGACCGAGACGGCGCATGCACTCGGCAGCGGCAACCTGTCGGCGCGAAGCAAGCTGGAGCGATCCGACGAGATCGGCGTGCTCGGCAATCGGATCGACGAGATGGCAGATCGGATCGAGGCCTTGCTTCTCACCGAGAAGGAGCTGCTCGCGAACGTGGCGCACGAGCTGCGCACGCCCCTGGCGCGCATCGGAGTGGCGCTCGATCTCGCCGGCGAAGGCGACTCCGAGGCCGCGCGTGCGGCGCTGGTGGAGATCGCCGTCGATGTCACCGAGCTCGAGGCGATCGTCGATGACATCCTCACCGCGATGCGCGCCGAGGTCGCCGGTACGCTGCCCCTTCGCAAGGCGGTCATCGAGCCCTCGTCGATCGCGGACGCCTCGGCGTCGCGGATGCGACAGCGCCACCCCGAGCGACCGTTCACGGTGACCGTCGCCGAGGGGCTCCCCTCGATCGACGCGGATCCGGTGCTGTTCCGCCGGGTGATCGACAACCTGTGCCAGAACGCGCACAAGTACTCGCCCGACCACGCCACGCCGATCGAGCTGACCGTCAAGCGCGACGGTGATCGTGTGTGCTTCGTGGTGACGGATCGCGGTGTCGGGATCTCCGCCGAGGATCTGCCGCGCGTGTTCACGCCGTTCTTCCGCGGCGATCGCAGCCGGTCGCGCGAGACCGGTGGTGTCGGTCTCGGCCTGACACTGGCCAAGCGGATCGTCGAAGCCCACGCAGGAACGATCGATGTGACAAGTGAGGTGGGCGCCGGCACCACGGTCCGCGTGCAGGTCCCTGCCCTGACGTAGCTGGACGCGGGTCGGTGGTGGCGTGCAGCTTGCTACACCGGGCGGGTGAGCTTCCTCGGCTGGATGGCGTTCGTCAGTGGCTTGCTGCTGCTGATGGCCCTGGTCTCGAGCTACGTCCGAGACCTCCCCATCACGACCTCGGCGCTGTACCTGATCGTCGGCGTCGTCATCGGCCCCCTCGGGGTCGACGTGGTCTCGCTCGATCTCGTCGACAACGCCTTCCTGCTCGAGCGCATCACCGAGGTCGCGATCGTGATCGCGCTGTTCGTCGGCGGCCTCAAGCTCCGGCTGCGACCCTCCGACCCAGCGTGGCGAGCCGCGGTCGTCCTCGCCGGTCCCGTGATGGTCCTGACCGTCGCCGGCATCACCGCGGTCGCGCATCTGGCGCTCGGGCTCCCCTTCGCCGGGGCGCTGCTCCTCGGCGCCATGCTCGCCCCCACCGATCCGGTCCTCGCCTCGACGGTCACGGTCTCCGACGCGCGCGATCGCGACCTCATGCGCTACGGCCTCTCGGGCGAAGCAGGCCTCAACGATGGCAGCGCGTTCCCGTTCGTCGTGCTCGCCCTGTCGGCCGCGACGCACGACAGCACCGGGACGTGGATCGCGAGCTGGGCTGCACATCGCCTGGTGTGGGCGATCCCTGCCGCGCTCTGTCTCGGCTACTTCCTCGGCAAGCTGATCGGCCGGCTCGCGATCTGGCTCCGCACGAAGCATCGCGACACCAGTGCCCCGAGTGATCTACTCGCGCTCGCGCTGATCGGGGTCGCGTACGTCGCGGCCGAAATGATCGGCGCGTGGGGCTTCCTCTCCGTGTTCGCCGCTGGCGTCGGCCTCCGCGCGGCGGAGGTCGAGGTCGTCCGCGAGTCACCGCATCCACAGCATCGAGGCCGGACCGTCGAGCATCCGCCCGCCGAGCAGATGGTGGCCGCCCAGAACGATCCGGAAGCACTCGACCAACCTGCCGTCGCGGCCGGGGTGCTGGTCTCCGAGACGCTGTCGTTCGGCGACACGATCGAGAGGCTCGTCGAGTTCGCCATGATCGTGGCGGTCGGCGTCGCGCTCTCCACTCACTGGGATGTAAGAGCGATCCCGCTCGCGGCCGTGATCTTCCTCGTCATCCGCCCACTCGCCTCGCTGCTGCTGGTGATCACCCCGACCTCGCGCCCGCAGCGCTGGATGATGGCCTGGTTCGGGATTCGCGGCATCGGCAGCCTCTACTACCTCGGCTACAGCCTCGAGCACGGGCTCGATGGTCCGCTCGCCGACGAGATCGCCGCACTCACCATCTCGGTGATCTCGCTGAGCATCTTCGTGCACGGCATCTCGTCGACACCACTCCTGCGCCGCTACGAGCGCGCGCTGAAATAACTCGCAACGGACGAGACATCGCGGTGAGACCTCGATCGTCGAGCGTCGACGCCATGAAGCTCCTCGTTGCCGCGTTCACTGCTCTCGTGATCCCGTTCGCGATCGCCGCTGCCGAAGGGCCGCCCGGTCCACCACCGAGGCCGCCGCAGGAAGCGATCGATGCGTGTGCGAAAGCCAAGCGTGGAGAGAGCTGCTCGTTCGCACACCGCGACCATCAGCTCTCCGGCACGTGCGAATCGCCACCCGATGGCAGCGCGCTCGCGTGTCACCCGGATCAACCACCACCCCCTCCGCCGGAAGCCGTGTCGGCGTGCGCGAGCGCGAAGCAGGGAGACACCTGTTCGTTCACGCTCGGGGATCGCTCGCTGTCGGGAACCTGCGAGCGCGGACCCGATGCGGCCAACCCACTCGCGTGTCGCCCAGCGCGCCGATAGCCAGGTGATCACTACGCGAGAGGAGATGTTTACTTCCCACACCTACACTGCATCGTCAGCATTTGCCGACCGTCGCAGGCGTCGCAGGTCGACAACTACTCGCACGTACGACTCCCGCCTCTTGATGAAGATCGCGAGTTCGATCGCGACGGTGTCGCTGTCGCACACATGTCTACGAGACAGTTTCGCTGTCGCAATGCGACGACGATCAGATCTTCACGATTCTTCCGACGAGTAACGTGGACGCATGATCGCCGACCCGTTATCGTGGATAAGTCATGCTCAAAAACTCTGCTGTGCGGATTCTCGCCATCGCGTTTGGCTTGTCGCTTGTGGGTTGTGTGGATCAGGTGACGCCGCTGGGGATTGATGACATCAACGAGAACACGGACGACGGCACCAGCCCCGACGTGCCGAAGGACGACGTCGATCCGCAGGGTCGTCCGAGCCCGGGCACCACGCAGACCAACGTCTGCACCGGCTGCACCTTCGTGCAGGAGAAGCGACCACTCGCGCCTCCCGTCGAGGTCGAGCTCAACGTCGTTCCGCGCCGCTGACCGGCGAACGCGGCTTCGCCACACATCTGCGCGAGCCGGTTTTGCGTTAGCGGACGATCACGAACAGCCGCAGCACTTGCCACGCGACTTCTCGCAGCTGGCATTGCCACTCGAGCACTTCTCGTTCGCCCACGCGTCGTTGGCCATCTCCGACGCGATGCCACAGATCTTGGTTGCGGCGTCGCAGATCGCATCGGCGATCTGACAGGTGTCCTTGCATGTCTGGCTATCGCCATGCGTGCACGTCGGGTCGTCGCTCGGCTTCACGGCCAGCGTCTCGACCTTGGCGCATGGTGGTGTGGGACAGAGGTCTGCAGCGATCGACGGCGGTGCGTCGGGGCGCGGTCCGGCTTCGAGCTTCGCGAACTCGGTGTCGATCTTGCCGTCGAGCTCGATGATCCGCGCCTTCGGATCGCTCGCCACGCCCGGCATGGTGGGA
The DNA here is from genome assembly GCA_038325805.1 of Haliangiales bacterium. Classification (GTDB taxonomy): domain Bacteria; phylum Myxococcota_A; class Polyangia; order Haliangiales; family Haliangiaceae; genus JABFXX01. The sequence continues at coordinate 38,073 of JBBQJJ010000015.1, forward strand.
CTGGCGGACGTGGGTGCTGACGCCGTCTTGTAGCTGGCACCGCCACACGCGACGATCGCCGCGATCGCGACGCCCGCACCAAGCGCGACGAACGTTTCCTTCCTCGGGCTCATGGCACGGGCTCCACGACGGGCGGCTCGGTGACGGGCGGCTTCGCGCTGCAGTTGCAGCACTTCTGCTTCGCTTCGCGACACGACGCCTTCGCGCTCGTGCACTTCTCTTGTGCCCGATCATGTTCCCCGAGCTCGTCGGCGATCTTGCAGATCAGCTCGGCGTTCTCGCAGATGTGGCTCGACAACGTGCACTTGTCTTCACACGGCTTCGGCACCTTGTGATTGTCGGAACAGACGCGCTGCGCGTCCTTCACGGTCTTGGTCTTGAACTCGAGCTGCGTCGAAACTGCGGGTTCGAGGTCGAGCTCCATATCGGCACGGAACTGCCGGATCTGGGTCCACAGCGCGGTGATCTCGGTCATCTTCGCGATCCGATCCTCGGCGGGCCGATACGTGCCACGCGCACACGACAGCACGAGCACGACGAGCGCCAGCCCGGCGAGGATGCCCTTCACTGCCGCTCCAGCTGTTTCTGTAGTGCCTCGTTGATCTTGATCGACTTGTCGAGCGCTTCGATCGCCGCGCGCTTGTCCTCGACAGCCTTCGCGTCGCTACCGGCTGCACTCGCGCGCGCGTAGTGAATCTCGCCCTTGACCGTGTAGAGGTTGGCGACGAAGAAGCTCTCGCGCGTCACGGCTGCGAGGCCTTCCTCGACCACCCGCATGGCTTCGTCGGTCTGGTTCTGGCTGAGCAGGAGTCGCGCGAGGAGCGCGCGTGCATCGTTGCGGACGTCGTCAGCCTCGGGCGCGTTCGCCGGGAACCGCAGCGACAGGATCTGGCGGACCGCGGCGATCGCTTCGGTGACCTTGCCATCGGTCATGTAGACCTTGGCCTTGTAGTGAAAATTCTTCGCCTGGCCGAGCGCGATCATCAGCTGCTCGTCGATCATCTCGCCGGCTCCGGCCCGGGCCACGTCGTCGGCATCTGGTGTCTTTGTCACGCTCTGCGTGGGCTTGCCGGTCTTGTCGGGCTGTTCCACCGACGACGAGCACGACATGCCGATCGTGAAGGCGACCACGCCGATCACCCAGGCCACCAAGAGGGATTGCTTCTTCATCGCTTGCCCCCGAACCGGCGATCGCGATAGCCCGCGAGCCGGTCAGAGAAGATGGTGTCGATCCGGGCGCTGGTCTTCACGGTCGCCTGTTTCGCGCATTCGATCGCCCCCGAGTCCAACCGCGCCACCTCGCATTCGCTCGAGATCTGACCGATCAATGCGTCGGCGGGGCGCGACTTCCACTCGAGCGGAATCGAGGCTGTGGGGACGGTCGGTTGAACGGTCACCTGCGGCTTGCGGATCACGAGCATCACGATCGCGGCTGCGGCGACCAGCGACGTGGTGCTCGCGACGGCCCACGGCAACCAGCGCCGCTTGATCGGAATCACCGGTGCACTCGACAGGCTGGTCGCAGCGTTGCCGCCACCGATCGCGAGCCGGAGCGCATCCTCGACCACCGAGCGTTGCTTGCTCGGCGCGAGGGGCAGTGCCCCGTGCGTCGCGCGGATCACCGTGGCGACCTCGAGCAGCGTGCGATCGTCGGTCGACATCGCCGGTGGCATCCGCCCGCTCGCGAGCGTCTTGTCGACGAGGTCCGCGAACGCCTTCGCGTGTGCGAGCTCCGCGGCGGTGGGCTCGGCATCGGGATCCGGCACGGCACCGGTCAGGAAGTCATCGTCATCTGTCTTCATGAGGTCGCCTTCGGATCGCGCTCGGTGAACGCCTTGCGGAATGCGCGGACCGCGCGGAACAGCAGCACGTCGAACGTGCCGATCGTGACGCTCAGTCGCTTCGCGCACTCCTCGCGCGAGAGCTCCTGGATCAGGCGCAGCTCGATCGCGGTGCGATAGCGCTCCTGAAGCAGGCCCATCGTGTCGTCGATACGTTCGCGATGCGAGCGGTTCTCCTGATCGGCGATCAGCTGGGCATCGGCATGCGAGCTCGGATCGCTCTCGGAGGGAACCTCGTGGACCATCGCATCGGCGAGCCGGCGCGAGCGCTTGCGCTGGCGATGGACGTCGTAGACCTTGTTGATCGCGATCTGCCGCAGCCACGGATAGATCGACTTCCCCTGCCACGTGAATCGGTTGATCTTCTCGACCGCGGTCGCGAGCGTGTCGCGCAAGACCTCCTCGGCCGACGCGGAGTCCCCGAGCCGCGGGAGGATCACGGTCCCGTAGAGGGGTTGGGCGTAGCGTTCGAGGATGGGGCGCATAGCGTCGAGGTTGCCGCGTTGTGCCTCCTCGACCAGCTGCTGCTCCTGTTCGAGCTCACGTTGCTGATCGCCTGCTGGTTCGGAAGCCACAGACACCTATCCAACGCCGCGTAGGGACCGCATCTTACAGGTCTTCCTGGGTTGGCCGGACCGAGCTTGGTCGGGTGCCATCGTAGCGGACCTCCATCAGCTCCAGGCCGTGGGCTGGCGCTGTCTTTCCGGCGCGTGTGCGGTCCTTCGACACAAGGATCTCAGCTACTTGAGCGGGAGTGAACCGGCCGTTGCCGACCTCGGTGAGGGTGCCGACGACGATCCGCACCATCATCCGCAGGAACGCGTTGCCCCGAACATCCAGGGTGACCACCCCCGCATCCTCCGAGATCGCGACCGACTCCAGCCGGCGGACGGTCGACTTGGCGGCGCAGCCGGCGGCTCGAAACGCGGAGAAGTCGTGCTCGCCGATCAGCACCGCCGCCCCGGCTCGCATGGCCTCGAGGTCGAGCGCGTCCGGGTGGTGCCAGGCGCGATCGCGCCAGCGCGGTGAGCGGTCGGGCTGCGCGAGGATCGTGTAGCGATAGTGCTTCCCGGTCGCCGAGAACCGCGGATGAAAGTCCTCGGGCATCTCGCGCGCGTCGCTGATCGCGATCGTGTCGGGCAACATCGAGTTGAGCCCGCGCCGAATCCCGTGCAGCGGGATCGCGCGCTCCGTCTTGAACGCCGCGACCTGACCGCGTGCGTGCACGCCAGCATCGGTGCGCGAGGCGCCGGCGACCGCCACCTCGTGCTGCAACAGCTCCGCGAGCGCACTCTCGAGGTGCGCTTGCACGGTCGGTGCGTTCGCCTGGCGTTGCCAGCCGTGCAGCGAGCTGCCGTCGTACTCGACGACGAGGCGGATGTTGCGCACGACGTCGTTCTACTACGGATGCGGAGATCGCGACGGGCGACCACGCCTCAACGCGTCAGGATCATCCGCGTCGCGACACGACGGCCACGTGGACGCTAGAAGCTCCACTCGAGGCCGGCGCTGCCCGACGACTGCCCGCGTCGCGCGTCACCGCGATACAGATAGCTGCCGTCGTAACGCAGGAACAGCGCACCATGCGGTGCAAACGGGAAGTGGTAGCGCAGGCTCAGGCTGAGCGCCGGACCGGTGCCCTCGCCGAACTGGACGCCGACACCGGAGCCGAGCTCGAACCAGCGCGTGACCAGCGTCGCCGCAGACACCAGCACCTGACCGCGCGGGTCGCCATCGACGAGCCACAGCGCGGTGTCGAAGCCGGCGAGCGTACGACGTGCGACGCGGAACTCGAGGCGCGCACCCGCGGTGAGCAGCGAGGTCGACTCGCCACCCGAGCGCACGAGCCCGCCACCGAGTGATCCGGCGATCCGCCACCGCTTGCGGCGACCGTCGGACGACATCGTCACGACCGACTCCACGTCCGCGGCCGTGGCGCCCAGCGACAGCGACTGCGGCGCTGCACGCACGCCGTCCTCATCGGCATCGGCCGCCTTGTCCAACTCTTCGTCGTAGTCGCGCGCTTCCGTTGGCTTCTTGCGCTTGGTCGGCTTCTCGTCCTCGCCTTCTGCAGGCGCCGCGGGTCTGCCGGGCGTCGGAACGTTCCTCTTGTAGTCGTCCGTGCTCTGCGTCGGTGCGACGGGTGGCGGACGCGTGTCGGGCGCCTGCGCGCGCTCGGCCTTCTTCGCCGGCTTCTTCGGCGCGGGTCTCGGTTCGACCTTCGTTGTCGACTTGATGTCTCCGCGCACGGCGACGGTCGGAGTGGCTGGCTTGACGGGGCTCGGTGCGACGGGCTTCTTCGCGAAGCGCTCGCCTCCGGAATCCTTGCCGTCCTTGTCTTTCTCCTTCTCCTGCGTCGCGCGCTCGACGTTGCTGCGATCGACGGTGGTCTCCTTCTTGACCTGCTGCCACTTCATGCCCGCGGGCACCGAGACCGGCACGGCGACGCTGCGCCTGACGCCACCCTGCACGATGACTTCGTCGCCGACGGCGACCATCGACGTGTACGGCGACACCAGGCCATAGCGGATGGCGTGCGCGGCGACGACCTCACCGGTGGCGCGTGACGCGATCAATTCG
>JBBQJJ010000016.1:0-42410 GCA_038325805.1 Haliangiales bacterium
GTCGAGTCGGCGGATCGCACCGGCGATGTCCTCGAGGACCCGTGCATCCGTCTCCCCGAGTCGTGCGAGCACGGTCGCCTCCCACTCCTCGCTTGCTTGATCCACCGTCTCGGGCTCACGCTCGCCGAGATGCGCGTCCGCCCGAGCCATCTCGTCACGATAGCGAAGCACGAGCTGACGACGGTGGGCTAACAGCCTCTGCCTGATGTTCGAGGTCATGGTTGGTGTCGCTGCATCGGTCGCGCCACCACGCACACTCCGCGTTCGCGGACAGCACGCCACGATCACGCAAACGTGTCGTCACGGCGCTCCAGTGCGTCATTCGTGCGCGCCCCGAACCTCCGGGTAAGGTTAGACAGCAACCACGGAATCGGGCGAAGCGTGGAGGGCGACCCGACGGCCGATCGTCATGCGGAGGACCGCGAGGACGAAGGCGAAGGCACCGATCGCGAAGGTCGTATCGCCGACCACGCGGAGCCAGCGCAACGTGTGCATCGTGTCGGTCTGCATGAACTCGGAGCTCCGCGCGTACCAGTAACCGACATCGACCGCCGCCCAGGTCTGGAGCAACCCGACCGGGAGCACGCTGATCAGCACCATCGCGAGCAGACCGAGGTTGATCGACCAGAACGCGAACTTGAGGAGGCGCTCGGGCCACACCACGTTCGGACGCAGCGACTTGACGGTGAACAGCACCAACCCGAGCCCGAGCATGCCGTAGACCCCGAACAACGCCGTGTGACCGTGGACCGCGGTGGTGTTGAGACCCTGCATGTAGTAGAGCGCCACCGGCGGATTGATCATGAAGCCGAACAGCCCGGCACCGACGACGTTCCAGAACGCGACCGCGATGAAGAAGTAGATCGGCCAGCGATACGACTGCATCCACGGCGTCGAGCGTGTGTGGCGCCAGTTCTCCCAGGCATCGAAGCCGAGGAACATCAGCGGCACGACCTCGAGCGCGCTGAACACCGAGCCCAGGGCGAGCGCGATCGTCGGCGTCCCGCTGAAGTAGAGATGGTGCAGCGTGCCCACCACACCGCCAGCGAGGAAGATCGTGGCGGCCAGCACCGACGCGCGTCCGGCGATGGCGTAGCGGATCAGCCCGAGGCGGGCGAACAGGAACGCGATGATCACGGTCGCGAACACCTCGAAGAAGCCCTCCACCCAGAGGTGAACGACCCACCACCGCCAGTACTCGACGATCGCGAGGTTGGTGTGGCGACCGGCGCCGAGTGCCGCGAAGTAGAACCCGCCGATCGCGACCGTGGAGATCACGAGCATGATGATCAGCGGACGTTGGACATCGCGTCGCTTCAGCGCGGGCCACAGCGAACGGGTGACGAGGAAGACCCACAGGCAGAGACCGAGCATCAACGCGAGCTGATAGACGCGCCCGAGATCGATGTACTCGTAGCCACTGTGACCGACCCACCACACGCCGTTCTCGTCGAGCTGGCCGTTGATCGCGAGGACCTGGCCGAGCAGGGAACCGAGCACGACGGCAACGAGAGCGACGAACAGCACGTTGACGAGGAAGCGCTGGCCCCTCGGTTCGCCACCGACGGACGGTGCGATCGCGAGTCCCGCGGCGAGCCATGCGGTCGCGATCCAGAAGATCCCGAGCTGGACGTGCCACGACCGCGCGACCGAGTACGGCAGGACCTTCGCGAGCGCGATCCCGAACAGGCCGTTGCCCTCGACGCCGTAGTGGGCGGTGATGACACCGACGACGATCTGCAACAGGAACAAGCCGCAGACCACCCAGAAGTACTTCATGGTGGCGAGCTGTGACGGCGTCGGCGCCGCTCCGAGCAGCGGATCGGATTTCGGCGGCTCCTCGGGCTCGTCGTCCTTCTTCCTCGCCGCGTGCCAGAACGCCAGCCCGCCGATGCCGCCGAGCAACATCAGGATGCTGACACCGGTCCACACGATCGCATCCGAGGTCGGACGATTCGCGATCAAGGGCTCGTGCGGCCAGTTGCTGGTGTACGTGATCGTGTCGTCGGGGCGATCCGTCGAGGCGGCCCACGACGACCAGAAGAAGAACGCCGCCAGGGCGTGTGCCCGCTCGGGCTCGACGACGGTGCCCTTCGGCAGCGCGTAGTCGTCGCGGCCGTCCGCGAACAGGATGGTGTAGTACGCGATGTTCGCTTCGATCGCGCGTGCGCGCGCAGGTGCCACGATGATCGTTCCCGCGGTCGCGTCGTACGTGTTTGCCCGGATCTCGGCGCGCAGACGTTCCTGCAGTCCCGCCTGGGCGACCGGCGTGAGTGCGGTGTAGCTGGCTCCGAACGACTCGCGCGCCCAGACGTCGAGCACCTCGACGAGCTCGCGATGGAGCCAATCCGCAGTCCAGTCCGGTGCGACGTACGAGCCGTGGCCCCAGATCGAACCGAGCTGCATCCCACCAAACGAGCGCCAGACATCCTGTCCCGCCGAGACCTCGCCGGCCTCGAACACGACCTGCCCATCGGTCGTGACGACTCGATCCGGGATTGGAGGCGCTTGTTGATAGATCCGCGACCCCACCCAGAGCAGGAGGCCGAACGAGACCGCGAGGACGAACGCGAGACCGAGCCAGAGGCGGCGCATGGAGCCCCGGCGTGCAAACCCGGCACCTTCGCAACCCACGAGAACTCCGCCACGCACCTACCGGTTCGCGCAAGGCGTGCACGCCTCACGCATCGATAGCGTCGGCGCGGCTCGCCTACCTGCCGTCGCCGAACGGGTGACAGGTCGCGCATCGCGTCACCGTCGGCTCGTGCGCTTGCCTGTCGAGATGACAGGTGGTCGTGCACGTCGCGCGGTCATCGCGCGGTGCTTGCTCGTGTGATCGATGGCAGCCCGCGCACGTCGCATGCCCCTTGCTCGCATGTAGACCGGGGCGCTTCGCTTGCGGGTGACACGTCGCGCATGCGGGCGGCTGCGCTGGCCCTGTCGGCCCGTGCGGGCGGTGACACGACGCGCAGGCTTGCTTGCCATGACCGTGCTTGGCGAGATCGGCGTGACAGCTCGCGCACGTCGCCGACGGTTTCCGCGTGCCGGCGTGGGTGTCGTGACAGTTCCCGCAGGCCTGATGCCCTGCAGGCGCGGATCGTGCCTCGGCGGCATGACAGGTCGCACAAGCCGGACGCGCGGCGCTCGGTGCGTGCGCGGCACTCGCGTGGCAGGTCTTGCACTCGCGGTGACCCGGATTGCGTGCAGCACGCGCGACCTCGTCGGCGTGACAGCTCGCGCATGCCGGGACGGCTCTGCTCGGCTCGTGCGCGGCAGAGACGTGGCAGGTCGTGCACGCGCTGTGTCCCGTGCCGGCGGTCGTCTTCGCCTTGCCTCCATGACACGTGCTGCACAGGCCCGCCGTCAGCACCGGCTTCGGTGCATGGGGGGCATGGCAATCGGCGCATGCCGCGCGCGCATGGGTGGGCTGCTTTGCGTGACAGCTCTCGCACGCGACCGCCTTGGTGTTCGCTGGTAGTCCGTGCGGAGGATGGCAGGTCGCGCAAGCGCTGCCGACGAGCAGCGACGGTTTCGTCGTCGCCGGGTGCACCGTGCGCTGCGCGTGGCAGGCCTCGCACGCCTTGGGTTTGTCGGCGTCGTGCGGCGCGTGACACGTCGTACAGGCGGCGTGCTTGGTTGGCGCGAGCACGGCCTTCGCCGCGTGGCAGCTCGTGCACGGCTTGACCTCTGCCTTGGTGAAGCCGTGCGGCGCGTGGCAGCTCGTACAGGTTTGGTGACCCGCGTCGAGCGCCACCGCCACGTCGACCCGCCGCTTGCCGGGCAGCTTCGCGTGACAGCTCGCGCAGCCGGCGTCCGCGGTTCGCGTTGCTTCGTGCATGCGGTGGCAGTCGAGACAGCCGCGCGTGCCCGCGTGAAGAGTTTGCTTGTTCTCGTGACAGGTCGTGCAGGTCGTCGGCTGGAGCGAGGGCGTGCCGTGTGCGCGATGACAACCGCTGCAGTCCTCGTCGGAGTGCGCGCCGACCGCCGCGCGATGCCCCTGCGGCTCGGCATGGCAGCGCATGCATGCCTTGGGTTGGCGCTCGAGATCCGAGGAGAACCCGTGGCAGTCCTGACACGCCGGTGCAGCACCGAGCTTGATCGGATCACTGGGGTGCAGCGTCGGTCGCACCTCAGCGTGACAACGCGCGCACAGGTCGGCCGGCGGCTTCCCGAACGCGTCGCCGTGACACTCGCGGCAGGCGACGTGGGCCTTCGCGACGTGCACCTTGTGACCCGCACTGTCTCGCACCGCGCTCCACACCGCCGGGACTTGTTCGGGTGGACGCTTCTCCGCGCCAGAGCATGCGGCGGCGACGATCATCACCACCAAGAATCTCATCGCAACGCCCCTGCGGGATGACACATCCGGCACGGCATCGCGGTCAGCGGTTGCCGGCTCGAGAACCCGGGTGGGTGCGGGTTGCCGCCGACGCCACCGACGGCATGACACGACACGCACAGCGACTCGCCCGCACCACCGTGGCAGGCGGCGCACGCGGCAGGATCGCGCCGTGCCTCGCGGCCGTGGCGGTTATCGCTGCCCCCGAGACCGACCCATCCCGGGGGGTGCGGGTTGCGTCCGCCGGTGCCGACACTGCGCTCGACGTGACAGCTCGCGCAGCGCTCCGGCTGGTGACACGTCGTGCATGCGCCGGGGTCCGACCGCGCCTCGAGGGCGTGCCGCGCCGCAAACCCGGCGCGATGGATCGAAGGAGACAACGGATCGGAGAACCGTCGCGACGCCGGCAAGGCCGGTGCTGTCGTGCCGTGGCAGCCCGCGCACATCGCTTGCTTGTGGCAGCTCTCGCAGAGCTCGCCCGAGGAGGCCGCGCGCGTCCCGTGCTCGCGGATCCAGTCACCGTCGTGCGCGAGGTGAGTCTCGGGCAGCGTCCTCGAGTCCGGCAGGTCCTTGTGACACGCGTCGCAGCGTCGACCGTCGCGCTCGGCATCCTTGTCGTGACACTTGAAGCAGGTCGCCATCGGCGGTCGCAGCTTCTCTGCGTTGGTGGCGACGCCGTCGTGACAGCGCATGCAATTGTTGCTGGTCGGCGCCGCATGCTGTTTGTGATCGAACTTCAAGTACTGCCGCGTCTCGACGAGGTTCGTCACACCGCCAGGTGCTGGCGCGGTGTGACAACCGAGACACGACCGTTGATCGTGCGGCTTGGTGTGGCAGCTCGTGCACTTCGCATCGTCCGGCAAGTGCAGCGTCGGCTTGCCGTCGGCGACGTCCGCGTGGCAACGCGTACACGCGACACCCGCGATGACGTGCGCGCGATGCGGGAACACTCCCTGCTTCGCCTTGCGCAGGCCGAGGATGCCGGCGCACGCCGCGATCATCGCGAGGGCGATCACGAAGACGAGCTTGTTCACTTGCCCCACCGCCGCGATAACTGACCCAGCACGTCGAACCGTCGCGTGTACTCGGGGGTCGCGCTGGCCTCGACGGCGACCGCCGCCTGCCAGGGACCGCGACCGGATGCTAGCGCCACGAGGCCCCACGGCCACACGCTGCCCTTGCCGTGATCCTGATCCTGGATCACCAGCTCGAGCTCGGTCGCGAGGACGAGCTTGCGAGGTAGCGAGATCCGAGCCGCCCCGCGCACGCCGGTCCACTCGTCTGCCCCGACACCGCTGCGCCGGAGCTCTCCGGTCAGCGCGCTACTCCCTCGATCGTCGAGCCTCAACCGTGCACGTCCGGTCAGCTCCGCGCCGAGCTCGTCGACGTACCGCGCGCCGACATCCGCGACCAGATCGAGCCGCGGCGCCGCCTTCCACGTGGCAAGCACGCCGGCGCGGCCCGACGGGATATCGCCGAGCACGGAGAACAGCGACGTCGCCGGCACCAGGTGCGACGACGCGCGGTAGCCGGTGTAGACATCGGTTCGCACGTGCTTGGTGCGATAGCTCGCTGTCACCGACGCCTCGGCGACGCCCGGGTTCGCGAGGTCGTACGCGAGGCGAGAGCCGAGATCACTGCGCTTGCCGAGCGTGAAGCCAGCGTCGACTCCCAGCTCCTCTCTCGCCTTGCGGCCGTAGTCGCGCTGCTGGCCGTAGGCGACACCGAACGCGCCCCACTCGCCAAGCCGGCGCGACACGCGTCCGCCGACGTACCAATCCCAGGCGCGTTGATCCGAGATCGACGTCATCAGCTCGTTGGTCACCGGCAACACCGGCATGCCGGCCACCAGATCGACATCGAAGCGCTGCGGCAGCCGCACGTGACCTGCCCCTCCGTCGACGTGGATCGGCCGGAGCGCTCCGAGCGTCGAGACGAAGCGACCGAGTCGTCCGCTCGCGCGTCCATCCTCGGTGCGACCCTGCACCGTCGCCACCAGCACGTCACCACTGGCGTCGCCGAGCTCGTGGATCCCTGCCATCCACACCACCGCTTCGGCGAGCGTGCCCTCGGTGGGCGTGCCCTCCGCCTCGAGCACGAGCAAGCCCGCCGGCGACGCGGTGGTCGCGAGCGCGTCGGCACGCAGTCGCAACGGATCGGCGTGTGCCGAACCCGCGATCGCGAGCAGCGTGACGACAACACGCTTCACGTCTTGGTCTCGACGATGGGAACTGGCTGGCTGCTCTCGCGTTCCTCGCGCTGGATCCTTCGCAGGTCCTTGTAGACCGCGACGCCGTACATCGAGAACGCGAGCGTGCCGAACACCTGTCCGAGCGACATCGCGAGCATCACGGGCAGCGGTGTCGGATCGAGCATCGACCACACCATCAGCGCGAGTGCGAGCAGCGTGAGCACCGAGGCAGTGCGAAGCAGCGTCGTCGGCTTGACGCGGACGATCCGCTTGACGATGCGACCGATCACGGCTCACCTCCGGCGAGCGCCTTTCTGCGCGCCTCCTTGCTGAACGGATGGGCGTAGCCGTGACAGCCTTCGCTCGCGCAGCTGACCTTGCCGGAGCGCACGTCAGCGAGCGAGCTCGCGTGATCGCCGATCTTGTTCCACAGCTGGTTCTCGGTCGAGTGACAGCGGATACAGGCGTCGTTGCGAAACGGCCGGCGGATCTCGATCTTGACCAGCGACTCCTCGATCGGCATCGAGTGGTAGTGCAGGAGGTATTCGTAGACGTGGCGCATCCCGCCCATCTTCGTGGTCACCGTGCCGAACATTCCGTAGTCGGCGTGGCACGAGTAGCAGTTCTCGTGACCGAAGGCGTCGTTGCGCGCGTGCTTCGCGGCGAGCGACGTGCTCTGCGGATTCCACGAGTCCTCGCCGTACGGCACCATGACGTGGCACGTCGACGACGTGCAGAACTCGGTCGTCTTCGTCGCGTGGTAGCCGGCGACGTTGCCGTTGGTCGCGGTCGCGATCGGGAGCACGCCGATGCCGAACAGCATCGCGATCTTGGTCGCGCGACCGAGCAGCGGCTTGCGGAGCAAGTACCACAGCAACAGCATCGCCGAGAGCCCGGCCGTGACCAGCGCGGCGACGAGGAACGGATCAGAAAACATCGATCACTCCATCCATGTGCCGGCTCGCACCCGCGAGATCGAACACCGGGTTACCAAACGCATCCACGCTCGGATGGCAGGTGGCGCAATCGCGCAGGGTCAGCGTCGGTGCATGCGTGCTCGGCGGGATGCCGTGGCACGACCCGCAGAACACGGTGCCGCTCTCGTTCCACACCGGCGCGCTCGCACCGTGGCAGGCGTTCGTGCAGCTCGCGGTCGAGCTCGACCAGCCTGCGCTGGCGATCACCTCGGCGGGTAACGCGCTGTCGAGGTGTCCCGCCGCACCGACGCTGATCGGGACCTGATGACATTCGGCGCAGGCGAGGGGCCCGCGCAGTCGGGACTCCCCGGTGAGATGAGCTTGGTGCGCGCCGACGGTGAGGTTCGTCGTCAGCGTGCTGCCCGCCAGGTTCGTGAACACCGGCGTGCTCGCGTGGCAGCTGTTGCAGGTGTCACCGACCTGCAGCGCACCGTCGAGATGCGGTGCATTCGCGTGACAGCTCGAGCACTCGGACTGGGCGTGGCTCGGCGGCGGTGCGCCGTGGCACGTCGTGCACCCACCCACCGGTTGCGCATCCCAGCGCGGTGCGGTCGCGCTGCCACCACCCGCGTGCAGGACGGCACCGTGGCAGTACACGTTGGTACACGCCCCCTCCTGATAGGCCGGAGGACCATCGCGATCCGCGGTGGCGAGCGTCGCCTTGGCGAGCGTGCCGAACGTGATCTCTGCAGGCGCCGGATCGGCAGCACCGTCGCGGCGGACGTGACCCTCGGCATCCCACCGCGCGGGCACCACGTGACACTCGGCGCAGCTCTGGCCGGCCGCGCGATGCAGTGCATGCGCTCCGGTGGTCGGCCCGTCGCGATGACACGTCGTGCACGCGTCGGGGCCGTCCGCATGGCAGGTGATGCAGGTGGCCTTCGCGGACCCGCCGGTGAAGTCCTCGCCGTGGCACTTCGCGCACAAGGCGAGGTCGTAGCCGCGGCGTGCGAGCTCCTTGCCGTGAAAGTTGTCGCTGGTCTCGTCGAGGATGCCCGACGGATGCACGCCGGTGACCGGCGATGCATCGGGCAGCTCGCGCTCCGACGCGCACGCACCGACGACGAGCATGGGGAGCATCCACCTCACGGGAGCCCGTGATAGGCCTCGACCGCGAACAGCGATCCCGTGCCGTGGCACGTCGCACAGGACTCGATCCCGGTCGCCGTGATGTTGGTCTCCGCGTGCGCCGCGACGTAGCTCGCGTCGTGGCAACTCGTGCACACCGCGGTCTCCGGCGTCGTCTTGATCGTGCGCGTGATCGTCCAGAACCCGGTGTTGCAGAAGTTGTCGGCGTCGCTGCCCGGCAGCTCACTACAAGTCAGCTCGACGGCCGTGCTCGGCAGGTACTTCGCGCTGCGATCCATCGGCAGCGTCCAGGTGTTGCCGACGTGGCAGCCCTCGCAATCGGTGCGGGCGCGGGGGTAGCGCAGCTCGTCGAACGGCGTCGGCGTCCCGGCCGGGTTCACTACCGTCGGTGTCGGGTTGCCGCCGAGCACGTAGGGCCCGGTCAGCTCCTCACCCATGTGGATCTTGTGGATCATCACCTTGAAGTCGACGGTCTGCGCGAACGCGGTCGCCGGGACCTCGAACCGCGAGACGCGCTCGTCATTCGCGTTGTTCGGGTTGTGGCAGACCAGGCAGTACTCGGCGTTCTTGCGGCTTCCGCCGTGGAACGCGATGTCGACGTGGCAGCCGTTGCACTTCTCCGACGACACGATCGTGCGTCGTGGTTCCACCGACCCGGTGACCGCGAACGGCAGCACGGGCGGAACGCCGCGCGCACCAAACCGCGTCGCACCGATCGTCAGGTTGCCCTCGATGCCGACCACGTAGCTGCCGGTCGCGAGTGCGGGCAGCCGCGTCGCCGCTGCATCGGGCAGCTCGTAGCGGAACACGCCGTTCGGTGCGTCGACCGCGATCAGCGTTCCCACCGCGCCCGTGCCCTGGATGCGCGCCTGGAAGTACGCCTCGTAATCGGTCGTCGGACCCGCGATCGTCGCGACCAAGCTCGTCAGTGGCTGGACCGAGAGATCTCGAGGTTGACCGTTGATCGTCGCGCGGAACGTCACGAACGGCGGCAGGTTCGGACCGACGTTGCCGACGGACATCAGCTCGATCGCGACATCGACGGCGGTCGGAGAGAGCAACCCGGTGTAGTGCTTGTCGAACACACCCGCGATGCCGCCCGTCGCCGGATGGCACACCGCGCACGGTGCATCCGCCGGCTGCGTGCCGCCGCTGTGCAGCGTCTGGCCCGGACCGAGCGGCAGCGTGAACGACGTCGCGTCGTGACACGACACGCAGGTGTCTCGGGTCGGCTCGGTCTTCCAGCGATCACCCTGCGCACCGGCGTGGCAGGTCTCGCAGCGCTGGATGTTCTGCGCTGGGTCCGTGGTGAACCCCGGGAACGCGACGGTCGAGAAGTCGTGGATCGATCCACCGAAGCCGACGATCTGGTACGGCGTTCCACTCTCCACACTCGGCAGACCTTCACCGCGGTGGAGCTTGTGGATCATCACCTTGAAGTCGACGGTGTTGCCGGACTCCGGATCGCGCGACTGCGGGGTGTGGCACACCACGCACTGCGCGGGCTCGGTGTAGCGACCGCCGTGCAGCGAGAGCGTGCCGTGGCACCCGTTGCAGCTCGCCGCGGTGACTTCCTCACGCGCGATCACCGCGCGCGAGGCGTCGGGACGGACCGAGTGCACCGCGCGATCGAACACCTGCGTGCCTTCGAACGTCCGCGACGCGACCGCGATCGCCGTCTGGGTCTTGCTCGGATCGAAGCCCGCGAGCGGTGCGGCGAACGTGTAGCGATACGTACCGGCGGTGACATCGATCGTCTCGAACGCGCCGGTCGCTTCGGTCGCGGCCTGGCCGATCGCGTTGATCGTGTACGCGGTGTACTGGGCGGGCGAGCCATCCGGCTGTTCCGCGAGCTGACCGAGCACGAACACGAGCGAGGCCGGACCTTCGGTCAGCGGGAACTCCGCCCGCCCCTTGCGATCGAGCGCGACACTCTGGCCGTCGTGGATCGCGAAGGTCAGTTGCGCCAGATTCGACGTCACCGTCAGGTCCGTGATCGCGACATCGATTCCAGCCCCGACCAGCCACGGTGCTGGATCCGCAGCAGGACCTGCGTCGCCGGGCGGCCCTGCCTCGCCTTGTGGACCTGCATCGCCGCCGGGACCTGCCGGGCCTGCGGGACCCTCGGGCCCCAGCGGACCTTCGCAGGCGGACATCAGCAGGACGACAACAAACGCGCGCATTTGAGGTGGTTGCTACGCAAGCGAGAGGCCACCGGAACAGCCCACTCTCGACGGGTTTCGCGCAAAGCGTGCGGACCCATCGCGAGGCGCCGCAGATGCTGCGTTACCGCTGGTGGACCTCGCCGATCGCCGCGATGCGACCGGGACCGTGGCAGATCATGCACTGCTCCGGCGGGCCGGCGAGCACACTCGAGCGGGGCGCGTAGAACTGTCCACCGTTCGCCGTCATGTGGTTGATGGCGATCGCCGTGTCGTGGCAGGCAGAGCACGCGCCGGTGATCGGAGACAGCACGAGGTTGGCGGCGCCGCCCTGCGTGGTCACACCCGTGCCGACGTTGAACGAGAACCCGCTCCCGTAGTCCGTCACGCCGTCGCCGACGACGTACGGCGAGATCGTGAAGAACGTCGAGTTGACGAGGGGGTCGATGTTGAACTTGCCGGTCGCCACGGTCGTCAGCTCCATGTTCGCGACCGCGTTCGCGCTCGAGGTCGCGGTGAAGTCGAACGTGCCCGGCAGGTGACACGTCGTGCAGGTGTTGAGCGTGCCTGGGAACTCGACCTCGTCGAAGCCGGGGCCAACCTCGGCCGCGTGCCAGGTGAACGGGGTGACGCGCTTGCGACCCGCGTGGATCGCGTGGACGAAGTACTTGCTGCCCGCCGACCACCCGGCACTCGTGCGGTTCGGGTTGTGGCAGAACGAGCAGGTGGGACCGTCGTTCCGCTGACCGCCGTGGAACGACTCACCCGGCGCCACGCCGAGCTGGCCATGGCAGTTGTTGCACTTGGCGTTGTCGACGATCGGACGGCGTGCCGTGAAGCCGGTCGCCACCTTGTACACGTTCGGAGGAGGAACACTCAGACCACCCTGGGCCCTGCCGTCGGCGGGAACGTTCGGGGTCCACGGAAACTCGGGCACGTTGGTCTGCACGAGCGGCGGAGTACTCGCCAGCGAGTACGTGTATCCGACGCCGCCGGTCAGGATGGTCGCGTTCGCCGGGATCTGCGCCCCGGTGAGGCGGATCGTGTAGTAGCCGTTGGCATCGGGGCCCGTCAGCGTTCCCGCGCCGGTGCCGGTCGCGCTGCCTTCCCAGATCTTCTTGATGTAGCCGCTCGCGGCGGCGTTGAAGTCCGCCGGCGTGGCGACGCCGTCCTGCGGCACGGCGAACGCGAAGTACACGCTGGGCGACCCGACGAAGTCCGGCATCAACTCGGTGACCAGGTTCGGAACGAACACGTTGAACACGACACCCGTGCCGTTGCGCAGCAGCTTGAACGTGATCTGCGGGCGCTTGATGCTGTTCACGTCGGCCACCGCGTCGACGCTCTTGACGTCGTAGGTGATGACGTCGGCACCAGCCGGCTTGAACGCACTGGCGGCGACGAACGAGGCGTTGGTGTTGTTGTTGCCGCCGGCAACGAGCCAGGCGTTGTTCGGATCCGGCGAGATCACGGGGTCGTGGTAACGATCCGTCGCGAACGACTTTCCCGCTCCGTGGCAGGTCGTGCACGTGTCATCGGTGACGACTCCACCGACGTGGTTGCACGGCAGCGGCTTGCCGTCGGCACCGCGCGCGAGCTGGCCGACGATGCCGCAGAACGCGGGTGCCGAGCTGGTGAACGAGACGTAGTCATGACAACCCTTGCAGGAGATCTGCTTCGGGTTGGTCAGGATCTGCGCCTCCTGTGCCGCGCCGCCGTGGCAGGTATCGCACTTGCGAACGTCCTGCGGATAGGTCGCGGCGATCCCGTGGAACAGGTTCGCGGTGGCGACCTGTTGCCCGTTGTGGATCCGGTGGACGAAGCTCGCCGAATCGGCGAGGAGGTTGGTCGTGCGATCCGGGCTGTGGCAGACGTTGCACATCTCCGCGGCGACGCGACCGCCACCGTGAAACACCGCCGCGCTCGCGGTCTCGGCCTTGAACTTCGCGTGGCAGCTATCGCACTTGGCTTGCGCGACGATCTCGCGATCCAGCGGTGCCGTGCTTCCATCCGGCACGAAGTACGACGCCTCGTTCGCCGCGGAGAACGCGTTCGCGTTGGTCTGGAACACGAGATCGGTCTGGCGAGTCGCCTGCAGCCAGACCACGTGCGTCTGGTCGAGCTTGGTCGGGTCGTAGGCGACCGCGACGGCGCCGTTGGTCGTCGAGCTGGTGGGGAACGTGTACGTATACGTGCCGGCACCGAGCCCGTTCTCGACCAGCGTGCCCTGCCCCGCGCTCGTCGGGTTGTACATGGTCGGGTTCTTCGTCGAGCTGCCCGACTTCGTGTACGTGGTCAGCGGCGACACGATGCCGTTTGCGTTCTTCGTG
This sequence comes from Haliangiales bacterium, assembly GCA_038325805.1. Lineage (GTDB taxonomy): Bacteria > Myxococcota_A > Polyangia > Haliangiales > Haliangiaceae > JABFXX01. The sequence goes on from JBBQJJ010000016.1 coordinate 13,089, forward strand.
AAGTAGCTCAGCGAGAAGCGCGGCTGGATCGCGGTGTTGATCGAGTACACACCCGCGGCGTCGAGCGGAAACCCGCGATCATCGCGCATGGTGAACTTGACGGTCACCGGCTCGGACGTGCTGACGCTCGAGATCGAGACGTGGACCCCGGTGCTCGGAGAGATCGCGCCGCTCGGCCCGAACGTGCACACGTAGCTGGTCGCAGCAGGATCGACTTCGGTGTCGTCGAGCGCGCCGTTGTTGTTGCTGTCGAGACCGGTGTGGATCACCGTGCCGCCGAACGGACAATTCTCGCCGGCGGGCTCCGCCGTGGTGGCCACCAGCGCCGAGGTACCTTCTCCGTTGCAGACGTAGCTGGTGTTGGCGGCGACCACTTCCCCATCGTCGAGCACACCGTTCCCGTTGGTATCGGTTCCGACCTCGACCTGGATCCCACCGAACGGGCACTGCTCGCCCGCAGGCTCGGCCGCCGTTCGCGTCAAGGCAGAGACGCCGGGCGCACCCGGCTGCCCGGCCTCACCCGGCTTGCCGTCTTCGCCCGTACAGGCAGCAACCATCAGAACTAGTGCAAGCGTGCGCATTTGCAGATTCCCCTCACCACACGCCGTGCCAGCCCCAACTGCCTCCCCCTGCCGAATTCGCGCAATTCCAGCAGCCCGGTCGCACGCCGGCGCCAGGCTTGCGGCCGCTAGCCGGATCCTTCGAGCGTGACGACATCGTCGCGAAGTACGCGGGCCGACAGGAAATAGCGCTCCTCGGCGTCGAGGTGAGCACGCAGGCTGGCGGTCACCTCGCGCAGCTCCTCGGTCACCCAGTTATGCAGCCGCGTATGGATGGAGCGGTGCTCGTCGACATGGCTCGAGACCATCTGCTCGATTCGAACCGCGCCGAAGGCATCGTGTGCGAGCAAGACCGGGCGGAGGAGCTGCTCTTCGAACTTGTTGTGGCTGTCGAAGGCGATCCGGAGCTTCGCGACCTCGCGGGTGAGTTGCTCGGGAGCTTCACCGGTGCGGTCCACCTCGTCGGCGAGATCGTCGCACTGATCCATCAACACGCGCAGGCTCGCGTGTTGTGCCATCAGCTCCTCGAGTGCAGTGCTCGGCGTGTACGTCATGGCGCACCTCAGATGGTTGGAGAGAACCCTGCCGTCGGCTGGTAGTAGCGGTCGAAGACCATGCAGACGTTGCGCACCAACAACCGCCCCATCGGCGTCGTCGTGACCGTGTGGCGGGCTCGGTCGTAGGCCGCGAGATCGTGCATCTGATCGAGCCGCTGAAGCTCGCCTGCGAAGTACGTCTCGGCGTCCTCGAGCTCGTGCTCGTGGGCGATCTGCGCGAGATCGACCTCGCCTTCACACATCAAGGTCCGGATCACGGCGCCGCGGATGCGATCGTCCTCGTCGAGCACGTAGCCACGCGCGACGGGTAGCCGCTGGCGAGCGATGTCTGCTTCCCACGACGCGAGATCGGGGTGGCTCTGCCAGTGCATGCGGGGTGTCGACGAGATCGCCGAGACCCCGAGGCCGATCACCGTCTCGGCGCGGCGCTCGACGTAGCCCTGGAACGACCTCGTCATCCGCTTCTCGCTCGCTGCGATCGCGAGTCGAGATCCTGGCTTGGCGAAGTGATCGAGGCCGAGGTGGACATATCCGGCGCGCTCGAAGTACTCGATCGCGAGCAGCAGCAAGCTCGCGCGTTCGTAGGCATCGAGGATGCGACCCGCGCGCTCGACAAGGAGCTGATGCGGCAGCTTCGATGGAAGGTGAGCGTACCCGAAGAGCGCGACGCGATCCGGGGCGAGCTCGATGACGTGCGAGAGCGTCTCCGCGAAGCTGCTCTCGGTCTGGAATGGCAGGCCGTAGACGATGTCGATGTTGATGTCATCGAACCCGGCACCGCGAGCGTGCTCGACGAGCCAGCGCGTCTGCGCGATCGATTGGTGACGACGGATCGCATCCTGGACCGCGTCGGAGAAGTCCTGCACCCCCATGCTGAGCGACTGGAACCCCGCGTCTGCGAGCGCATCGAGCTGCGCCGACGTCGTGTCGCGCGGGTCGAGCTCGATCGATCGCCGTGCACCTGGAGCGACGTTGAAATATCGAGTCACCGTGTGGACGAGTGTCCGCAGGGTCTGCGGTGCCAGGAAGTTCGGCGAGCCACCACCGAGTGCGATCTCGGTGACCGGCGTGCTCGCCACCTGACCGGCGACGAGGGCCATCTCGGTCGCTAGCTGATCGACATACGAAACACCGCGCCGTACATCGCGCGTCGGGATCACGTTGCAACCGCAATACGCACACAGCGACCGGCAGAACGGCACGTGGAGGTAGAGCGAGATCGGCTCGCGAGCGAGGCCGATCTCCGCGAGCTCGCGACGCACGCGCTCCTGCGACACCGACGCGAACTCGGTGGCTGGCGGGTAGCTGGTGTAGCGCGGACCGCGACTCGCGTGATCGGCAAGGCACGCGATGGTGTCGTCGTCGCGCTGAAGCATCGCATTTCGCTCATCAAGCCCCGTGCCTGCTCGAGAACCCGGAAGCGCGCAACGCTTGCGCGTCTGCTCCACGTTCGTTGCACGAAGTGCGCAAACGCTGCAGAAGGAAACCTCCGGCGCGCACGCGGTGGTGCTCGCATGCGTGGCAACGGGTGCGAAGAGCGTGATCCCGACCGGCGGGCGATCTGACGCCGACGACGGCACCCCTCGCGGAGACGATGCCGACGCTCGTGCTGCGCATGGCCGCGCCTGATGGGGTTGGCCGCGCCTGATGGGGTCACGCTCCACCCCTCCAACCATCGAGAATCATTCTGCGAATTTCCGGAAGCGTACAAACCGCGTAAACCGCCAGCAATCGCCGATTGGAGCGGTTCTAGCGGTTTGTACGTTTCGCCGCCGAACGCCTTCAATGTCACGCACTTGGGCCCCCGGAGCGTGACCCCAAAGCTAACACTCCGTCTAACGGCAGCGGCGTCGGGCGACGAAGCAGAGGCCGAGCAGCGCGAGCAGCCAGCCGCCCGTCGTCGAGGTGGCGCAGCTCGACACGCCGCCGTTCGGATCGTCGTCGCCACCGCCACCGCCACCGCCACCCGGGCAGTCGTTGTCGGTAGTGCCGTCGCACGCGTCGGGGCAACAGCCATCGTCGTTAGCACACGCCGTGATCATCTGCTGCACGCACTGCGCGCCGCAGGCCGCGGCGTCACCGACGACGACGCCTTGGAAGCACTGGATCGTGCTCGGCGGGCACACGGTCGGGCAGCTATCGGCTCGACCCGGATCGCACGTTTCGCCGGCGTCGACGTAGCCGTCACCGCAGCTCTGCGTGGCGTTGTTGTAGTCGATCGAGACGTTGACGAAGCCGCCGTTCGACAGCCCCGTACCCTGGTTGCCGTCGGCAGCGCCCTTGGTCACCGTGAACGTACCGACCTGGCCGGCGCTGTTGCGATCGGTGAGCTCCAGCTTGATCAGGTATTGACCGGCGGGCAGGTCGTTGCCCGCGCGGTCGCGGAGGTTCCACTTGATCGTGTGTGCCTGGTGAGCGTCTTGGGTCGCGCCCGAGATCGCATCGAGGTCGTTGTTGCCGGCCTTCGCACGCCACGCATTCAAGTGAACGATGCCGAGGCTAAGCCCGGGATTGTTCGCCCACCGCGCGAGTGTCTTGATGAACGTTCCGTCGGCTTTCTCGACCCACGCTGCCATGACGTGCTTCGGCGCGTACTGACCGCCGACTGGCGTCGAGGTGAAGCGCACCGTGACGTCGGCGTGCACCGCCGGAGCCACGAGCAAACCGAGGGCAACGATCGCCTTTCGCATCGAGCTCCAGTGTCTCACCGGAGCCGGCTCGGCTCAATCTGCATTGCTGAGCGTCAGTTGACGCCGCGCGAGGCGAACAGGCTCTCCGGACTGATGCCAAGCGAGCGCATCGCACCGTCCCAGATATCGTCGGCGGGCGTGTTGAAGATCAACGCCGGATCGGCCGACGCATGCAGCCACGCCCCCTGCGACATCTCTGCCTCGAGCTGGCCCGGCGCCCATCCCGAGTAGCCGAGGAGCAGGCGGATGTTGCGTGGTGGTTGATTCGCGATCGCGCGCAAGCGATCGGGCGAGGTCGAGAGCGAGACGCTCGAGGTGATCGCGATCGTGCCCTGCCCCGGCTGCGCGATCGTCAGCGGCTCGTGCAGCACCCAGCCAGTGCTCGGCGACACCGGGCCGCCGGCCCAGACGACGGCGGTGTCCTCGCCCGCCCAGCTCATCTCGAGGCTATCGAGCAGCTCGCTCGCTCTGATCGGGCTCGGCTGGTTGATCACCAGACCGAACGACCCCTGCGTGCCGTGCTCGATCATCAACACCACGGCCCGCGAGAAGTTAGGGTCCGAGAGTTGTGGCATCGCGAGCAGCAGCCCAGGTGCCAGGTTCGACGACTCCACTGACGAGGAGTGTTCCGCAAAACCCGCGTCGACGCTGCTGATTTCTTCGCGCTCGCGACCTGTGCGCTAGTGTCGTACCTGCAAGCCCGGATCGGACGGAGCTTCGCGCGCGAGCGCTTCCTGCTCTTTCTCCTTCGGCACTTCGTCCTCGAGGCCGAGCCGTTTGGCGACGTGTTTCTTGAACACGGCCGCACCGAGGGCGAGCCCGAAACCTGTGACCACGGCACGCAACAGCAACATGCTCGAAGGCTAGCAGCTAGATCGTCGGGATCGGCGGCAACACCGTTCCCGATGTGCTGAGCGTTCCGAACGCGCGAATGAATCCGGTCCCACCACCACCCCCGCAGCCGGCGCGGAGGAGGTTGGAGTCGCCTGCCTCACCATCGCTCGACAGACCACCGTTGCCACCCGTCGCAAAATCATTCCCGAGCCCACCACCTGCAGGCTGGTCGGGATCGTCGGGATCGGGGTTCGCTCCATCGCCCCCGTCGAACAGGCCGATGTTGTTGCCACCACCACCGCCGCCGGTCGCGAGTAGCACGCCATCCTGCGCGACGTTGATCGTCGGTGCATCGAGGATGATCATCCCGCCCGTGCCGCCACCAGCACCGCCGCGTTCAATGATCAAGTCGCCATCGGCACCCGAGCCACCCGAGCCCGAGGCGTTGACCTTGCCGTTGATCGTGATCCCCACCGTCGAGATCAGCCACACCGCACCGCCACCGCTACCGACCGCGGTCGCTCCCGTCGGCCGCCCGCTGAGGTTGCCCGGGCAACCGCCGCGCAGCTGATCCGGAAACCCGAGCGCTGCTGCGCCCGCCGGCTGGTTGCCGGTCAGTCCGGAACCACCGGTGCCACCTTTGCCGCCGAAACTCCCACCCGCGCCACCGGCGGCATCGGTCGCGCCGGTCGCACCGATGCATCCGCCGGTCGGATTCGCGCCGGCACCGCGACGTTCGCTCCCGCGGCGGCTCGAGACGTCGAGGAGGTCCTCGATGATCAGCTCTCCATCGGTCGCCAGGATGATCAGAGGCAACCCGCCGGAGGCTGTCAGCGTTCCATCGATCGTGACCGATGATCCGGCGATCACGCACGAGCTCGCCACCGTGCTCTCGTTCGTCATCTTCACGCAGTTCGATTGCATCTCGGTGATCACCGAGTTCTCGGCACCGCCGAGCGTGAACGCAACGGTCGGCGGATTCTCGACGCACACCTTCTTGAACGTGCCGAAGCAACGCACGAGTGGCGCATCGTTCCCGGGCGGACCATCTCCGGTGGCGTCGATGGGTGCCTGATCGCTCGGTGGCGTGTAGCTACACGCTGTGATCACCGCGAAGAGGCTGAGCCGGAACATGCGCTCCGATGCTACACGACAATGACAACGCTACGCCCAGGCGTTCGGAGGCGGATCGATCGCCACGGGACGTCCTCGGCGCGCGGTCGCAAACGCTTGCGCAAACGCGAGGGCCGACGGAAACCGGCGGCGCGGATCCTTCGCCATCGCGATCGCGAGCACATCCTCGACGGCGGTCGGCACGCGCCCGAGCAGACTCGGTCGCACCGGTGGCGTATGAACCACTTGATAGACCAGCTCCGCGAGGTCCTTGCCCTTGAACGGCGACCGACCGGTGAGGCAGCGATACGCGATCGCACCGAGGGCGTAGACATCCGCCATGTGCGTGACCGATTGCCCCGACGCTTGCTCCGGCGCCATGTACTGCGGCGTACCGACGATGCCCTCGCCGGTCAGCGTGCCCTCCGAGTCGAGCACCTTCGAAACGCCGAAGTCGAGGATCTTCCAGATCCGGCCCTCGTGGAGGAACAAGTTGTGCGGCTTGAGATCGCGATGGACGATGTTCGCGACCCGCGCGACCTCGAGCCCCCGCGCCACCTGATCGAGCATCATCACGAGCTCGTCCGACGGCATCCGCGGTTCGTTGCGCAGTCGCGTCGCGAGATCCTGACCGTACAGACGCTCCATCGCGATGTATGGCACCGGTGCGGCCGGCGACGACAGCTCGAACACCTTGACGACATGCGGTGACTCGAGGCGCGCGACCACCGCCATCTCTCGATGGAACCGCTCGACCAGCGACGTCGATCCATCCGAGCGCGCGTTGAGGAGCTTCACGGCGGCCGGCTTCTGCTCCGCCGTGACCGCCTCGTAGACCTCGCCCATCGCACCGCGCCCGAGGACGAAGCCGAGCTTGTAAGGCCCCATCATCTGCCCGGTCCAGCGGCCTTCGTTGACCCGCCGCGCGAGCGCCTGGGCGTCGTTGACCTCGGCGATCACCTGCTGCTGATCGCCGATCACGCGGACGGCGGCGGCGAGCTCGTCGAGCGCCTTCTTGTTGACGTGCCTCGCCCACCGCCCGAGTGCATAGCCCGAGGACATCAAGCCGAGGATCAGGATCTCGGCGACCACGAGCTGCGAGGGCTCCGCGCCCGCACTGGTCAACACGCCGACATCGCGCAGCCACCCGAGCAGGATCGCACCAGTGATCGCGACGTGCCCGCCGATGCAGATCGCTGCGACGCCGAGCGCCGACCAGCGATCTCTCCCGAGAGAGATGAACACGATGCCGAGCAGGTGGATGATCACCGCGCCGGAGAACGGTCCGTAGTAATAGAGCGCCGACAGCGAGCCGGCCGTCGCCACCATCCACAGCACGCCGACCGGCACTGGTGTCCAGCGCTCCGGCGATCGCGCCAACCAGACCAGTCCGACGTTGGCGACCGAGATCAGCCCGAACCCGACCAGGAAGATCTTCTGGGCGAGGGGATCTCCGCCGATCACGAGTGACAGCGCCGACGCGACGAGGGGCGCGATCACGCCGAAGATATGAAACGCCCGCATCCGCGGGATGTCGCTGCGCTCGAGCACCTCGTTCGCCGTCGGGACGGCCCGCGCGGACGTGCCCCACGCCGACGGCTTCGGCGTGCCCGTGTTCGACGACGCGACCTCCGCGAGCGCCTTCGGTGAGGCCGCCTGCGTGCCGACGTTGTCGTCGTCGTCCTGTGCGACCTCCGTCGCATCATTCGACTGCGTCTCCTCCTCCACGGAGGTCATTGTCTCCCGGAATCGTCTCTCAGGCGAGGCCGACGTACATGGTCTGCACGTCGTCGTCGGCGTCGATCTCGTTCAGGAACGCCTCGACCTCGGTCTTCGCCGCCTCGTCGTCGAGCTTGACGGGGTTTTTGGGACGCCAGCCGATCTTGATCGTGGAGACCGTCCAGTTCGCGGCCGACAGCGCCTTCGACACGGTGTCGAGATCCGTGGCTTCCGTGAAGAATCGCCAGCCGCCGTCGCCGTCCGACTCGACCTCCTGTGCACCCGCTTCGATCGCGGCCTCTTCCGGGTCGCCGCCGGCCTCCGGGGCCGAGGCTTCGACGATGCCGACATGCTGGAAGTCCCACGACACCGAGCCCGAGTTGCCGAGCTGGCCCTTGCGGAACAGCACGCGAATGTTGGTCGCGGTGCGGTTCTTGTTATCGGTCAGACACTCGACGATCACCGGTACGCGGTGCGGCGCAAAGCCCTCGTAGGTCACGATCTCGTAGTTGACGGGCTCGAGCAGACCCGCACCTTTCTTGATCGCATGCTCGATCTTCTCGCGCGGCATCGACTGCTTCTTCGCGAGCTCGACCGCGGCTCGGAGCCGCGCGTTCATGCCCGGGTCCGCACCCGCCTTCGCGGCGATGATGATGTCCTTCGCGAGCTTGCTGAAGATCTTGCCCTTCACCGAGGCGTTGGCTGATTTGATGGCGGTCTTCCACTGGGCGCCCATGCCGCGTGGATATCACAAGCCGCTTGTCTGGATGTCCGACCGCCGCCACTGCGCCAGATCGTTGCGTCCAACCGCCACGCTGGCCGATCTGGCCGACCGAGCACGGAGATGGCCGGATCGGCACTGGGGACGATTGTCTGCACTCGTGCGCGATTCGCGCAAAGCGCAAGGCCACCGCAAAACCTCTTTTGATCGGCGCTCACCGCGATGTAACGTGCGCGCATCTTCGAGGGGGGATACCGATGAAGATCAGTTCTGCAGTTTTGATTTCTGTGCTCGCTGCTGCGTGTGGTCCCGCTGATCGCGGTGACGGTGATCCGAACGATCCGAACGATCCGAACGATCCAAACGACCCGGGCCCGACGATGCCCGAGCAGTGCAACAAGATGGACATCCTGTTCGTCGTCGACGACTCCGGCTCGATGGCCGAAGAGCAGTCGAACCTCGCGTCGAACTTTCCGATGTTCGCGCAGCTGCTCTCGAACTACACGACGCCCGAGGGCGATCACATCGACTACCGCGTCGCGGTCACCACGACCGGCCGCGATATGGACTACACGATCAGCAACGGCCCGCTGACGATCCCGACCCACGAGGACGGCGACAACGGCGCGTTCAAGAACAACTGCGGCTTGACGAAGCGGTTCCTCGAGCCGACCGACCCGAACATGGGAACCACGCTCGCGTGTCGTGCGAACGTCGGCACCGACGGTCCCGGTTTCGAGATGCCGCTGCTGATGTCGAAGTGGGCGCTCTCGGAGCGCATCATGGACGGCACCAACGCCGGCTTCCTCCGCGATGACGCACTGCTCGGCATCGTCTATCTCACCGACGAGAACGACGCGTCGACCGACACCAACAACTGGACGATCTCGATCTCCGGTGGCGAGCCCGCACCGAACTGGAACCCGGCCGATCAGGTCATGTTCATGGACGCGCTCAAGGGTCACCGCAGCAAGTGGGCTGCGGGCGTGATCGCTGCTGACGGCAACTGCTCGTCGGGCTTCGGCGATGCGGTCGATGCAGCGCGCCTCAAGGAGTTCGTCAACCTGGCGAACAGCGGCGGCTCCACGCAGGCGACGTTCTCGTCGATCTGCGATGGCGATCTGACGGCGAGCCTGCAGACGATCCTGGCGACGTTCCAGAACGCCTGCGGCAACATCATTCTCTGACCCCAGAGCCTGTGTCGACCTTCGACCAGGCGAATGACGGGGAACGGGGCGTGACGATCGTCGGACGGTTCTAGCGGCGGCGGCGCGCGACCGCGAAGCCGAGACCGAGCAGCGAGAGGAGCAGGCCACCACCGTTACCACCGGTGTTGCAACCGCCGGTGAGGTCGCCGTTGGGGTCGCCACCGGTGCCGTCACCGTTGCCTCCGGCGCCGAGGCGGACCTTGACGGTCGTGCTCGTCGCCGAGCTGCCGGTGTCGTACGACTTGACCACGAGGTCGTGCGAGCCGTTGGCGAGGGTCGACGGCAGGGTGAATCCGTAGGGCGCCTCGAACTTGGTCTCGACGACGTTACCGTCGACGAGCAGCTCGACCTTGCTGATGCAGGTCTCGTCGTCGGTGGTGACCTGGATCGCCGCGCCGGCGGCGACCTGGGCGTTGTTCGCGGGCGACGTGATCGCGACCGTCGGCGGGACGGTGTCGGGAGCAGGCGTGGTGCCGACACCGACGGCGGCGAACGCGAGGCTGATGGCCGGCTTCGCGCAGCTACCCGGGTAGAGCTCCTGCGCCGACTGCTCGATGGCCACGCGCGCCTGGAGGAAGTTGGTGTTCGGCGTCATCTTCAGCGTCAGGGCGCGGTGGAAGATCTGGCTGGCGAGGTCCATGCCGATCGCGGGGACCTGGATGTTGGTCTTGTTGCGCGGGTGCTTGCCACCCTCGACGAGCAACACGAACGCGAGGTTCGAGATGCCCGAGTTGCCGTGCACGCCGCCGTTGTCGTCGGTGATCTGCAGGCGCTCCGCGTAGTTGTCGGGCGAGTAGCCGTCGCGGGTCGGGTTGTCCATGTAGCGGAGCGCGTCGCCCGGCGTGTTCGGCGTGTAGATATCCTCGCCGAGCAGCCACGTCTTCGCGTCGACCGTGCCGTTGCGGCTGAACGACTCGCAGGTCACGCCGAAGATGTCGCTCATGGATTCGTTGAGCGCGCCCGACTCGTTCTGGTAGATGAGGTCGGCGCTCGCGGAGGTGACGGCGTGGGTGAGCTCGTGCGCGGTGACATCGAGCGAGCGCGCGAGCGGGCTCATCGTCGTGCCGTCGCCATCGCCGTACGCCATCGTCAACAGGTCAGCGGCCCAGATCGCGTTGTTCGGATCGAGCTGGCCACCACCGAAGTCGAAGCGGACGTGGACCTGCGAGTTGAGCGCGGCGCCCGCGCCGTCGTAGGAATCGCGCTGGAACAGCGTCGTGTAGCAGTCGTGCGTGATGCCGGTGTTATCGAACGCGGCCTTCGCGATCACCTCGGTCGGCGGCGTCGCCTCCGAGCCGACGACGCCGGCGCCGGCGACCGGGAACGCGCCGTTGTTGCCGTTGCGGATCGTGCGGTTCTTCGCGGTGAAGATGCGCGGGTGGCGGTCGACGACGCGATCACCGAGCGCATCGACGTAGACGAGATCGGACATCGGGGCGCCTTCCGAGGCGCCGTTGAGCCGGATCTGCCAGGCGAGGTAGAGCTGGTTGTCACGGTTCGAGACCACGTAGACGAGCTCGGGGGCCTCGACCTCGGCGACCGAGCCAGTGGACGCCTGCACCGCGATCTCGGTCGCGCGTGCGGCGTCGAGGGTCGGCGTGCTGGGGAGGTCGCGATCGACGAGGCCGGTGTCGACCGAGCGAACCTCGCCGTCCGAATCGAGGTGGAGGATCGCGTCGCCGCTGACGACGCGGAGGCCGTTCTTGTGCTGGTTGACGCGGACATGCGTCATGCCAAGCCGGTCCTGCTCGACCGTCTTGATCCGGAGCTCGCTGCTCGCGGTCAGGCCGATCTGCGTCCGCAGCGCCGGGAGCTCGGCGAGGTTGCCGACCCGGATGTCATCCGTCGCGATGCGACCCAGGCCGCCGGCAACGTAGTACGGGCGGCCGGTTTCGGTCCGCTCGACCTGCGAAACCTCAGAAGAGTCCTGATCGACGGCATCCATGGCGCAGGCAGACGCGAACAGCGCAAGCGTGAGACCGAGCCCCGGTTTGAACATGACAACTAGATGTCCACGACCCGTACCAGGTGGAACCGGATGTGATCTCGATAACTTGCGCTCGTTGTGGGGTGTCTGACTGGGGTGCCGAGACGAGCGATCGGGTGCTGTACCCCCGTGTGTTCCCATGTTTCCTGGTACGGGCCCAGCTCGCGAAACGTACCGACCTCCGACGAGGGAACATCGAGCTGGGTGGTGGCGTAGGCTCGGCATCATGCAGGGCCGCAATGTCGTCGTCACCGGAGGCCGCGGCGGTCTGGGTGAAGCAGTGGTCGCCGCACTGAGCGCGCGCGGTGCAACGGTTCACGTTCCCGGGAAGGACATACGCTTCGAGGACGAAGGCGCGGTGAGTGCGTACTACGGCGGCCTGCCCGCGCTGTGGGGGTCGGTCCACGTGATCGGCAGCTTCGCGATGGGCTCGATCACCTCGACGACGCTCGAGCAGTTCGAGCAGCAATGGCGCGCCAACGTGGTGACCTGCTTCCTCGCGTGTCGCGAGGCCACGCGGGTGATGCAACGGTCGGGTGGCGGGAGGATCGTCAACGTGGCGGCGCGTGCCGCGCTGACGGTGCCGGCAGGCATGTCGGCGTACGTCGCGGCCAAGGGTGGTGTCGCGGCGTTCACGCAGTCGCTCGCCGCCGAGGTGGTGAGCGACGGGATCCTGGTCAACGCGGTGCTGCCGGGCATCATCGATACAGAGGCCAACCGCAAGGCGATGCCGACCGCCGACTTCACGACGTGGGCGACGCCTGCGGGGATCGCCGAGACCATCGCGTTCCTGGTCTCCCCCGAAAACGTGGTGACCTCCGGCGCGCTCGTGCCTGTCTACGGCCGCTCGTAGTTACAGCGAGTTAAGCCGCGAGCCGCGGTGGCTCGTAACGGGTATAGATGTCTTGCGTATCCAAGGAACCCCATGAGCGACACGCCTGACCTCGATCGGTTTCCGGAGCTCGAGGCGAAGTGGAATCGCCGTCAGTTCCTCAAGTCCGCGGCCGCCGGTACCGCCGTGATGGCGCTCGGTGGATCGCTGCTGCGCCTCGCCGCCGATGATCTGACGCGACTCGCGCGCGCCGAGACCCGGCCCGATGGTCGCCCTCGCCTGCCACCGGGACAACGCGTGCTCGAATGGCTGCGACCGATGGGTGGCGACGAAGGTCCGGGCGACGTGAAGTCGTTCCGCCTCAAGGTGTACGGCGCGGCGAAGAAGCCGTTCGAGGTCGACTATGCCGGGCTGTTGAAGCTACCGCAGGTGACGAAGGAAGCCGACGTTCACTGCGTGACCGGCTGGTCGATGCTCAAGGGGCAGTGGAAGGGCGTGCAGATCAGCAAGCTCGCCGAGCTCGCGGAGATCAAGGGCGAGGTCAAGTACGTGATCCTCGAGGCGCACGGCGGCTTCACCGCGAACGTGCCGCTCAAGGAAGCGTTCGCCGACAACGCGATGGTCAGCTACCGCGTCAACAACAAGCCATTCGCGATCGAGCACGGTGCGCCCGTACGCGGGTTGATCCCCGATCTCTACTTCTGGAAGAGCTCGAAGTGGATCACCGGCATCCGGTTCGTCAAGGACGACCGGCCGGGGTACTGGGAAGTCCGCGGCTATCACACTCACGCGGACCCGTGGAAAGAGGAGCGCTATGGCTGAGGCTGCGGTGGAAGAGCGGCCCGCACCGAAGTCACTGATCAAGAAACGTTGGCGCGCGTGGTTGCGCGCGATCCATCGCGACATCGGCTATCTCGCGGTCGGCTTCACGATCATCTACGCGATCTCCGGGATCGCGATGAACCACATCGACGACTGGGATCCGAGCTTCGACGCGAGCGAGCGCGTGGTGAAGATCGCGCCGGTCGCCGACGACGCGACGGATGATCAAGCCGTCGCCGCGGTGCTCGCCGTCTCCGGCACGGGCAAGCCTGACGACGTGTTTCGCGCCGGCGATGAAGTGCGGCTCGGCTACGAGGACGGCACGCAGGTGACTGCGATCGGTGACACGGTGACGATCCAGCAGCGCTCGAGTCGGGTGTTCTTCCGCATCGCCGTCTGGTTGCACGCGACGCGCGGCAAGCAGGCGTGGAAGTACATCTCCGACGTCTACGCCGTGCTGCTGCTCTACCTCGCGATCAGCGGGTTGTTCATGATCAAGGGACGGCTCGGGCTCAAGTGGCGCGGCACGATCCTGGTGGCTGCTGGCGTCGCGGTGCCGGTGCTGTACATCGTGTTTGCCGGTGGCCCCGGTCCGCCGAAGCCCGAGCAGAAGACCACGACGGGTGACACCGGCATGCGGCCGCTCGCGCCGTCGGAGAACGCCGAGTAGCGATCGCCCGCAGAGAACGGTGATGCGAGCAAGATCGCCAACCCGTCGGGACATCAATCGAGGATCGACGTGTTCGGCCGCTGTGTCGTCGGCTGGATGCTCGCGCCCGAGAGCGCGAAGCTCGCCGAGAAGCTCATCCTGACGACGGCCTGGCTTCGACGGGCGATCAGTGAGCCCCATCCCAGAGTGATCGTGCTCGCCGTTTGTACCAGTCAGCCGAAGCGCTCGGGAAGTCGGGCCGATACTTCAGCGTCTTGAAGCCAGCCTCGGAGAATGGTTGTCGTTCGAGAGGTGCGGTCGCGAGTGGGTCTTGGTCACGCCGAGGTCGGCAAGGAGCTGCGCGACGCTCTTCGAGCCCGGGCTCGATGCCGTGGCGCTCGCAGGTCTCCTCGGCAGGAGCGTCGTCATGAGCATGAGGAGGGTCGACATGGATCGGCAGCAGTGCGATCCCTCGTGGGACTGAACTGCAGTGGCGCACACAACCTGACTTGCTTGGCCGCGCGCCATGGCTGCAACGGGACCCTCGTGGGACCGAGCTCTTTCGTACGACGAGTTGCAGCGCGTGCGCCGCGAACAGAAACCATGCGGTTCTCCGAGCAACCGCATTGCCGGGGCGCCACCAAGCCTGTTCCCTCCACGTGTCAGGGGCTGTGCAATCCCCCGCGGACCGAACTGCAACCGTGCATACAACCTGACTTGCTCGGTTGCTCGGTCGCTCGGTCGCTCGGTCGCTCGGTCGGAATGACTGGACTGCGATTCCTCGGTCCGAACTGAGGAGACGCCCACCGAACACACTGCCTCGAGTACGAGGAACGGTCCCACGAGGGACCACCCCGGATCTTTCGCGAGATCGAGGCAGAAGCGATTCAGTTGTCAAAGATGAGCTCGGGTGATGGGCTCGCTACGTCCCCGGGGGCGCGTTGTCGTTCGTCGGAGGTGCGTTCGGATCGTCTTCATCGAAGACATCTTCGAGCGTGGGGGCGTTCGTGGCCGTCGCGACTCCGTCGTCCGTGACCCACTCGAACTTCAAGTCGGGCGCTTCGCCGACGATCACGAGCCGCCCATCGTGATGCTGCAGGTGATGGCCGTCGCACAGGGTGCAGAGGTTTCGGAGAGTGTGGGTGCCACCGTTCTGTCGATGGCGGAGATGGTGAACCGAGAGGTGTTGCTTCGAACGACAACCGGGCACCACGCAGGCATAGCCATCGCGCTGCAACACCTTGCGGCGCATCGCATCGGGGATGTGCGGTTTGGGGCGGGTCAGATCATCGGAGTCCAGATCGCCGATGAAGATCGAATCGCAGGCGAGCACCTCCGCGGTCTGGTCGTCGATCGGAATCTGCTCGCCGTCGACGGAGATCGCGCTCTTCCGGCAGCTCTTGCAGGTGTTCATCGCGACCTGGGTACGCGGCGGGAGGACCTGGTCGTTGGCGGGCGCATCGAGGAGCATCGCGAGAAGCGTGTCGTCGGTGATGCGCTCCTCGCGCGACTTGTCGATCGCGGTGCGCATCATGCGGTAGCGCGCGAACGTGGTGGCCGACACCTCGAAGTAGATCCGCTTCTTGATCAGGCGCGGGTCGGGTTCGGCCTCGGGGTTGTCGCCGCGCTTCAGGCCCGAGACCATGCGCGCGACGTCACGTGAGGTCTTGCCGTGCGCCTTGGTCAGAAACAGATGCTCGTTCTCGGGCGTCGCCACGCGCGTTAGCTCGCGGACTGCCGAGAACGAGAGCTCGCCCGCGCGAAACTGATCGGCGATCAATGGCAACGAGAGCAGCTCGCGCGCCACGCGAAGTCGTTCGTTCGCGGCGTGCGGCCCGTAGTGGAGCTCGCGCTCCATGTACTCGAGCAACGAAGCGGGCAGCGCTTCGAGAGAGCGACCGTACTTCCGCGTCGCCACGCCGACGAGCATTTACTGCGGGAGCTCGGTCTCGAGCGTCTTGAGCTCCGCCTCGAACGTCTTCTCGGTGATCCGCGCGGACGCTTCTTCCTCGAAGTCGGCCTCGGTCGGCACATCGACCTCCGCTGCCGGCGCTGCCGATCCACTGCCAGTCTCCGGCGGGGGCGTGGGGGTGGGCACTGCCGGCGTCGGCGTGGGTGCCGGAGGATCTTCCTTCTTGGATCCACACGCAGCGACGAACACGAGCATCAACATCAGGCGTTTCATGGCCGACCTCCTTTGAAGTTCGCTTTCAGGGTCTCCATGCGCGCGATGTGGCGGCCCTCCTCGCGACTCTTGAGCACTTCGATCCGCACCTCCGCCCTCCCATTCGCGGACAGCTGCGCGATCTCGGAGAGCCGCAGCAGATCCGCGAGCCGCTGCGCATGCAGCGTCAGCTCGTCGAGCGTCTCGCCGTCGGCGAGGAACCCACGCGCCCACTTGCCACGCACCTCGGCGATCCGCCGTTCGCGGCGCTCCGCACGAGATGCGACGCGATCGTCGATCGTCTTCTGGATCGCGGCTCGGCGTGCCGCGCGGTCCGCCGCGAGCGTCTTGTTGCGCAACGCGATCGCGATCTCGGCCGCCTTGCGCGCTTCTTCGTCGCGCCGCGCGAGCTCGGCCGCCGCGTCGTAGTTGGCGGCGACCTCGAACGCACCGACCGGCAACACCCGTGGCCCCACCTTCACTGCGAGCATTCCGCTCGCCGCACCGTCGGGGATGACGAACGCGATCTCGTCGTCCTTGACGCGTGCACCGCGCAGCAGCTCACCATTCCAGATCACCGCCGTCTCCGACGTGAAGTTCTTGCCGCGGATCACGACGCGGCTTCCCGCCTTGCCCTTGATCGGCCAGTAGCTGCCGACCACCGGGCGCTCGAGCTTCCACACCCGCCGCGGACGATCATCACTGTCGATCCAGTCGCCGTTCACCCGTTCGTACGCATCGCCACGCTGCTCCCAGCGCGCTGCGCGCCACCGCTTGCTGGCACGCTGGTTCTCCCAGTGACCGGCCTGCCACTCCCACGTGCCGTTCTTCCAGTCCCATTCACCGGTGACCCACACCATGCCCGGCCTCGCGTCGTACTTCTCGTCGCGTGGTGCGGGTGGAGCCTGCCGAGGACGATCGTTGTCCATCCAGTCGCCGGAGAGACGTTCGAACACGCCGTTGCGCAGCTCCCAGCGCGACGCGCGCCACCGCTTGCCGCGTCGCTCCTTCTCCCAGCGTCCCGCCTGCCACTCCCACGTGCCGTTCTTCCAGTCCCACTCACCGGTGACCCACACCATGCCCGGCCTCGCGTCGTACTTCTCGTCGCGCGGTGCGGGTGGAGGCTGCCGAGGACGATCGTCGCCGGCACCGTCCATCCAGTCTCCTCTCACGCGCTCGTAGACGTCGCCCCGCTTCTCCCAGCGCGACGCGCGCCACTGCTTGCCGGGGCGCTCCTTCTCCCAGCGACCGTTGGTCCATTCCCACGCGCCGTTCTTCCAGTCCCACTCGCCGGTGACCCAGACGAAGCCGGGTCGTGCGCCCGCCTTCTCGGCGCGCGGTGCGGGAGGCGGTTGCCTCGGACGATCGGAGGGCGAGGGCTTGTACGGCTCGTTCCTCGAAGGAGCGGGCTTGTACGGTTTGCCAGGCTGAGCCGAGGCAATCAGAGGTGTCGAGGCGAGTGCGAGAGCGAGGAGCCAGCGGGACCGCATGGTTCACTTCCTTTTTTGAAGTTGAACCGTACTGACGAGACGCCGATCTTGTTTGTTCTCCGACGGAGTTTATCCGTCCTTAACAATGTGCGCCCACGCGCGTGTGCGCTCTAGCGCCACTCGGCGTCGACGCGAAAGCCCTGCTTCGTCACCGAGCTGTCCGAGACGAACCGCAGGTAGTGGTAGCGACCCGCGAACTCCTGCGCGACGGCCGGACCGGCGTTGCCGGTGAACCGGGCCAGCTGCTTCCACGCACCGTTCGTCCACGTCCAGACCTCGAGGAAGTCGTAGTTGTTCTCGAGCGCGAAGCTCGGCGCCGACAGACGCAGCGCCTGCGCGGTCGCCGGGAGAAAGAGCTCCTTCCACACCGACGTGCCGTTCGCGTACGGATGCGCGGTCTCGAAGCGACCGTTGTCGACAGCCTTCCACTGCGCGCCGGCTTTCCACGCGCACGTGTTGGTCTCGCACGCCCACGAGCCGAGGACGGCCGGATGCGCGAGCTCGGTGCAGTCCACCGGCGCATCGCAGTAGGTACGCGCGACGCACGTGCCCGACGCATCGGGATGCGCAGCGACGCCGTGGCACTTGAAGCCCTCCGCGCAGCCCCAGCCCGCGAAGCCACCGCACAGATCACCGGTGCTGCCGCACTCGCCGTCGTGCACGACCGCCATGTTCGCGCAGCCCGCGGCGCAGCCATTCGAGTACGTGTGGTGATCGGCGCCGCAGACCGGATCGAAGTTCGCCGGGCACACGCAGCTCTGCTCCACGGCGCAGTTGCCCTCTTCGCAGACCAGGCCGTTGCCGCAGGTCAACGCGCCGCTGCTCTCGCAGGTGAACAGTGCCTCGAACTCGGCGATCAGCGACTGCACGGCCGCGGTGTGCTGGCCTTCGGCGGCGACGAACGTGATGTTCAGGTTGCCGGCCTTGATCTGAAACTCGTCGCGGCGAGCGCCACCGGTCGGCTCGTGCGTATAGCCACCGGTCGCGAGCACGCCTTCGTAGGCGGCGCGGCGAACCAGCTCGCGAACCCTCGCGACGTCGACCGTTCCCCACTCGGTGGTGACCGGACCGTCGGTCGGACCCGGATGGGTCTCGAGCGCGCGGCTCCCGATCGTGTGCTTGGTCTTGCGCATGTGGCCCTGCGCGCTGAAGTAGCGAACCTCGACGTTGTCGAGCGGCGCGCACACCGGCGCGACCGGGCACTCGCAGGTGCCGGGCGGCTTCGACAGATCGACCTGCTCCGCGGTGCAGCCCGGGAACTTGACGAGCGCGCAGGTGTCGGGGAGACCAGCCCATTCGATCTGATCGATCTCGAAGCCGTGGCGCGTGATCGAGACGTCGGAGTCGAGGCGAACCTTGACCCCGCCGGCGATCGGGAAGAAGTCCGTCCACGTGTCGTCGCGATCGCCGTCGAACGTTTGGATCGGGCTGCTAGCTGCCGCAGGCTCGACACTCACGAAGTCGTACTCGGCTTCGGTGCGCAGCACGCGGAAATGCAGCCGCGCTTCCTTCGCGCAGAACGGCAAGTTGTTCAGCGGGACCGCGAACGTCTTGTTCAGGTTGTTGGTGTACGGGTGCGCGGACTGGACGTTGACGGAGACGAAGTTCGACGACCCGTCTGCCTTGCCGAGCTGGGTGGGAATACCCGGCGGGTTGGAGTCGTCGACGACACCCTTCTCGTCGGACTTTGCCGACTGACAGCCGGCGAGCAGCGAAACGATGGCAACCAAGCGAAGCATAGGCCGCGCGAGGTACCACGCCGGCTCGACGCATCACGAGCGATTCGTCGTCGGTCGCGAACTGAATCCGCGTTCGGCTCGACGCGGTTGTTTGCGGCGTCGGCTGGCTTACAAAGCCGTGGCGGTTCGAGCGCTATCGGCTTACGTCACTCGCCGACCGTGACGTAGCGGTACGGCTCGTCGTCATCGTCGTCGTCGAGCTCCTTCTGCTCGGAGATATTCGCGCACGGGATCGCCTTCTTGATCGCCGCCGCCTGCTCGTCATCGAAGTAGTTGTCGCGGACATCGAGCAGCTCGAGGTGGCGGAACGCCGCGGCATGCTCGATCAGCGCCTGCGCACCTTCGCGCCACAGCGTGCCCTTGGTCAGATCGAGCGTGCGGATGCGCCTGACGATCGGCGCCTTCGCGAGCGCGACGATCAGCTCGCGCTCCCACTCGGAGTTGGGCAGCCCGAGGTGCTCGAGCCGCGGCAGGCCCTTGCCCTCGAAGATGCCGGCGAACGACTTCATCCTGCAGGTGTTGCCGTAGTCCTCCTGGCCCAGATAGAGCTCGAGGTGTCTGAGCTCGGGAAGCATGGCCTTGCCGATCTCGAGGGGGACGTTCTTCGACAGGCCACTCGAGATGTGGACGAGCTTCTCGAGGTGAGGCGCGACGATGGTCCCGAGCTTGGTGCTGGTGCCCTCGTCGTTGTTCGAGCCCTTGAGGCGGAGCTCGCGCAGCTGCGGCGCGATCGCCCACAGCTTCGAGAGATCGCCGATCGCGCGCCAGCTATCCTGATCCATGAACTCGGCGTCGGCCGTCATGTCGAGCACGCGCAGGAGCGGCAGCGTGCCCGAGCCGACGAGCGTCGGCAGGATCGCGTCGTACGCCCAGTCGCTGTCGTCGGTAGGCGGCAGCCCGAGCTCGAGCTCGCGCACGAGGCGGCCCGCCGGGTGCTTCAAGATCCGCTTGAGCGTCGCCGCGTACTTCGTCAGGTCGGCCTCGCCGCCGTCGTCGCCGCTGGCTTCGTCCTCGGGACAGAGCGAGACCTTGTCCAGCGTGCCGAACCGCCACTCGAGCGTCGAGCCGTCGAGATCGCGCAGCAGATCTTGCGCCGCGTCGGCCTGCTGCTGCTTCGGACGCTTGCCGGCGACCGCCATCGCGATCACCTCGCCCCACGCGTGGCCATGCTCGAGCAACGCGTCGGCGTAGACCTGCCAGGTGCCGGCGTCCTCGGGGTTGTCGGCGAGCATCGCCTCGAGCGTCGCGAGGTTCGAGGCGGGCGATGGTTTCGCGGCCGGCTTCCTCGCCGGTTTCGTCACGACCGCCTTCTTGGTGCCGCCGATCCGCGCGAACCCCGTCTTCTTCTTGTCCGCGATCAGCTTGGCTGCTGCCTGCTTCGACGCGGCGGCATCGGGATGCCCGTAGTTGCGCTCGTTGCGCCCCGCGGCGCCGGCCTTGCCCCACCGACACGTGAACGAGACGTCGTCGCGCCGCTCGATCTCCCAGAACTTGGTGACGTTCCCGAGGGCCTGCTCGTAGCGCCGGATCATCCCCGGAACTTCGCATCGCCGCGCGAAGCCGACAAGCGGGTTACGCTGCGCCGTGGCCACCAAGAAGCTCGGATCCGTGGCCGAGCTGCGCAGCAAGAAGTTGGGCCGTCGGCCATGAAGCAACCGACCGCGAAGAAACCGCGGAGGTAGTCTGCGTGCGCGCCGACCTCCCGGCGGCCGTGCGTCGCACCCTCGAACGAGCCGGTCGTCCTGCCCTGGTGTTCGATCACGAGCGCCTCGAACGCAACGCCATCGCGATTGCCGCCGCGGCCGGCGCCGCGAACATCACCTGTCTGTTCGCCGCGAAGTCGTTCCCTCATCCACTCGTGCGCGAGCTCGCCGCGCGTCACTTCGATGGCTTCGACGTCGCGTCGGAGGTCGAGCTCGCCGAGCTGCCACCGTCGAAGATGATCTCCATCGCCGACCCGACCGGTCGTACGGTGTCGTCTCGCGCGGGGCGCACGATCGTCAGCTGTGACACCATCTCGCAGGTCCGCGCCGTGCCGGCGAGCGCCGAGATCGCGATCCGGTTGTCGATGTCGCTGACCGGCCGGGACCCCGCGATCGGGGTCGTGCAGGACGGCAGTGGGCATCGCCGGTCGCGGTTCGGACTCGATCTCGATGCCGAGCGTCGTCGTGCAGACCTGCGCGCGCTGGCAGCCGGACGCCGGGTCGGGCTGCACGTCCATCACGGCGCGGTCACCGCGACCTCGCCCGAGCGCTTCCTGGCCACCGCACACGAGGCTCTCGCGATCGCGCGCGATGCCGAGCTCGAGCCCACGTTCTTGAACCTCGGCGGCGCGTGGCACGGGATCCCCGACCTGGCCACCGCGTTCGGGCAGCTCCGCGCCGCGTTCCCGGCGCTCGAGTTGATCGTCGAGCCCGGTCGTGCGCTCGTCGACGAAGCAGGCTTCGCGTGCGGCCGGGTCGTGCTCGCGCGTGCCCTCGACGATCGCGAGCTTCGCGTGCTCGATCTGTCTCGCATCTGTCACCTGCGGTGGTCGCAGATCGAGCTCGTCGGCGTCGCGCCCCGGGCGGGCCTCGGCAGCAAGCACCTGCTCGTCGGCCCGACCTGCTTCGAGGACGACGTGCTCGGCGAGTGGACCACCGAGGACGCGCTGGCCGTCGGCAACCGCGTCGTCGTGCGGCACGTCACCGGCTACGCGGTCGCGTGGAACACCGGCTTTCACGGCGTGGCGGCCGCCGACGTGCTCGTGGTGTAGATCCCGTTCCTCGTTACTCGTCGTCGCCGCCGCCGCCGCCGCCTTCGTCGCCGGTCGACAGATCGCCCATGCTGGGCTCGACACCGATCGGCACCAGATCGTTGCCATCGGCGCGCGCACCACCGCGCTGACGGCGTCGCGCCTGCTCGCCATTTGCGGCGTTCGGGTAGCGAATCTGGAACGTGAACGAGAGCGTGTTGCGGAAGAATCCGGGGACGACCATCTCGCCCTCGGCGTTGCCCTTCTGGAAATTGAACGAGTAGCGCAGACCATACGTGAACCCGGGACGCGGCGAGTAGCCGACCCCGGCGTCGATGCTGGCGACCAAGAAGGAGCCCCCGATCGCATCGCCGGTCTGCGAATCGATCAGCTGCGTCCGCGCGGCACCCACGGACGCGAGCCCGACCAACTTGGGCTGACGGCGGCGACTGTCATCGAGCCACGGCAGTGGTAGTGCGAGCGAGAGCCCCGCCGAGTCGTTGATCGAGTTTTGCGCGATCAACAGGTTGGGCGCGACGTCGCGACGGGCCTGGAAGCTCGCGCGTCCCCACACCTCGGTGTACGCGACGGCACCACCGAACACCGGGAACAGGCCGTCGGCCTGGGCGGAGTCGGGGTTGTTCGGGTCGACGCCATACGGGTGCACGTAGACACCACCGGCGTCGAGGTTGGTGCTCCAGCGGCGCGTCCAATCGTGGCGCCAGGCCGCGCGCAACCGCGGGTTGAGCTGGTGATCGAGCCGCGAGCCCAGCATCGCGGTGAGCGGCGCGACGCGCTCGAGCCGGAGCACGTTGACGCCGAGCTCGAGATCGACCGAGTTGTCGCGCCAGCTCCGACTGATCGCGACGTTGCCGCCGACGTCCTGCGATGTGTTGATCGTGGGAGCGGAGTTGCCGTCGAGATCGACCGCGTTGTCGTCGGCGCGGCTGTAGCGTGCGAACACCGAAGGTGTGATCTGGGTATTGCGCCCCGTATCCCACGACAGCGCCGCATTGGCGTTGCCGGTGATCGTATCGACCCGGCCGAGCGGCACCAGCTGCGGGCCGGTGACGTCGGGGCTCGACCGCGCCGAGATGGCGGTCACGATGCCGTTGCTGCCATCGAGCGACGCCGAGAACGTGGTGAACCGCGTGGTCTGGATCCGGGTGGCGGCACCGCCGCGAACCGAGACCGAAGGCTCGTCACTGTGGCGAGCGAACTCCAGGACCTCACCCTCCAGGGAGAGCACGTGACTGGTCCGCGGGCCGTCGTAGCCGAACAACACCCCCGGCCGGAACGTGAAGGACACATCCGACTCGCGGACCTCGCGCTCGGTGGCGAACACGTTATCGGTGGCGGAGACGTCTCCCGAGGCCGTCACATTCGTGGTGGTGCGGTCGGCTGCGGCGGGGGCGGCGGACAGCACGGACAGCAGGGCTAAGCAGCGGCGCACTGTCAGTGTTTTTAACACGGGCAGCCTTGTACGGATGTCACGTCTGTCAGTTGAGGCATGTCTATCCGCGTGCTTAGAATTCACCCGCCATGCGTAGTGAGTGCGTCGAGATGACTCCCTGGACCTCCGTTGCTCCGCGTCGAGCAGCCGCCGCCAAAGATGAAGACGAAGAGGAAGACGACGTAGCAGAAGAGGAAGACGACGAGGTCGACGAAGCCGACGAAGCCGACGACGGTGATGAAGCCGAAGTTGTCGACGACGATGATGACGAAGAGGACGCGGACGCCGACGTCGTAGACGCACCCGCCGACGACAAGGCTCCCGCCGGCGACTGGTCCGGCGGCGCCGAGGAAGAGGAGTGGACCGAGGAGAAGAAGGAAGAGGCCGACGACGACGACGACGACAAGGACGCCGGCGGATGGCGCGGCGGCGACGATCCCCCGTGGGGCAAGGACGAGGAGGAGGAGGAGGAAGAGGACGAAGACGAGGACGACGAGGCCGTCGACAAGGTCGACGACGATGATGATGACGAGGAGGACGACGACGACGACGACGATGTGGTCGAGGTCAAGAAGGTCCGCGTCGTCCGGCCGCGGCCGATCATCCTCGACGACGACGAGGACGACAGCGAGACTCCCGACAAGGAGGACGACGACGACGAAATCGATCGCATCGATCCCGAGGATCGGCCGCCCCGCGGTCCCCTACCGCCGCGTCCCGCAAAGCCATTGCCCACGGGCAAGCCGCCGCCGATCGTGATCAGGTCCATCAAGCCGGTGGACCCGCCGGCGGCGAAGGGCGACAAGCCCGACAAGCCCGACAAATCGGAACCGGCGAAGCCCGCACCGGCTCCTGCACCGGCGAAGGCACCGGCGAAGGCACCGGCGGCGAAGGCTCCCGCGAAGGAGAAGCCGGCGAAGGCTCCCGCGAAGGAGAAGCCGGCTGCGAAGGCTCCCGCGAAGGAGAAGAAGCCCGCTGCGCCGAAGAAGCCGGCCGCGCCCAAGAAGAAGTAGGAGGAGGGCTACACGCCCTTGTACTTCAGGAACAGGCGCAGGAGCACCGTCGAGAACGCCAGGCACGCGACGACGATGATCCCGATGTCTCGCCAGCTCAGCCGGACCGCGAAGTCTGGTTTGTGATGGCGAATCGATCCCGTCCACGCACCGACGAGCGCGAACAGGATCCACAGCACCGGCTTGTACGAGAACGACAGCGTGCTGATCGAGAACGTCGTCGCGCAGAACGACCCGAGCAGCGCCATGCCCCAGACCTGCGCGACCTCCGAGCCGGGCACGTCGTGAAGGGCGATCAAGCCTTTCACGAGCGATTTGACCGACAGGTAGATCATCGCGACGAACAGGACCAGCCCGACGAAGCCGAGCTCCGCGAGCGACAGCACGAACGAGTTGTGTGCGGTCAGGTAGTGGTGCTCGACGAACTGGCCAGCACCGACGCCGTAGATCGGGCTCTGGCCGAACAGGTCGAGTCCCTTCGACCACGCCTCGTAACGCTCCATCGTCGACTGGTCGGAGGAGCCACCGTCGTCGCGCCCGCCGAAGATCATCAGCGGGACGGCCATCATGGCCGCGGGGATGACGGCCTTGAATCTGTACCTCTTCACCATGTAGACGAAGAACACGAGCAGCATCGCCACCTGCCCACCGCGTGACTTGGTGAGCATGACGGCGGCGACGCAGATCGCGATCGCGAGCGTCGCGGCGAGCCGGAAGAAGCCGGAGCGCTTGCGCACGATGAACGCGACGAGGATGGAGATCCCACCCACGCCGATCACCAGCGCGACCTCGTTTGGATCCTGGAGATCGCCGCGATACCGCACCCGCCCCTCGACCGAGTGCATGTCGCCGATCCCGACCAGCTCGCAGCGATACTGCAGCCCGGGCTCGGCACCCGGGCCGCCGCACTGCTCGGTCAGCTCGCACAGCCGCCCGTCGGGACGTCCCACGCCCTCTCCGTCGAGGTTCTCGCCGCCGACGCACTGCATGGGGGACATCCCCTGGTGCAGGCAGACCGCCGCCACGAACACGCACACCACGCTGAGCACCCCGACGACGACCTGGAACGCCCGAAATCGCTGGATCCCGTGCGCGATCGTCCCGTACAGCGTGAACAGGATGACCATCTCGATCACCTTGGAGATCAGGATGTCGGGGACGTTGATCGCCGTCGACACGATGGCCCACAGCAGGAACGCGATCGCCCACGGCAACATCGGGGTCGAGATGGGCTGGGTCCGGCGCAGCCGAACGTCGATCACGTAGCCGACGAGGGCGAACGCAGCGAACAGGTGCAGAAAGGGCACCTTCTGGAGCAGCGGCAGGAACTCCTGCGGGCGCACCAGGATGAACACGATGAGACCAGCGATGCCGGGAATCGCGAACATCCGGCCTCACGATAGCACCAGGGTTGGGTATGCTGCGGTTGTGCGCGAGCGTGTTGCTTCCTTGCTGCACCGCTCCGGCGCGATCGGCGCCGTCATGCGGTTGCGCAGGTACGCTCCCGTTCCGAACCTCTCGATCGTCACCTACCACCACATCGCGGAGCACGACGCCGAGTATCCGTACGATCCGGATGTTTCGGATGCCGCGCCGGCGCAGTTCCGTCGCCAGCTCGAGCTGCTCGCCCGCTACTGCACGCCGATCGGAGTCGACGAGCTGATCCGCGCGTTCGATGGTGAACCACTTCCCGAGAACCCGGTGATGGTGACGTTCGACGACGGCTACCTGTCGTGCCACGACACCGCGCTGCCGATCCTCCGCGCCGTCGGGATCCGCGCGACGTTCTTCATCGCCACGGGGTTCACCAACGATCGCCGGTTGTACTGGTGGGAGCGGATCGCGCTGATCATCGGCCAGAGCAAGCTGGCCACGGCGACGATCGACTATCCGCAGTCGATGGCGATCGATCGCGGCGACAAGAAGAAGCTGCAGGGCAAGCTGACCGCGCTGGTCAAGAACACGCCGGGGCTCGACGTCGACCGGTTCCTCGACGGGCTGGGCCGCGCGCTCGAGGTCGAGTGGTCGACCGAGATCGAGGCAGGCTACGCGAACAAGCTGATCATGCACTGGGACCACGTCCGCGCCCTCGCCCGCGCCGGGATGGACGTCGAGTCGCACGGTCGCTACCACCGCGTGCTGCAGACGCTCGACGACGCGGCGCTCGAGGACGAATGCCTGCACTCGCGCCTCGAGCTCGAAGCGCAACTCGGCCGCCCGGTCCGCGCGATGGCCTATCCGGTCGGTCGCCGGATCGCCCGCGAGGGTCGGATCCGCGATGCGCTGGCCGCCGCCGGGTACCGGATCGGGCTGTCGAACAAGACCGGCGTCAACCGGGTGTGGCCGCTGTCGCTGCGCGGCATGCTGCCCGTCGATCCGTTCGATGTCCGCAGGTTATCGACGGATCGCGAGATGAACGACGCGATGTTCATCGCCCAGATCGCCGTCCCGCGCTTCGCTTATATCAACCCCGAGTAGCCGGAAACTGGCGATCGGTAGCCCGCGCTTGGGACAATTTTCTCATGGTGATTCACCGTCGAGAGAGTCCACGTATCGAGGTCGAGGCACTGTGCTGGGAGATGATCGACGGTCGAGAGCTCGCCAGCGTCGCACTCGATCTGTCGTCCGGCGGGCTGCGGATCGAGCGCCCGTACGTGGGTGGCGCGACGCGGCGCGAGGTCCAGCTCGAGCTCGAGATCCCCGGCATCGACGAGGTGATGTGGGCTCGTGGTGATGCGACGTTCGACGTGCTGGTACCGACGAGCTCTCCGGCGGGTGGCGCGCTCGGCCTGATCCGGCGCACCGGCTACCGCATCGCACTCGCCGCGAACCGCGACATGCGGCGGCTCCGCGAGGTTGTCTTCGAGACCTATCAGCGCCGGCTCGACAGCGTCATCGAGCGCGCGATCTGCAGCTGCGCGCCGACCTGTTCGTAGCGGTCAGACCTTCGCGCCCGCCATCCGGTAGAGCTCGAGGTACTGATCGACCATGCGGTCGTGACTGTAGCGCTCGAGCGCGACGACTCGACCCCGCGCGCCCATCTCGCGACCGCGCTCGCGGTCGTGCTCGAGCCCCGCAAGCGCCTCGCGCATCGCCGCTTCATCGACGGGGACGAGGAGCCCGGTCTCGCCTTCGTCGATCACGTCGGGCAACCCACCGACGGAGGTGGTCACGATGGGAAGGGAGGCCGCCATCGCCTCGGGGACGACGAGCGGCAGCCCCTCCGTCATCGAGGACAGCGCGAACACGTCGAACGCATGAACGATGCGAGGGACGTCCATCCGCCGGCCGGTCATCACCACCCAGCGCGGCTCGGGCAGCGCCTTGATCGCGGCCTCGACCTCGGGGCGTGCATCACCTTCACCGACGATCACCAGCCGCACCCTCGACGACAGCAGCGGCGCCATCGCGCGTACCAGCATCGCCTGGTTCTTGAACTTGTCGAGCCGCCCGACCGTGCCGACGACGAACGCATCTCCGAGGCCGAGCTCGACACGGATCGCCGCACGCGCCTCCGCATCGGGCGTGTAGCGCTCGAGGCGGATCCCGTTCGGGATCACGTGCAGCCGGCGCTCGGGCATCTCGCGTTGTTCGCGCGCCTGGGTCGCGGTGGTCTCGGAGACGGCAACGAACGCGTGGGCGAGCTGCGCCGCCACCCGGCGGAGCATCCGGTTCGCACGACCCGACGGATTCTTGCCGTGCTTGGTGTGGATCGCCGCGGCTCCGACGAGTCGGCCCGCCGGGATGCCGTAGACCAGCGGGAGCGGGTTGTGCGTGTGCACGACGTCCGCCTTGCGGGCTCGCAGCTCCTTCGCGAGGCGGAACACGAGCGTGGGATCGACCCCGCGATCCTGCTTCGGCACGCGGCCCAGCTCGGCACCTGCGCGGGCCAACTCCTCCGCCATCGCACCGTCGGGTGGAGGTGCGAGAGACAGCACGCTCACCCGGTGACCGCGCGCACGTTGTCCGATCGCGAGATCGAGTGCGACGCGCTCCTGGCCGCCGACTCCGTACGACGACAGCACGTGAACGATCGACAGCACCTCTCGTCGTTACCGTGTGTGCGGCCGACTCCGCAAGGCGCGACACGCTATCCTGGGCACGCGATGGCACAGGATGCAGCCGAAGCGCTCGCCGCGATGGGGATCGCGATCGGGGAGGTTCGCTCCGGTGAGCTGAAGGCAGCGTGCGCCCGCGTCGCACGGCGCATCCACAACGACAAGCTGCGCGTGATCGGCTTCGTGCCGTCCAGCGACAGGGTCGCCGTGCCCCCACTCCTCATCCAGCTCGGGATCGCGCTGTGCGATCTGACGGGAGCCACCGTTGCGGTGGTCGACGCGAACGTGCGTTATCCAGGGCTTCCGGAGCTGGCGCGTGGTCAGGAGACCGATCACGAGGAGAGCGTGTTCAGCACGCGCTGGTTACAAGGCTCGCTCGCGCTGCTGTCGGCACCGAAGGTGGAGAGCCCAGGAGAAGTCGTGCCTCAGCTGGCCCGAGTGTTGCTCGAAGGTTCAGAGCTATTTGCTCACGTGCTCGTGGACCTCACCGGATTCGAGCTGCTCGGAGAGCACGGCAGCGCGGCGGCGTGCATGGATGGGGTCGCGCTCGTGGCGACCGCACACGAGACACAGGAGCAGGAACTGCTGCAGCTCGCTCCCCTCATGCCACCCGGTCGCTTCCTCGGGATTCTCTTGGTCGGTTGATCGAGGGAAGTGATCCGTGGTGTCCTCCAGCGGAAATACGATGCGCCCACTGAACGAAGAAAAGATTGCGGTTATCGGTCTCGGCTACGTCGGGCTCCCGGTCGCCATTGCCTTCGGTCGCACGTTGCCCACGGTGGGCTTCGACATCCGTCAGAAGCGCGTCGACGAGCTCAAGAAGGGCCACGACGACACCCTCGAGGTCGCGGACTCCGATCTCGTCGCGGCGAAGCACATGGAGCTGACGGCGGATGCGTCGAAGCTGGCCGACTGCACGGTGTTCATCGTCGCCGTCCCCACGCCGATCGACGGCAACAACCGCCCCGACCTCGGCCCC
>JBBQJJ010000017.1:0-41475 GCA_038325805.1 Haliangiales bacterium
TGACGACGACGCTGTTCCGACCGTAGTCGAGCGCGGGTCTGCCGCGCACCCGTCCCTCGTGAAGCGAACGAAAAAAAGCCGGCGAAGTTCGCCGGCTTTTTGGGTTCATTCGAAGTTTCGAATTAGATCACGCGAACGTTCTCTGCGCGCGGACCCTTCGGGCCGCGGCCCTCGTTGTAGGACACCTTCTGGCCCTCGCGGAGCTCCTCGTAACGGACACCTTCGACGGCGGACATGTGGAAAAACATGTCGGTCCCCGTGCCGTTCTCGATGAAACCAAAACCCTTGTCAGTCAAACGCTTGATCGTACCTTCGGACATCGTAGAATCTCCCGCAAAAATCGCTACATCCGCTCGCAAGGCCAAAAAGCTCGACCGAGATCGGGGACGCGGGTTCTATGTGACGGGGAATTGGCCCGCTGTCGAGTGTTAAGTGCAACGGATCCTCGAAACCTCGCTGGTGGCGCCATTTCAGACCCTAACGAAGCTCATTCAGTGGGCTTGGGCCCGAAATGCATGCGGTGCTGCGCCTCCGCGAACTTGTCCTCGGCCAGCGGCTCCCGCTTCGACAGCGAGACCAGGATCCCGACCAGGAACGACAGCGGCACGGTGATCACGCCGGGGTTGCGCAGCGGGAACACGGTCTCGTAGCCGAGCAGCTCGTCGTAGACCGTCGGCGACAGCACGATCAGCACCAGGGTGACGACGGTCCCGGTCAACATGCTCGCCACGGCACCGCGGGTGGTGAAGCGCTTCCAGATCATCGACAGCAGCAGCGCCGGGAAGTTCGCGCTGGCAGCGATCGCGAAGGCGAGCCCGACCATGAACGCGACGTTCTGGCCCTCGAACACCACGCCGAGCAGGATGGCGAGAAGCGCGAGACCGACGGTCGCGTAGCGGGCGATCCGGAGCTGGTCGTGCTCCTTGAACTGGTTCTTCTTGATCGCGTGGCCCCACAGATCGTGGGAGACCGCGGCGGCCCCCGAGAGCGTCAGCCCGGCGACGACGTCGAGGATCGTCGCGAACGCGACGGCGGAGATGAAGCCGAGGAAGCCGGTGCCACCGAGGGTCTCGGCGAGCAGTGGCGCGGCCATGTTGCCCTTCTCGCCGAACAGCTTGATGCCATCGCGGCCGACGAGCGTGGCGGCACCGAAACCGAGGATGAAGGTGACGAGGTAGAAGAAGCCGATCAGCGAGGTGGCGATGCCGACGGAGCGGCGGGCCGTGCGGGCATCGGGCACCGTGTAGAACCGCATCAGGATGTGCGGCAGGCCGGCGGTGCCGAACATCAAGGCGATGCCGAGGGAGACGGCGTCGAGCGGGTTCGCGACCTGCTTGCCAGGTGCGAGCACAGACGCGCCGTACTGATCGCGTGCGGCCGCGAACAGGTCGAGCGGATTCATCTCGTAGTGGGCGAGGACGAGGACGGCGAGGAGCGTCGCGCCGAGGAGGAGCAGGCACGCCTTGATGATCTGCACCCACGTGGTGGCGATCATTCCACCGAACAACACGTAGAGCAGCATCACGCCGCCGACGAGCACGATCGCCCAGCGGTACGGAATTCCGAACATCAACTGGATCAGCTCGCCGGCGCCGACCATCTGCGCGATCAGATAGAACGCGACGACGGTGAGCGTGCTGATGCCGGCGGCGACGCGCACCGGGCCTTGCTCGAGGCGATAGGCGACGACGTCGGCGAACGTGTACTTGCCGAGGTTGCGCAGCGGCTCGGCGATCAGGAAGGTGATCACCGGCCAGCCGACGAGCCAACCGACGGAGTAGATCAGGCCGTCGAACCCCGACAGCGAGACCATGCCCGCGATGCCGAGAAAGCTGGCGGCACTCATGAAGTCGCCGGCGAGCGCGAAGCCGTTCTGGACCGCCGAGATCTGGCCACCGGCGGCGAAGAACTGCGAGGCATCGCGCGTGCGGCGGGCGGCCCACCAGGTGATCACGAGCGTGATCCCGACGAACACCAGGAACGATGCGATCGCCGTCGGGTTGGCCTCGCCGATCGAGCTGGTCACTGCCGCTCCCGAAGCGTGGCGATCGCGGAGTCGTAGTGGCGATTGGCCCACCGCACGTAGATGGCGGTGAGGATCGGTGCGAGCACGATCACGGCGGCGCCGAGCACGATCCCGAGGCTCACCCGGTCACCCGCGAGCAGCTGCCCGACGGTCGGCTTCGCGAACGCGACCAACAGGATGAACCCGAAGTACGCCACCATCATCACGGCGGTCAACAGCGCGCCGAGTCGCCAGCGGCGGGCGACGATGCGTTCGAGCTCGGCGTCGGTCATGGCCGGAGTATCGCCAGGTCTCTCCAGCGTGGGCCGTCGAGTTACGCGGATTCGTGCCGCGTCAGCGATTGCAGCTCGGCAGCGTGGTCGAGCTACAGCTCGGCGGCGTGGTTCCGGTGATCACCGCTTCGACCCACGCGACCACGTGCTCGATCTTGCGCTCGAGGACCGTGTCGTGGGTGGCGGTGGGATCGCTGCAGATGTCGGGCTCGATACCCTCGGCGCGAAGCTTCGCGACGTCGCACGCGGCTTCGCCAGCGGCGGGCATCACCTGATCGCCGAGACCCTGCGTGATCAGGACGCGCGCGCCCTGCGGATCAGCCTGGACGAAGTCGGCGACGAGCCAGTCGTGAAACGCCTTGCCGAGCCCGGTGCATCCAGCGGTGCCGTCGATGCATGCGAGCACCTCGAGTCGAAACGGCTCGTCGACGAGGTCCTCGAGTCGCAGCTGCTGTGCTCCGAGCGCCCCACCGAGTGGGATCGTGCAGAGGGAGTTGATGCTGCTGATGATCGAGTCGCGCTCGTCAGCGGGAAACGATTCGCCGCCGGTCATCCCCAAGCGGTTGATCAAGAACCCGTAGTGCCGCAACACGGTGACGGTGGGCGGCGCGAGCCCGGCGAGGCCCGTGATGCGCGACGGGTTGCGAAGGACGTCCTGGTACGAGAACGACTTCGTCGAGATCGGCCACTCGGGTGCGATCGCGGCGACGGCCTTGAGGGTGTGCGCACCGGTGATCGCCTGCTCGAGCGCCTGGCTCGACAGCACCGTGCCACCGCCCTGGCTGTAGCCGGCGGCACCGACGGGATCGCCGACGAGGCCGGCAGGCTCGAGTGCTGCGGCAGCGAGGGCACCGTCGAACAGCTGTTGCGCTGCCTCGTGGTTGTCGAGGTAGCTGTGCGTGCCTTCGGGGCCGAGGCCCGAGAAGTCTGGCATCACGGCGATGAAGCCACGCGCCGCGAACGGCAACGCGAGGTTCGCGCCAGGGAGCGCTTCCTTCGAAGGTGCGCACGAATCGGCGAGGCCCGACGTCGAGCGCCCGATCAACACGATGGGTGCCGGCAGCGCGCGCGGTACGGCGGGCACGTAGATCGTCGCGGTGGTCATCGTCGCGGTGCCGTTCGAGCGCGAGGTCCGATACGCGACCTTGACGACGCGCACGCCCGTCTGTGCGACGACCCCTTCCGCGCCTTCCTCCGCCATCCTGGCTTGCACGGTGGCTTGATCGAGCAGCTCGCCGAGCGAGCAATGGACGAGTGCGCCGGCCTCGGCGGGGAGCTGCGCCGGGAGCTGATAGATCGCGTCGAGAGCATCGGGGCACGCTGGATCTACCGTCCACACGCCGGTGGGTCCGTCGGGATCTGGCGCTGGCGAATCGGGTGCGAGGTCGTCGTCGCCTCCCGGCACCGACGATGATCCACACGCGCAGAGCAGCAGTGCAGCGAGTCCCCAGTTCACGCGCGAACAATCGTGCGGACGCGCGCCGACGTCGAGTCACTTCTCGCGAGCGACCGAAGGTGTTTCCTCGGTGTGATGTCGCGCGGCTGTAACTACTCGGGTGGCGGGATCGTGGGCAGGCGCGGCCCGACGCGGAACACGAGCTCGGGGATCTTGCGACGCGACACCTCGGCGGCCACCTCGGAGCGGAGCTCCCCGACGATCGAGTGAAGCTTGTCGAGCGCGGCATCGACGTCGACCTTGTCGCTCGACGGCACGAACAGCACCTCGACGCGCGCCGAGTTTGGCGCCGGGATCACAGAATCGAGGACGAGCTCGTCGAGCAGCGGGTCGTCGTAGTCGGCGAGCGCGAGGCTGAGCGCATCGAACACCTGCCGGCACAGCTGCAGATCCTTGTGCCCTTTCCGTCCTGCGTCCCCTGGCATGGCGAACTGGATACACTGCGCTCCGTCATGCGTCACGTGATCCTCGCACTCGTCGCCTGCAGCGCCCCCGCGAAGCCGTCCGGCGAGCCGCTGCGCCCTCACCCGCCGAAGCAACCGTCGGCGGAGCTGTCGCCCGCGCTGATCCCGCTCGACTGGTGGCTCGGCGACTGGGAAGGACCGCAGGGCGAGGAGCATTGGATCGCCGCGAGCGGCGCGATCTACGGCATCGGGCTCGCGAAGGACGGCAGCTTCGAGGTGATGATCGTCGACGACGCCGACGGTCCTGGCAAGCCCGACGGCAAGCTGCGGTTGATCGCGATGCCCGGTGGTGGCGACTCGACGACGTTCGAGCAAGTGAAGCTCGAGGCCACCCTCGTCGCGTTCGCGAACCCCGCGCACGACTTTCCGAAGACCATCAACTACGAGTACGCCACGCCCGGTCTCACGGCGACCGTCGCAGGTGGCGGCAAGGCAGAGACGTTCGCGTTTCAGCCCGGCTCGCGCACGCCGGCCTCCGAGCTCGAAGAGGCCGATCGCGCGTTCGCGAAGGACGTCCTCGAGCGCAAGATCGATGGCTGGCTCGCCGCGTTCGCGCCCGACGGCGGCATGCTTCGCAGGGGCAAGCGGATCGAGGGCGCGGCCGCGATCACCGATGTGATGAAGGACGTGCTCGCCTCGGGCACGCTCGCGTGGCAACCGATCGCGTCGGGGAAGCGCGACAAGGTCGGCTTCACCGTCGGCAAGGCGACGTTCACGGGCAGCAAACCCGAGGACGGCTGGAAGTCGACCTACGTGACGATCTGGAAGCAGCAACCCGACGGTGCGTGGAAGGTGTGGTTCGACACCGGTCGCCC
Organism: Haliangiales bacterium; assembly: GCA_038325805.1. Taxonomy (GTDB): domain Bacteria; phylum Myxococcota_A; class Polyangia; order Haliangiales; family Haliangiaceae; genus JABFXX01. The sequence goes on from JBBQJJ010000017.1 coordinate 5,034, forward strand.
GGTCAACGAGTAGCGCGCACGACCGGCCAGCTCCACGCCAGCCACACGGTGCCATAGACGCCGGCGACGGCGGCGAGCACCCACGTCGACAGATCTTCGTTCGCACCGTCGGCGATCGCACCGGCGACCAGCGCCGAGGTCCCGATGCCGAGCGTCGCGAGACCGTAGTCGAGCGACATCACGCGACCACGCAGGTGATCCGGCGTCGCGGCTTGCAGGCCGATCGTCGACAGCGCCCACTGCGCGCCACCACCGATGTGCGCGAGCGCGACGAGCACCAGCGCGAGCCAGAACCACTCCGCGAGTGGGAACACGGCATAGAACGCGCCGTAGCCGAGCGTCGAGAGGGCGCACAGGATCACGATCGCGCGCGGCGATGGTCTGTCGCCCGACGCGAGGCGCGCGAGCAACGGACCGACGAGCGCACCCAGTCCACGCGCCGCGAACAGCAGGCCCGTCGCCAGCGGTACGCCGGCGAACTTGCCGTGCGCGAACCCGGGGAGCAGCCCGACGATGCCATTCGCCCACGACACCCCGCCCTTCGCGAACAACAAGCGACCGACGACGCGATCCTTGCGCGCGTACGCCCAGACGTCTCGCAAACGCCCGTGATCGTCGCCGTCGGGACGAGGCTGTTGCATCGGTCGCTGGATCTTCGCGACGAGGGCGGCCGAGACGACGAACGAGGCGGCGTCGATCGCGAACGCGGTGTACCGACCGAACACCTCGGCGACCACGCCGCCGAGACCTGCACCGACGAGCAACATCGATCCCCACACCGCACCCATCAGCGCCTGTGCGCTCGCGAGGTCGCGTTCCTCGACGAGGTTCGGCGTCGCGGCCGCGGCGATCGGATCGTAGAAGCTCGCGCCGACCCCGAGCAGGATGATCGAGATCACCGCGAGCGGAAGGCTGCTCCATGCGGCAGCGAGGCAGAGCAGGAGCGCCACGGGCACGCGAAACAGATCCGCCAGGATCAGGATCTTGCGGCGGTCGAAGCGGTCGCCGATCTTGCCTGCGATCGGCGACGCCAGGAACACCGGCAACACCGTCGCGGCATAGACGTACGCGGCGGTGCCGGGTCGGCCCGTCAGCTCGGTCACCAGATCAGCGACGGCGACGAACGAGAACCAATCCCCGCCGAGCGAGATCACGCTCGCGAGGAACAACCGGCGAAAATCGCGGTTGCGCGAAAACAGCCCGCGCGACATTCAGGTCACGATCGAGTTCCGCACCGCGAGGCGGCGGATCAGCTCAGTCGTCAGCAGCAGGCGTCTGCAGCTTGTCCTGCACGCGAGCGCGGATGTGGTCGAGCGTGTCCATCCGCCCGTCGATGACCCAATCCTCCATCGAGTAGTACTTCTTGACGCCGCGGCTCGCGCCCTTGAGCTCGAGGCAGTAGTCCATACCCTTCTCGCTGCACTTGGTGGCGACGGCCTTGACCTTCTCCTTGTCGCCGGACTGGCCGTAGTGGAGGCGCAGCTCGTCGCCGTTCGCCTCGTACTGGAACAGCTCGTACTGGCCCTTCCACTGCGAGGTCGCCTGGAAGATGCCGAAGGGCTGCTCGGTGACGGCGACCCACAGCTGGAACACGTCGCGGTCGTTGCGCGGGATGTGATCGATCCAGATCCGGTCGAGCGCCAGCTTCGAATCGAGCACCGGCGCTTCCGAGGTCGCGGTGTCGTTGCCACCGCGGCGCAGTGCGACGAACGCGATCGTCGACAGCACCATCACTGCAAGTACGAGCTTCTTCATGGCTCGGAACATACTCGAAAACCAAAGAAACGCCCGCCGAGCCGTGCGCGTACTCGTCCCCTGTGCAACTCCTGCCCCCCGACGGGAGTTGCTCGAGTGTGCGCCTGACTCGGCGGGCGATCGTAGTCACACGATCTCGCCGTGGTCTCTCGGGACCCTATCCCGAACCCTTGTTCTGCCGCCCCGTGGTGCGAACCACATCCCGTTCAGTTGGGCGGACTCGGCAAGGGATTCGGCCGCGTTCTTGATGACTCTCGTTGATGCGGCATCGTTGCCGTGAACACAGCTAGAGCAGACGACGTGCCAGCATCGTTGCATCGCGTGTTGCGAGGAGAGATCGAGAGTTGCGATCAGCGCGTGTTACCGCGGACGTGTCCCGCGGTCGGCGATCGGCGTTCTCGAGGTTGCGATCAGCCCGAAACGACCAACGTCGCCTTTGCGAGGCGACGTCTTGCGAATCCCAGATCGATCGATCAACCACCACGCCCAGCCAATCCAGGCCGCCCACGCGAGTGCAAGCGACAGCTCGATCGTGAACATGACACAGCCAACCAGAGCAGCGTTCGTGCCACGCGCGGTTCGAGGAGGAATGCAGGGTTGCGGAGCTCTGCTCGCATTCCTCGGGATACAGATCGCCGTTCGAGTGCATCATCCGCAGGTGCGGATCCTGGTGATCGACCCGGCGGCGGCCCATGGCGCGAACTTGCGCACGTTGCTCGTCAGCGAAGGACACGATGTCGAGGTGGTGACCACCCCACCGAGTCACGTCGCTGCCGAGGTCGTGATCGTCACGGCACTCAACCTCGTCGGACTCCTGCGGGTACGCGACGAGGCGCTGCCGATCTTGGTCCTCACCGACAACGGGTTGGATGACGTTGATGGCCGCGTCGCGGGACTGCGCGCCGGCGCCGACGATGCACTCAGCGTTCCCTTCGCGGGAGCGCAGATGATCGCGCGCGTCGATGCACTCGGACGGCGAGCCCGCCTGGTCCCGAAGCTACCCGAGCTGATCGAAGCAGACGGCTGCATGTTCGATCTGTCGCGTTGCGTGGCGGTGCGCGAGGGCAAGGTGATGACGCTGTCGCCCCGCGAGGTCGAGCTGATCCGATGGCTGCATCGCAACCGCGAGCGCACCGTCGAGCGCCGCGAGATCCTCGAGCACGTGTTTCACGTCTCGCCGGAGATCGAGACCCGCTCCGTCGACATGGCGATCGCGACGCTGCGCAAGAAGATCGAGCGCGAGCCCGAGAAGCCGGCGATCATCGTGTCGGTCAAGGGTCTCGGCTATGTCTGGCGCCGGCCGAACTAGCCAGTACGCGTTCGCTGCGGACACCCGCACACGTCGTCGACGAACGTTCGTTACAACGACGGTTGTAGCGAGATTCGTTATAACAATCGTTATAACGATTACGCTTGGTGGGGTCGCGAGGACCTTGATCCCGACTCGCGCCGAGTGCGCGCGGAGGTCGAGGTGTCCATCACCGAGCTGGACCGAACTCGCGGCGTTCTTGTCAGGTTAGCGTTTGCCGCGCAGCGCCCAGAGCTCGGCCTCGACCTTGAAATAGTCCGCAGCGGCGCCGTCGATCGGGCTCGCTGTCCCGGCCTGCACGGCCTTCGCGACGTCCCCCTCGAGTGAGGTCATGCGCGCCTGATGATCTGCGAACGCCTGCTTGGCCGGCCTGCCGTTCGCGAGCTCGGCGTCGAGCCAGCGCACCGACCACGCGTACGCGCTCTCGCCGGTGGCTCGCCCGGATTTCAAGAAGGCGAGCGTGCCCGCATAGACCTTCTCGGCGGCGGTGACGCGCTCCTTTGCGAGTTGCTTCGCGTTGGGCGCAGCAGCGACCGAAGACCCGAGCACGACGACCAAGATGAAGATGCGCAGCATCCGCGGAGCATGTCACGCCTTGCGAATCGAATCGCCGCGCTTCACCGTGCCGCCGCGGATCACGATGGCGTTGATCCCGCGCAGCTTGAGCTCGCGACCGACCTCGGAGTTGACCCACTTCGTCGCTGTCGACCCGTAGCGTTTCGTGAATTTCACACACCCGAGGTGTGGATCGGCGGTGACCTCGAGCTCGGCCTCGCCGACCACCAACCGCGTCCCCGGCGGCAGGTTGTCTGCAGAGACATCGAGATCGACGCACAAGTTGTCACCGGCGAGTGGCCAGTCGGCTTCGTCGCAGATCGCGCGCAGCGCGCGGACGTTCATCACCGTGATCTGGGAGTTCGGATTGACGCGCCCGAGCTTGGGACTCGGTTTGGTCGGCCAGCAATCTCCGATCAGCCCGAGCTGCCGATCGAGCTGTCCGATCTCGAGGACCGCGCGTTGGTTCTTGGCCGGGCGCGCGACGATCAGCGCGACGATCCCCTCGTCGCGAGGTGCGGCCCGGACGTCGTCGAGGGCTGCGGCAAGCTCCGCGTCGGTGCGCGGCCGGTCGATTGGCATGAGGTCTTGGTCTTCCACGAGTGGGTGAGATGAAAAGACCCTTGCTGTCGGTTCATGCCCCGGGCACATTCGCAGCGTGTTCCGGCCGGGGATCCTGATTGCTGTGCTGGCCGCCTGCGGCAGCTCGGCGCCTGGCACGGCTGACGACACGGTGGATGTGCCACTCGGTGACTCGCCGTTGCCACCCGATGCTGGCACCTGCGGCCTGCGCGGTGGGCAGCGCGGCTACACCACGCGGACGGCGAACGTGGCCGGGCTCGATCGCACGTTCCAGATCTACCTGCCCGCGGGTGTTTCGGCGACCACGCCGATCCCGCTGGTGATGGTGTTCCACGGCTACACGATGTCGGGCGACAAGATGCACGAGATCACCGACTACGAAGCGATCGCCGACGCCGAGGGCATCGCGCTCGCATTCCCCGATGGCCAGGGCGGCGCCGACACACTCGGCGCGCCGTGGAACGTGGGTAGCAACGTGTGTCCGACGTTCGCGGGCATCCCTCCGAACGCGACCGGCGACGACTTCGCCTTCCTCGATCATATCAAGGCCGACGTTGCCGAGGATCAGTGCGTCGACCTCCAGCACATCTACGCGACGGGCTTCTCGATGGGCGGGTACTTCTCGCATCACATCGGTTGCATGCGCAGCGACTTCCGCGCCGTCGCGCCGCACTCGGGCGGCACCCACTCCCTCGACAATTGCGTGAACGACAAACGACCGATCATCATCTTCCACGGCTCGGCAGATCCACTCGTCCCGGCCGGCTGCAACGATCCCGGCGCGCTGCCGGTGATCGCGACCCAACCCGCGGCAGACGCGTGGGCCGAGAGGAACGGCTGCTCGCTGACCACCACCTCGCGTGCCGTCACGGGCGGCACCTGTGTTCACTACGAGGGCTGCCCCGCCGGCGGTCAGGTCGAGCTGTGCACGTTCGACAACATGGGCCACTGCTGGGCAGGCGGGAACGCGAGCGCCGGCATCTACTCCTGTCCCGAGAAGGCGAGCGCCACGCAACTCGAGTGGGACTTCTTCAAGCAGTACGCGTTCTGATGCGCATCAAGCTCGTGCTTCGCTGGCTGCTCACGATCATCATGGTCGGAGCAGGCGCGAATCACTTCTACAACCCGGCGCCGTACCTCGGGATGATGCCGGAGGTGCTACCGGCGCACGATTTCCTCGTCTACTTCTCCGGCATCGCCGAGATCGCGGGTGGGCTCGGCCTGATCTTGCCCGCGACGCGCAAGCTCGCCGCGTGGGGACTCATCCTGCTGTTCCTCGCGGTGTTCCCGGCGAACATCAACATGGCCGTCAACGACCTGCCGCTCGGCAACGACCCGGTTCCGAGCTGGGCGCTGTGGGCGCGGCTTCCGCTCCAGCTCGTGTTCATTGTGTGGGCGTGGTGGTTCACGCGGGACCATGTTACGAAGTCCTAGATGCGCTTCGCCCTCGCTGCCGTCCTGCTGATCGCCTGCAAGCGCGACGTCACCGAAGAGGTCGAGGGGCTCGAGAAGCGCGCGTGCGAATGCGCTGCGCAGAAGGACGCCGCATGCGGCAAGGCCGTGCTCGGCGACCTCGCGAAGCTCGGCGATGCGAAGAACGTCAAGGCCGACGAGCCCAAGGCGGCCGCGGCCGCGAAGAAGCTCGCCGTGTGCTTGCTCGAGTCGGGCGTCACCAGCCTGGAGATCCACACGGCGATCAACAAGCCGGAGCCAGAGCCGGCGCCCGAGAAGGCGCCCGAGAAGCCGCCCGAGTAGAGATCAGCCGTTCTCGCGCCGCGCTTCGGCCATCAGCGCGAGCAACGAGATCGCGAGCACGAAGCGAGGATCCATCGACGACTGATGGATCTCGACGTTGAACTCCTTCGTGAAAAACTTGAACTTCTGGTCGATCGACGCGACCATCTGGTTGTTCGCGAAGATGGCGTGCTTCGACGTCAGCCACGGGAAGAACCGGCGAAGGACCGACGCGCCCTGCTCTTCCGCGTAGCCGATCTCCTGCTCGTTCGCGTCGACCACGATGAACTTGTCGCGGAGGATCGACTTCAAGCCCTGCTTGCGGACCGAGCCGAGGAGGACACCCGATCCCGCATCGGTGATCTCGTACGTCAGGTTGAGCGCGACGACCTGCTTGGACTTGACGCGGAGGAGCGGCCGCGTTTGAGCCTCGTCCTCGTAGACCATGAACTCCTCGCGCAGCTTGAAGAGCGGGTGCTTGATGTACATGATCAGCTGCCCGTCATTGGTCCACACCCGGAACACGCGCTCGAGGAACGACCAGAACTTCCGCTTGATGACGTAGTGGCGCTGGGTGGCGAGCGAGACGCCGGCGACCTCACGAACGAGCTCGGTGGACATGGGAGGCGTTGGTACCATGTTGGCTTTCACCCCCGAGTCTCGGAATCCTACGGTGAAGATGTAGGGGACGATCGCCCAAGCACGCGAACTGTCAGTGAAGTTGCGTGGCCCTGCCGTTGCAATTCACCCGTGCTGGGAGATTCATGCTCAAGCCACGACATGTCGTCTTGCTGTGCCTCGCGGCCTGCAACGAGACCCACGGGGGACAGCAGCCGATCGGCGGCGCCGTCGATACCGAGGCCGAGATCCAGCGCTACCTGCGCCACGCGTATCTCGATCTCAACGGTCGCGCCCCCAGTGATCCAGAGCTCGCGTCCGCGACCACGCGGTTGCAGGCGGCCGGCAATACGTCGGTGGCTCGCGGTGAGCTCGTCGCCGAGCTGCTCGCCAGCTCGGAGTTCTCGACCGTGTGGACCGAGGAGCTCGAGAACTCGATCTTCGGCGGCAACACCCTCGAGGAGCAGTACGACCTCGTGTGCGGCATCATTCGTGGCACCGACCCGGCGTGCTTGTCGTGCAGCCTTGCTGATTCGTGCGCGTGCCAGTGCCCGACCCTGGTCCCGTATCACGCCGAGCGCGCGAATCTCCGGCTGACGCCGATCGAGTTTGGCGACGGCGAGCCCAGCTCCTCGCTCGAGCGCCGCTACGCCGTGGCCACCGGATACTTCGCCCTCACCGGCTCGCCCGAGGCGCGCGTGCGCACGCTGTTCGACGATTTCTTGTCGCGACCCGCCGAGCCCGACGAGGTCGAGAACGGCCGCGCGATGATCTTCGGCGCGATCCTTCCCGACTCGCCCGCCGGCCTGCTGTTCCACCGCTACGGCGCGTCGTATCCCGACCTGGTCGACATCGTGTTCTCGAGCGAGATCTATCGCGAGTCCCTCGTGCGTCGCGTGTTCGAGCGCTACCTCGCACGTGACGCCGCGCCGATCGAGCTCGCTCATTTCACCCTCACCCTTGATGCTGTCGACCCCGATCTGCGCGATGTCGTGCGCTCGGTGGTGTCGTCGCGGGAGTACTTCGAGCAATGAGAGCGTTCCTCTGCTTCCTCGTCTTCGTCGTCGGTTGCACGGAGACCTACGACTACCAGCCATCCACTGCCGGAGAAGCCGAGGGCGGCGGACGCGAACCACGCGGCAAGAATTCGAGCCAGTTCGTGCGCTCGGTCTATGCCGATCTGCTCGGCCGCTCGCCGGAGTCGTACGACTTCATCCTCCAGTTCGATGGTGTCGACCAGGTTCGCCTCCCTCTCGACGAGGAAGCCCAGCTGGTCGCCGTCCTCGACGGTATCGGCGATGCGCAACCGATGCGCAACCTCGTCACCAACGGCTTGCTCTCCGGCGACGAGGTTTCCTTGCCCGCGAAGGCCGACGTCGAGCCTCGCGAGTTCATCCGCGAACAGTTCCGCAAGCTCCTCGGCCGCGAGCCGAATCCATACGAGTTGCAGGTGTTCGTGAACGAGTGGGAGTCCGACGCTGCCATCGGTCCCAAGGCCATCATCCGCGCGATCGTCGGGTCGCGCGAGTACCAGAGCCAGTAGGAGCTAGCCATGAACAGACGAGGATTCCTTCGTGGTGCGCTCGCCGGGATCGGCGCCGCCGCCGCGTCATCGATGTTGCCGCGGTTGATCAAGCAATCGCACGCCGCCGGTAACGGCAAGCGCGTGATCATCGTCGGCATCGGCGGCGGCTTGCGGATGCGCGAGTCGCTCGGCATGGCCGAAGGCTCGACGATGCCAAACTTGTTCGGTCGCACGCCGATCGTCACCGGCTTCGGTGTGTCGGGTGTGCAGCCCGAGCCGACGATCGCACCCGAGTACGCCGCGGCGGTTCGGCCGATCCGCCGGCCGACGATCCGCTCCACGCCCCTCCACACCGAGGGCACGCTGATCACCAACCTTCGCTACGGCGACAACTCCGGCAAGGCACCTCCAGGTCACCTGCAAGGTCACGGCTGTCTGTTGTCGGGCTTCTACAACCAGCTCGAGAATCGCGCCGACGCACGCCTCCCCGTACCGACGATCTTCGAGCTGCATCGCCAGGCCACCAACATGCCGGCGTCGGACACCTGGTACATCTCGCAGATCGGCGGCTTCTATCGCGCGCTGATCGCGAGCGGTGCCGCCGGGTACGGCAACAAGTACGCGGGCGTCTATCTCCAGCCACCCGGCGTGATGTCTCCGGTGGTTCCCATCATCACGAGTGGCAAGCGCACGCTCAACCTGACGCAGCAGAACTCTGCGCTGCCGGCGATCCCGATCGATAACGTCGAGGAAGCTGCAGTCAGTCGGATGACGCGCGTCCTCGACGGCAACACCGCCGACTTCGGCGCGGCCGAGACCAACGTGCACCTGTCCTCCGTCGACAACGCCGCGATCCAGGCGCACCTCGCCGAGATCTACTCGGACACCACGTACGACAAGTTCTTCGCCGACAGCTTCGGCATCGGCGTCGTCAACGAGGATCAATCGCTCGACGGCACGCCCGACGCGATCACGATCTTTCACGCGGAGCGCGTGCTCGCGAAGTTCAAGCCGTCGGTGATGGCGATCACGCTGCTCGACGTCGATGCCTGTCACGCCGACTTCAACGGCTACCTGCGCGGCCAGCAGATCGCCGACGCGTGCGTGCGCCATCTCTGGGACTTCATCCAGGCGGACCCCGAGCTCGCCGCCACGACGACGATGATCGTGCTCCCCGAACACGGGCGTCACCTGTTCTCCAACGGCAACAACCCCGACAGCCTCGGTCGCTCGGGCATCGACCATGGACAGGGCGACGACGGCGATCGCAATGTCTGGATGCTGGCACTGGGCCCCGACATCAAGAGGAACCAGGTCCTCGCACCGACGGGGATCCAGCAACCAGGGCGCGCGCTGCCGCAATACGAAACGATCGATGCGGTGATGACCGCGATGAGCGTGCTCGGTCACGACGCGAAGCTGGAAGCGGAGCTCGACGCCGTCGGCGCTCGTCCCGGCCTCGTGATCGGGGAGGCCTTGGTATGAGGATCCTCCTGTTCATGGCACTCGTTGCCTGCGGCAGCGATCGCTCCACCGAGCCTCCGCCGGAGGACGTCGAGGATGTCGATCCGCTGGGATCTCTGACCAGCGAAGCAGCCCCCGGCTCCCTCGACGACCTGCACGAGCGCATCATCTCGCAGCGCTGCTCCGGTCAGCCCGGGCTGTGCCACAACGGGCAGTTCGAGCCGAACCTGTCGACGCCAGCGCTGACCTACGCGTACCTCGTCAATCGTCCGGGCATCGAGAAGTCCGATCGCCTGCGCGTCAAACCCGGCGACTCTTCGTCGAGCTTGTTCATCGACAAGATCAAGGGCATCAACGGCGTCGCGACGCGGATGCCGCTCGGCGCAGAGCCGCTCGAAGCTGCCGACGTCGCGGAGATCGAGGCGTGGATCAACAGTGGTGCGCTGCGCTCGCCCGACAGTGCTCCGGCACCGCAGCTCAACAACCCGCCGCGCCGTCCCGAGATCGCGATCTTCAACAACAGCGGCACGCGACTCGACGGGCCCGGCCCGGTCACGGTCGCGCCCGGCACGACCCTCGTGTTGCGCCACACGGTGCAGGACTTCGAGACCGCCGACTCCGAGATCCCGTTCTCCGCACTGATCCTCAGCCTCGGCGACAACAACGATGTCGTCCTCAACCCGACCGCGTTGGAGGACCAGCAACTCGGCGCCACCACCTTCGATGCCGCCGGTCCCGACGGCAAGGGCGACAAGCTGAACTACAAGTTTACCTGGACCATCCCCGCGCAGCTCGACGTTCGCGACAACACCACACACGCGATCACGCAGCGCCCGGCCCTCGGCCAGAACGTCGGCATCACGGCGGTCTACGTCGATGGCTCGACGCCGAACATCATCGCGATCGACTTCTCCACCTCGCAGATCGAGATCCGATGAACAAGCTCATCTTCCTTCTTGCTCTCACCGCGTGCGGTGGAGACGACCCGAGTCCGGTGGCGACCATCACGGCGGCGACTCCCGAATCGCTCGCACCCGATGACGATACCCGCGACGACCTGACGATCACCGTTCGCTACGACGACAGCGATGGAGACCTCGGCAACGGCATCGTAGAGATCCATGACTGTCGCGCCGAGGGTCTTGTCACCGAGCTCCTGATCCCGGCGATCGCGCCCAGTGGGGTGGTCGGCGAGCGCATCACCGGCACGCTGGAGCTGCACGTCAACGACGTGGGTGCGATCGAATCGACGGCGCTGCCGGAAGCCTGCGAAGCGTTGGGCGTGGCAGAGCTCGCGTCCGCGGAGAGCGTGTTCTGTGTGGTGCTCGTCGATGCCGCGGGCCATCGTGGAGAGGGCGACTGCACTGTACCGATCGCGCTCGAATAGTATGCTCGCGCCGATGCGCGCACTCCTCCTGCTGCTTGTCGCCTGCCACTCGCCGAGCTCGCTAGATGGCGAGGTGCCGAGATCCTCGGAGGCGTTGCAGTGTCGCGGCACTCCGCCGTACTCGGTGACGACGCCTGGCTTGACCGGGACCACGACGTCGCCGCTGCGACCGACGAACACGTTCTCGATCGTCGCGCGTGATCCGGTGACCGGCGATCTCGGCGTGGCCGTGCAGTCGCACTGGTTCTCGGTCGGCTCGATCGTGACGTGGGCCGAGCCCGGCGTCGGAGCGGTGGCGACGCAGTCCTTCGCGGAGCCATCGTACGGGCCGAAGGGCCTCGCGTTGATGCGCGATGGTGCGGTCGCGCAAGCTGCGATGGACCAGCTGGTGGCGCTCGACAAGCTGCGTGATTCGCGGCAACTCGGCTTCGTCGACGCGCAGGGCAACTCGGCGACGTTCACGGGTGCGAAGTGCATCCAGCACGCGGGTGGCCTTACCGGCCCCGGCTTTGCCGTCCAGGCGAACCTGATGGCCAACGATCGCGTGGTGCCGGCGATGCGCGCCGCGTTCGAGAGCTCGAAGGGCGACCTTGCCGAGCGCCTGCTCGTGACCCTCGAGGCCGCGCAGGAAGCGGGCGGCGATATTCGCGGGTGTCAGTCGGCGGCGATCCTCGTCGTCTCGGGCAAGCGCACGCCGAATCCGTGGGAAGGCAAGAAGCTGGAGCTGCGCATCGAGGATCACGCAACACCGCTCGTCGAGCTGCGTAGGCTGGTTCGCCTCGCTCGCGCGTACGACCTGCTCAATCGGGGCGACGCGCTGCTCGAGGCAGGCAATGTCGCGGGAGCGAACGAGGCGTATGCGGCGGCGGGTGCGCTCGAGCCCGATCACGCCGAGATGGCGTACTGGCAGGGCATCACGTGGGCGTCGCGCGGCGACTTCGACCACGCTGCACCGTTGTTGAAGAAGGCGTTCGCTGCGGATCCCGCGTGGATCGAGCTGGTGCGCCGGATGCCGGCCGCGGGTCTGCTGCCGGATATGGCTGCAGCCGAGAAGGCGATCGAGGCCGGCAGCAAGTAACTCGGGCTTGCCGGTGGTCGATCGCGGTTCATGCTGAACGCGTGAGGGCGGTTGATGTCGAGGACGACCTCGCCTGGGAGCTGGCCGTTCCCTCGTCGAGCCGGCGCGTGGCGACGATCGGTCCTCGACTCGCCGCCGCGTTCGGCAACGGCGTGCTCGCCGGACTGTTCCCGTCGGTGATCGTGCTCGTCCTCTACTTCGTCCAGCACCGCGATGCCGATCTCCCGTGGATCAAGATCGCGTCGATCCTCGCGGTCTACGGCCCCGGCGTCGGCGTCTTGCTCGCGGTGGCGTGCGAAGCCCTGACGATGGCCACCGATCGGATCGCGCGGGTTGGCTATGGCCTTGTCGCGATCGCGAACCCGATCGTCGCGTGCACGCTCGGCGGTGTGATCGCCGGCATCGCACCCGGTGCGGTCGGCGTCGTCGTGTTCGGCTCGTATCGCGGTCCGTTCGTCGGCACCGGCTTGATCGCGTTTGGCTTGATCGCCGGTTCGGTGATGGTCGCGATCCCCCTCGCTGCTCGCGCGCGACGAGTGCGGCAGGTTCCACGTAATCGGCTGGTGATCGGGGCCTCGACGGTGATCGCGACGCTGATCCTGTGCGCCGTGGCTGCGGTCGTCGCACCGGTGATCGTCGGTGGCGCGTTCGAGGAAGCGCGCAACGGGATCGAGGACTACGGCGGGTTGATCGGTGGCGTCGCCGGCGCGCTCGGTGGCGGCGTGGTCGGCGTGTTCATCGGCATCGTGATCGCGTTCAGCCGCTCGCTCAGCGCGCGTCCGAGATCGCGTCCCAGAAGGCACAGCGATCGGCATACAACCCCGTGCCGGTCGTGATGGTGGAGTCGATGATCAAGTGTCGATCACTCGCCAGCTCGTAGGCCGGCCACGCGACTTCACCCTCGGGCGATCCCGTGATCGCGAAGCTCGTCCAGTAGCGCTGCATCGCATCGGCGACCGCCTGACCGGCGCCGACCTTGCCGAGCGGGAACGCTTGGGGAGGGCTGTTGAACAGGAACGGGAGCTCGGAGCTGTGGAACACGCCGAGGTCGTCGAGGAACGGATCGTCGAGCGCGCGCTCGAACGAGTAGACGTACGTCGTCGCACCGGCCGCGGCGGCCCCACGCGCCGTGCGTCGCGCGGGGCAGGCGAAGAACGAATCACCGGTGACCTCGGCGAGTGCCCGGTTCGCGTTCGCGAAGCTCGCGACTGGATACTGCGCGACGATCGCGTCGACGTTCGCGGCACCGAACCTGCGGCCCACAGCGTCGCGGTAGTCCTGTTCGTCCCGCACGGTGGCGGCGAAGAACACCGAGTGGAACAGCGTGCCTTCGTCGCGGTTGGTGCCGAGGAGCAGTGGCCGCGGCTCGAAGTCACCGGTGGCGAACACCTCGCGGAGGGTGATCGGGATGACCAGACCGTCGACGTTAGGGAGCGTCGACACCATGGTCGTCTCGTCGGCGTAGAAGGGCCCGCCCGGATCTTGTTCCGAGCGCGGCGGGACCTTGGTGGCTTCACGGAGCTCGTCGTCGGTCTTGCCGCGCAGGCACGCGATCGCATCGGCGCCCGTGCACCCGAGCTGGTCGGCGATCCGCGCACCGGCGATCTCCGCCTGCGCGAGCGAAGGCTCGGGAATCGTCGATGCGCACAGTCCACTCTCGCTGATCGCCGCGGCAAACAAATGCTCGCCGCGCGGGAACGCGTAGTGGACGCAGGTCGAGAAGCCACCGGCGGATTCACCGAACAGCGTGACCCGCGAGGGATCGCCGCCGAACGCGGAGATGTTGCGCTGCACCCACTGGAGCGCCGCACGCTGATCCTCGAGACCGTAGTTCCCCGACGATGGATACGCAGGATCCTCCGCCGTCAGCTGCGTGTGCGCGAGGAAGCCGAAGGCTCCGAGCCGGTAGTTGAGGGTCACGAGCACGACGCCGTAGGTCTCCGCGAGGTAGCGGCCGTCGTAGTAGGCGTCGCCGCCGCTACCGAACAGGAACGCACCGCCGTGCAGCCACACCATCACCGGCAGCTCGCGACCGCGCTGCGGCACCCAGACGTTGAGGAACAAGCAGTCCTCCGCGCCGACCCCCGTGAGCGAGAGCGCCTGCGGACACTGCTCGCCGATGTGCGACGCATCGTGAACGTCCTCGAGTGGCAGCGCGGGCTGTGGAGGCTTCCAGCGCAGCTCGCCGACGGGTGGCGCCGCGTACGGGATGCCGAGGAACGCGCGCGTGTCGCCGTCGAGCTTGCCGTGGATCGCGCCGTTCTCGATCTGCACCGTCAGCTCGTCGGTGTTGTCACCGCAGGCGACGAGCACCAGCAACCACGCGAACCGACCCATCCGGGGATGGTAGTACGTCTGCCGTGGCGAAGGAGCAAACGACCTCGGAGTCGACCACGACGACGTCCGGCGACGATGCCGTGATCTGCGCCGCCTGCGAGCACCGCGTCACCTCGCGCGACTACCGGATCGAGATGATGGGCGCGCACGAGCATACGTTCGTCAATCCCGGCGGCGTCGTGCATCACCTCGGTTGCTACGCGTTCGCGCCGGGTGCGGTCGACAACGGCGAGCCGCAGCATGCGTTCTCGTGGTTCCCGGGGTGGAGCTGGCAGATCGTGTCGTGCGGACGCTGTCGCTCGCACCTCGGGTGGCTCTACCGTTGTGCGGCCGACAAGTTCCACGGCCTGATCACTGCGGCGCTTCGCTGACAGTGGCCCACGTCGGGTCCAGACCTCTCACCCCACCCGTTTGCTTTCAGCTCGATGCTGGCCCGAGTGCGAGGCCGGTTACCGAGATCCTCGTCGGTGAGCTCGAGGAAATCGTCAGGCGCACGCGAGAACCCGTAGCGGGAACGCGGATGGATTTCTACGATTCAAGGCATGGGGGCGATCTCGAAGAACGTGCTCGAGAACGGCGAATGGTGCGCGCCGACGCGAGAGCTGAAGAACTCGAAGCTGCTCGAGCTCGTTCATCAGACGCGCAAGATCGTCACCGACACCGGTCGCGCCGACGCCGTCGAGGTGACACCACAGGACGACGTCGTGCTGCTCGTCAAGCGGAAGCCTATGGTGGAGCGCCCGCTGCTCGAGCGAACCGCGATCGCACCGATCACGCTCCTACCCGATGGCTCGCTGGCGAGCTACCCGGTGTACCGCGACAAGCTCCGCCCGGTTCGACTCGCGCTCGCCGCCGTCGTTTCGGTCACTGCGATCGCCGGCGTGGTGTTGTTCGTGCTGATGCGCTGATACCGTCGCGGCATGGACCTAGACATGGTCGAGGTAGCGCGCCGCGTGCTCGCTGAAAACGGCTTCGAGCCCGACATGCCTACGGGCATCGCGAACACGATCGAGGAGCCGGCGTTCGACGCCGTCGACCTCCGGCACCTGCCCTGGTCGTCGATCGACAACCACGACTCGCAGGATCTCGATCAGATCGAGTGCGCCGAACGGCTCGCCAACGGCACGATCCGGTTGCTCATCGGCATCGCCGACGTCGACGCGTTCGCACCGAAGGGCTCGCCGATCGATCGCCGTGCGTACGCGAACACCGCGTCGCTCTACACCGGCGTGCGCGTGTTCCCGATGCTGCCTCTCGCACTCTCGGAGGACCGCACCTCGCTGCTCGAAGGCCGCGAACGGCTCGCGATCATCACCGAGATGGTCGTCCAGCGCGACGGCTCGCTCGACGACACGCAGACCAAGATCTATCCGGCGCGCGTCGAGAACCACGCGAAGCTCGTCTACGAGAACGTCGGTGCGTGGCTCGAAGGCGATGCGGATGCCAGCCCGCTCGATGGCATGGCGGATCAAGTCCGCATGCAGAGCGAGGCCGCACAGACGCTGCGCCGCCGTCGCTACGAGCTCGGTGCGCTCGACTTCGAGACCATCGAAGCGCGGCCTGTCACCAAGGACGGCAAGATCGTCGACCTCCAGATCGTCCACAAGAACCGGGCGCGCGAGCTGATCGAAGACTTGATGATCGCCGCCAACGGCGCGACCGCGCGGTACCTCGAGACGCGTGGCTGTTCATCGATCCGCCGCGTGGTTCGTGCACCGAAGCGGTGGCCGCGCATCCGCGATCTCGCGGCGGAGCTCGGCTACGACCTGCCCGAAGCACCGGATGCCGGCGCGCTCGCCGATTTCCTCGAAGCGCGACGCGAGGCGGATCCACAACGGTTCGGCGATCTGTCGCTCTCGGTGGTCAAGCTGATCGGCCCCGGCGAGTATGCGTTGCAGCGCGCCTCGGATCCCGACACCGGTCACTTCGGGCTGGCCGTCGACGACTACGCGCACTCGACCGCACCGAATCGTCGCTATCCGGATCTGGTGACGCAGCGTCTGCTCAAGGCGATCTCCTCGAAGCAGCGCGTGCCGTACAGCGACGACGAATTGCTCGAGATCGCCGCGCACTGCACCGAGCGCGAGAACGCGATCCGCAAGGTCGAGCGCCAGATCCGCAAGATCGCCGCCGCCGTCCTGCTGACGCCGAGGATCGGCGAGACCTTCGACGCGATCGTCACCGGCGTCGCGGACAAGGGCACGTTCGCGCGCCTGCTACGTCCGCCCGCCGAGGGACGTGTGGTGAGCGGAGAGGAAGGCCTCGACGTCGGCGATCGCATCCGCGTCAAGCTCGTGGATACCGCGCCGATGCGCGGGTTCATCGACTTCGTCGCGATCGGTCGCTGAGGGTGCCCGCCACGCGACACAGGGCCGGTCGCTGCGTCCGGACAGATGCTCCCATGCGCACCCTAGCGGCCCTGGTGTTCCTCGTGGCATGTGAGAAGTCCGGTCCGGTCGAGAGCACGCCGGGTTTGACGCAGACGACAGCGTCGGAAGGTCCGACGCCGACACGCGGCTCTCCGACGGTCACGACCGCACCCGATCAACTCGCTGGTGAGCTCGCACACGCAGTGGAACCACTGAACTCTCCACGGGCACGACGGGAGCGTGAGCGCGAGCGCGAGCGTGAGGTGGTCGAGGCCGACACGCGACGCATCCTCGAACAGCTCGCCGCCATCGACACCCTCAGCACACTGGGCGACATGTCGAGCCGGCGGCCGATGACCGATCTCTCCTCGATCGACTCGAGGAGTCGCAACGCGGTCGTGAGTGGAGGAGGAGCGGCGATTGGCACCCGCGTGACTGGCGGCGTAGGCGGCCTAGGCGGCGTAGGCGGCAACTCAATCGATAGCAGTGGCACGAAAGCTTCGTCGGGGAGCCGTGTCACCGTGTTACCACCGAAGACGGCTAGCGCGACGACCCTGACGCCCGACCTCGTGATGCGCAAGGTCTCCTCCGCGTACATGGCCGGAATCAAGCGCTGCTACAAGACGAGCCTCCAGCAGGATCCGGCCGCGCGCGGCAAGTTGACGCTCGGATGGAAGGTCAACGAGACTGGCCGCACCATCGACCCGCGCGTCACCGGGTTCAGGAAAGACCTCGACGACTGCATCGTCGCGCAGATGGCGAACTGGCGGTTCCCCGCTCCACAGACCGACCAGGGCGAGCCGACCGAGGCCACGTTCGAGATCACGCTCCAGATGGTGCCCCAATGAAGCATCTTGCTGTTCTCGTGCTCGTCGGCGCGTGCGAAGTCGGGCCCGTTGCTACAAGAGCTACCTGACGAAGGATCCGACGGCGCGCGGCAAGATCAGGCTGACGTTCACCGGACGGCACACTGCGCGAGAAGCGCGTCGACTGATTTGCGGGTGGGCGCAACGGCGCCTCGCGCGCGGACTTACACCACATGTTTTCGAGATCGCCACGCCCGATCGTGCGTCGAAGGGAGAGTCACCCACCTCGGAGAATCCAGATGACTCGTCTACGGTTAGCCTTTGCTGCTCTCGCTCTTTCCCTCGGTGCATGCGCAGTTACCAATGCGCATGCCAGGGTCCCCGCCGACCCGCTCGCGATCGTCGAGGACCAGACCGAAATCGATCGCGCCGCGTTGCGCGTCAAGCTCGCCGAGCGTCGAGCGTCGACGTTCAAGAACTTCCTCGCGTATCGCGACGCGATGGTCTATCCGGTCAACGAGCTCCCAGGCGGCGGCGTTCGCCACGTCTGGATCGATCGCGCCGGCAACCTGTGCGCCGCCGCGACGCTGATCAGCAAGGACTGGGGCCGTGAGGCGGCTACGCGCGTCGGCAAGACGGACGTCGAGATCAAGCTCGCGAACGTCAGGCGCGGTCCAGTGCTCGACTGGATGCTGACCAGCGGTATGACGCGCTCGGAGCTTGTCGCGATCCAGCTGCCCGGCGACATGATCGGGATGGATCAACGCAGCGTCGAGATCAACCGGATGTACTCGATCTACCTCGACGTCGAGCGCCAGGTTCGTTCACTCGACGAGCAGAACCTCGATCTCGCGGTCGACGAGTTGATGAAGCACCCCGTCCTCGCGAAGCAGCTCCTCGCCGGCAAGGTCGCGGGTCCCGGACATTTCTCGCCTCCACTCGCGAAGACTGCTGCGTAGCGTATGCTCGCGGCGTGGCGCGGAAGAAGGCGGACGACGACGAACCCTCAGGACTCGAGTTCGTGTTCGGCGACATCACCGTCACCTGCACCAACGTCGACCGCGTGATGTTTCCCGATAGCGGGATCCAGAAGTCGGAGATCATCCACTACTACTTCACGGTCGCCGACTTCATGCTTCCCGAGATCGAGCAACGCGCGATCTCCGTCGAGCGCTACACCAAAGGCATCGACTCGAGCGGCTTCTTCCAGAAGCACTATCAGAAGCACTATCCGGAGTGGCTCGACAAGGAAGAGCTCGGGACGAAGACGAAGGTCGTCTATCCGATCATCGATTCGACCGCCGGGCTCGTCTATCTGGCGAACCAGGGCTCGATCGCATTTCACATCTGGGCCAGCAAGCGCGATCAGCCGGAGTACCCCGACCTGCTGGTGTTCGATCTCGATCCACCCGAGGGGCGCTTCGATCTGGTGCGCGACACCGCGTTGATCCTGCGCGAGCTGTTCGAGGAGCTCGGGCTCCCACCGTTCGTCAAGACCACCGGCAGCAAGGGGCTGCATGTCGTGGCGCCGCTCGACGGCCGCGCGACATTTGGCGAGGTCTCGCAGTTCTGTAATCGGCTCGCGAAGATCCTCGTCGCCCGCCACCCCGACAAGGTGACGCTCGAGTTCTACAAGAAGGACCGCAAGGGCAGGTTGTTCCTCGACATGCTGCGGAACGCGCTCGGGGCGACGTTGATCGCACCGTGGTCGTTGCGCGGTCGTCCCGGGGCTCCAATCTCGATGCCGATCGGCTGGGACGAGGTCGAGGATCCCGCGCTGTCCGCGAACGGGTTCAAGCTGCGCGACGTCAAGCGCCGCATCGATCGCCGCGGCAATCCGTGGGAGAAGTTGCGCGCCAGTCCAGCCTCGCTCGACGACGCCGAGGCTGCGTTAGACCGCCTCGAATAGCGCGCTAAAGTCGCTTAAATACGCGGCTATCGTGGTAGCGTCGATGCAGATCATGCTCGGTGCGGCGATCGGAAAGTTCCGAATCCAGGCTCGGCTAGGCGCCGGCAATTTCGGCGAGTCCTGGCAGGCCGCCCACGAGGAGACGGGTGGGCTCGTCACGGTCAAGCTGTTCCGCCAGGAGATCTCGCAGAGCCCGATCTTCCTGCAGGCCGTCGAAGAAGCGCGCGCGATCTCGAGCGTCGCGCATCCTGGCATCGCGCGGATCTACGACGCGAACCACCTGCAGAACGGGCAGGCGTACATCATCCGCGACTTCATCGACGGCGAGTCGTTGATGCAGCGGATCGCGTACGGCCGTCACTCCACCACACAGCTCGCCGACATCATCGAGCAGTCCGCGAATGCACTCGTCGCCGCTGCAGCGCGCGGTGTGATCCACTGCAACGTCAAGCCGAGCAATCTGTTCATCGTCAAGGATCCGGATCGCGCGAGCGGCGAGCGGATCGTCGTCGCCGACTTCGCGCAGGGCAAGCTGATCACCGCGTTCCCCACGCTCGGTCACCCCGGTTACATGGCTCCCGAGCTACTCCCCGGCGCGAAGCCCGAGTGGCGCATCGATGCGTACGCCCTCGGCTGCATCGCGTTCGAGCTCGGCTGCCAGCGCCCGGTCTTCCTCGGCGATAGCTGGGACACGGTGCGCAACAAGCACGTCAAGGATGTGCCGCCGAACCTGCGCTCGTTCGTGCCCGATGCGAGCGCGAGCCTCGATCGCTTGATCGCGCGCATGCTCGAGAAGAATCCGATCGAGCGCCCGAAGAAGATGCAGGACATCGCGAAGCTGTTCCAGCTGATGGTCGGCTACGAAGCGCCGCTCGGCGAGACCGTCAAAGACTAGCTACGGGAGGATCGTGACCGAGAGCTGGTCTGCGAGACAGCTCGCAGAGACCGCCTCTCGCACAGCCGCCGCGGACTCCCACGACGTCAGCTTGATTCGGAGCTCGCGCAGCGAGGGTGCGAACGCTCCGCTCGTGATCGGCTCGAGCATCCTGACGAGCCGCTGGCGCCGGGACGCGTGATCGCCGCGAGACTGATCCGCACGCGTCATGGTGAGCTCGAGGCGCTCGAGGTTGGGCGCCGTGCCCTCGAGTAGCCCCGACAGTTCTGCGAGCTGCGAGATGGTAGCGATCAACTTCTCGAGCGTCGGGATCGCCGACGGTGCGAGCACGGCATACTGCCCGCCGGAGCGGTTACGCGCGAAGGGTGTGACCTCGAGCCGACGCAGCGGTAGGTGCGAGATCGAATTGCAGTCGAGGCGACCGGGCTGGTGCAACGTGAGGACGCGCAGCGAGCGCGCACATGGCGCCCGTGCGATCGCGTTCACGGCGTGATCACCTTCGGTCTCGAGCTCGCGGATCAACCTGCCAGCCGGCGACGCGAAGAGCGCCGCTGCGATCTCGATGGACCGCAAAGCGCCGAGGTCGCACTCGAGCACGTAGCCAGCGCGCCACGTCGGGCGCGACATCGCGCGAGAGATTGCTTCGTGCCGCTTGCCGAACAGGAGGCCAAATGCCGCGCCGCGAGCTTGCGCCTCCTCAGACATCCGACGTTCCTTGGCTAGCTTGACCAGCTCACCCCGCGGATCGTTCGGCTGCTCCAGCAAGAAATCCTCTAGCACCGACCACCGTTCTTCGTCGTACGGATCCTCGGCGATCACCGCCTCGAGTGCGCTCGTGTCAGCGAGCTCGCGAGGTCGGCGTTTTGGTGCCGGCTTGTCGGACGCGCCAAACGTCTCGAGCTCGTACCCCGATCCCACCAGCTTCGCGATCATCGCATCTCGTGCACGCAGCGCTGCCGCCTGAGACTCGAACGTCTTGCTCTTTGGCGCGATCTGATCCTCCTGCTCGCGCAGGCCTTGCAACGACAGAAGCTCCGGACCGCGCGCCTCGACCCACGCGAACCGCTGCTGCTTGGTGAACAAGAACCGCGGGCTCTCCGACAGCGGCGCCTGCTTCTCGAGCCGTTGCCGAGACACCAACTCCGGATCATGGGGAAGTCCCTCGTCGACGACGAGGCGATAGCCGCGATCGGCCGTGCGCTTCTCGCACTGACGGTCGTACTCGACGCGCGCGAGAGTCTCCGTCTCGAAGCTGAGGATCTGATGCTCGCCTTCGGTGCCGATGCGCCCCCAGTGCAACAACACCTTCCGGCCATCGAGATCGACCCGGTAGAACTTCCGGCTCGCACCTTCTTCCAGCTCGTACAGCGGCACGCCGTGATGATTGTACGGGCTACAGTGCCGCGGTGAACGTCTTCGATCCGCAACCGACAGAGGTGCCGGATCGCGTGCCGAGCCCGTTCGCGATCCCGCGGCATCCGCTGGCGCTACGGGCGATCGAGGAGCTGAGAAGCTCGTTGCCGGCGATCGACCTCGCGTCACCGGGCAACGGCAAGATGTTCGGGGTGCTCGTCGTCGCACTCCCCGACGGGCGCATCGGCTACCTACGCGCGTTCTCGGGGATGCTCGGCGGCACCTGGTTCGTCGACGGCTATGCACCGCCGGTGTTCGACTACGACCGCCGCGAGGCGTTCTGGCCGGCAGGCGAAGCAGAGATGGCGGCGTTCGACCGTGCGCTCGCGGAGCTCGATCTCGCAGAGGTGTACGGCGAGCTGGTGGTGCTCGAGGATCATCATCGCCTGGCCCTCGCCACGCTCGACGAGCAGCACGCTGCCAACAAGCAGGTCCGTCATGCGGCGCGAGCCGAGGCCGACGCCACGATGCTCAAGCAGCTCGCTCGCGAGAGCCAGACCGACGGTGCGGCGCGCAAGCGGCTGCTCGCTGCGCAACGGGCCGAGCGCGAGCCAATGACAGCGAAGCGACGCGTGCTCGACGAGCAACGACGAGTGATCGAAGCGCGCAAGACAGCGCGCTCGCGCGAGCTGTTGATCGCGATCCACGACACGTACCAGCTCGCCGACGCCCGAGGTGAGCCGCGATCACTGCGCGACCTCTTCGCTCCTGCCGAACCGCCCGGCGGCGCCGGTGACTGCGCGGCACCCAAGCTCCTCGCGCAGGCCTATCGCGAAGGCTCGAGACCGATCGCGTTCGCCGAGGTCTGGTGCGGTGCGCCGCCACCCACCGGCGATCGCCACGACGGCGTGCTCTATCCGGCCTGCCGCGGCAAGTGCGGGCCGGTGCTCACGCATGCGCTCGGGGGGCTCGCCACGGAGCCACTCCCGATCTTCGGGCTCTCTCCACCTGCAGAGCCGCTGCGCATCGTGTTCGAAGACACATGGATCGTCGTCGTCGACAAGCCCGTCGGGCTGCTCTCCGTTCCCGGTCGTGGCGAGCAGCTGCGCGATTGCGTGCAGTCGCGGTTGCGCGAGCGCTATCCCGATCTGCTCCTCGCGCATCGCCTCGATCTCGACACCAGCGGCCTGCTGATCGCGGCGAAGGAGCTCGCCACCTACGGTGCGCTGCAGCGGCTGTTCGAGGAGCGCAAGATCGACAAGCGCTACATCGCGTGGGTCGCCGGTGAGGTGGTCGGGGACGAAGGCGTGATCGAGCTCGCGCTGCGGGTCGATCTCGACGATCGACCGCGGCAGCTCGTCGACCCGGTGCACGGCAAGCCCGCGATCACCCACTGGAGAGTGCTTGAGCGAGCTGGAGAGCGTATCCGCGTCGCGTTCGCTCCACTCACCGGCCGCACGCATCAGCTGCGCCTCCATGCATCGCATCCCGCCGGGCTCGACGCACCGATCGTCGGAGATCGCCTGTACGCACGCCTCGCGCACGACGAGCCGCGCATGCTCCTGCATGCCGAGGCGGTGGCGTTCACACACCCACACACGGACCAGCGGATCAGCCTCGAGTCGAGGACGCCCTTCTGAACACGTGGGGTGTAGCATTGTTAGCCCGCACGAATTCATGCGACCCCCGGTCAGCTGCCGCCTCTGACCTGTACCTCTTGCTGCTTCGACCTGCCCTCCTCGCACTGACCCTGCTCCCAACGCTGGCGCACGCGCAGGCGTACGACGATCCCGAGACCGAGCGCGTGCTGTGCAAGCTCGACGGCAGCTGCCCGAAGACGCCCGAACCGGCCGCTCCACCCACGTCGCCCGGATCCGACTCCCCCGTGGAACCGCCACCGGTGGTCCGCAAACGGCCCACCGGCCTCGCGCTCGCGCGCAACGCGTACGTCATCACGTTGA
The DNA here is from genome assembly GCA_038325805.1 of Haliangiales bacterium. Classification (GTDB taxonomy): domain Bacteria; phylum Myxococcota_A; class Polyangia; order Haliangiales; family Haliangiaceae; genus JABFXX01. The sequence goes on from JBBQJJ010000017.1 coordinate 28,671, forward strand.
CCACCGAGGCGAGCCTCGGGCGCGGCGCGATCGGCAAGCCGACCTCGATCGCGCCGGACGTCTCCTACGGCCTCACCGATCGCGTGACGCTCTCGCTCGTTCACTCCGGCTTCGCGACGACCGGCTTTCGCGGCAGCGCCGGCGGTGGGTTATGCGTCACCGGCGAGGGCTGCGCGCACGTCTACAACAACGCCGGAGTCGAGGCGCTGGTCGACGTGGTGCGTGGCCCGTTCTCGCTCGCGGCGGTTGGTGGCGTGTACGCGCTGTCGTTCGATCCGCTGCTCGTCGACGTCAAGCTCGGCGTCCAGGCGTCGGCTCGGCTCGGAGCGGTCACCGCGACGCTGTCGCCGAGCGTGTTCGTCGGTGTCACCAAGCGCGCGCAGAACGAGGGTGTCGTGTTCGTGCCTGCATCGGTCGGGAGGCAGCTGACACGGAGCTGGTTCGCCGCGGTCGGCGGAGGCGTCGCCACGCCGCTCGACGATGCCGGCGGGAGCTGGACCGCTCGAGTCGGCGTGATCGCGCGCTACCGGATCGATCGCGGCCTGTTTGTGGCGGGCTCGCTATTCCTACCCAAGCTCGCGGGCGGCGATGCCGTGCTCGACACCGGCCTCGATGCGAAGGTCGCGAACCTGTGGATCACGTACTCGCGCTGAGTCTCAGCCATGCGTGGTGGTCTGCTTCTCGGGCGGTTCGCCGCCGCGCGGAAGGTTCAGGCGGACGCGCTCCACCTGATGCGGATGGGCATAGCGTGCCGCGCGTGCTCCCTCGGGCGGGGTGGTGACGAGCTCGACGCGCTTCGCGAGCTCGGAATCGCGGACCATCGCGAGCGTGACCTCGTCGGCATCGAACACGCGCAGCGTCCGAAGTGACGGGAGGACGCCGCGCTCGAACAGCGGCGTCAAGTCGAGGGCGCCGTGGTCGCCGCTCCACACTTGATCGCCGAACCAGATCTCGAGGGTCTCGAGGTTCGGGCACTGCGCTGCCGCGAGCTCGTCGACGCGAGAGAACCGATCCGAGCGGATCACGAGCTCGCGCAACGCAGGCAGGGCAAGCGTCCCGAGGTCGCCGCGAAACGGCCCGTCGATCACGAGGCGCTCGAGCGCCAGCTCGGACCAGGGCGCATCGCGACCGAACCGCACCGGTGACACGCTCGAGAGGAGACTACGTATGTTGTAGCCGACGGCTTCGTAGAACTCGCGTTCTTGCGCCTCGCTGAGCCCGGACGTGGGTCTGCACGTCTCGTGAAACGCTACGGAATCACGAACGGCATCATCGGAGGCGTCGAACTCGAGCTCGCGCAGTCGGCGACCGGCCGGTGAAGCGGCGATCACCTGGAGCGCCCTCGTCCAGTCACCCTGCTCGCCGAGTCCGATGCGGAGCATCCGGAGACTCGCCGCGAACGGCGATGCAAGGAACTTCGCGAGCTCATCGAGCTCTCGACCGCCGATTCGTATGGCGCGGAGGAAGCCATGACGGACCTCGAGGGAGATGACGAGCCGCCCGAGGAACACCGGGACCGCGATCGCACCCTCCCACGCGAGCCCGCGCAACATGCCGAGTGCGAGCTCGCCGCGCGGATCGTCACCGGCCGCGAGGCGGTCCGCATAGATGTGCCACGGCGAGGGGTCGTCGGGTTGCGCCGCTTCACACGCCGCGAGCAACGCGTCGTCGACCACCAGTTTCCACCGCGCCTGGTTGCTCGCTTGCTCCTGGCGTGCGGCGAGCCACTCACTGCGGTCGCGAGCCTGGGCGATCAGCTCCTGCGGGGTCGGGCCCTTCGGCGTCGGCGCTACCTCGACCGCGTCGACGTAGCCCTTGGCGCGGTGCAGGCCCGCGAGGCGCTCGAGCTCGGCTCTCGCGGCGACCTCCGAAGGAAACGGGCGCGCCTTCGCCGAGATGTTTCGACCTCGTGGACCGACCGCGATGTGGAGCTCGGAGCCCTTGACCTCGGCCTCGAAGAAGCTGCCGGGTCGGCCGTCGATCTCGAGCCGGATCTTGGTCATCGTCTCAGGCTCGCGACGACTCGGCGGTCATCGTGGCGAACGTGTTCTGCGTGGTCCCGCCGTCGACGCAAGCGACCTCGATCGCCGCGATCGTCTGAGCATCGCCGCCCGCGGCTCCTTGGTTCGTCGTCGTCACGACGCATTCGACCAGTCTACAGCTCAATGGTGCTCGACGGGCTTGGCATCCTTGGGCGGATAGAAGAAGTCCCACGGCCTGCGCAGGAACCGCCGGAACACGGCACCGGGGAGCGAGGTCTGCTCGCTACTCGGCACGTCGCGAGCACGAAGGGCGACGATCAGGGCGAGCGTGAAGGACACGCCAAAGTTGAGCAGGCCGATCACCGCGATGCCGAAACACGCCCAGATGAACGGCCCCGTGCCGAGCGTCTCGATGCCCGCCGAGCTCACCGACAGGGTGAGCGAGCCGGTGGACAGCGTGATGTGGCGAACATCGAGCGGCAGCCCGAAGAACTTACCCATGATCGGAACGAACGCGAGCATCACGCCGAGCGAGACCGAGCCACCGAAGCCTGCTGCCTGCCGCTCGATGAAATGTGCCCAGCGATCCATCCGCGCCTGGCCGACGCGCTTGCCCCACCGGTGATGACGGATCGCCTCGGGCAGCCGGCGATAGACGACCCAGTTCTCGAACCAGCCGGCGAACAAGCTCGACGTCCACAAGATCACGCCGGTGAGGAAGCCGTAGAAGATCGTTCCAGAATTGAACGGGTTCGGGTCGAACGACTTGACCGTCTTGATCGACGTCGCCTCGTCGAGGAACGAGTGGCCTGTGGCCGACGCGTAGAGGAAATCGAAGATCAGCGCCGCGACGATCACGGCCGACACGTTGCCGATGGCCGCTGCGAACTGGGAGCGCGCGATGCGCGCGATCAGGGGCACGAGCTCGTCGAGCCTCCCTGCTCCGGAGCGGTTGCGAATGGTGCCGGCGAGGGCGGCGGCGGTCATCGATGGCTGCTTGGTCGCGAGCGTGAACCCGAGCAGCTGCATGATCACGAAGCTGCCGGCGTAGACGACCGATGACAGGAGCCCGTCGAGGAACGGTGAGAACTCGCCCCACTTGACGAAGAACTTGAGGACGGCCGTGCCGAGCGTGAGCAAGCCACCGCCCATCGCCGACGTCATCATCTTGAAGTACTCGGTACGCGAGGACGTCACGTAGTGCTCGCCGGTGCGACCCGCGCGCTCGATCACCTTGCGTGCGAGCAGGCGCATGTTGTCGGCCATCAGCTGCGTGAAGCTGCGCCCGCCGACCAGGCCGCGACCGACCGCGGCGACCACTGCGCGGATCTCGTAGGTCGGCTCGATGTCATCCTGCGCGTCGATGAACGGCAGGAGGAGCTCGATCCGGCTGAGCCCGCGCTCGATCGAATCGATCGAGTACACGACATCGATCGACACGCCGGTCTCCTCGAGCGCGTTGCGCACGTGATCGAGGTGCTTGCGCGATGCCTCGATCAGCGCCGGCATCTCGGCCGGCTTCGCACGCGTCAGGTGGAACAGCGGCGATTCGCGCACGCCGGTCTCCACCGCGCGCGACCGGAACGACTCGCTCATCCCGCTCGCCGCGATCCGCGTGGTCAACAGGCTGATCGCATCGAGCATCGACGAGCGCAGCGGATCCCATGCATCCCCGCCGACCTCGGCGAGCCGATGCAACAGGGGATCGGCGATCGGGCCGAGCCAGCGAAGATCGTCGAGAGTGCGGAAGATCCGGTTCGCGAGCACCCACAGCTCGTGCGGCGCTGGTGCCTCGGGGAGGAAGCGGCGCGCGAGCCGGTCCGTGGTCTCCGCCCACAGGCCGCGATCGTTCGGCAAGCCGACCTCACCGAACAGCTTGATGCCGCGCACCTGCGACAGCACCGAGTACACGGCGGCCTGGAACCGCTTGCGCGCGTTCGGGATCCGCTCGAGCGCGACCACCAGCATCTCGAGCCGCGCGAGTGCATCGCCCCCGGCCGCGCCCGGCACGTGCGGACCGGCGACGATGAACCGGCCGAGTTGCTCGACCGCCGTCAGTTGGTCCTCGTACGCGCCGTCGGGCTTCAGCTTCGCGAGCAGGACGCGGAGCAGAGGGCTTGCCTTCGCATCGACCGCCCCGATGATGCGCAGGAACTCCTCGCGAGGTGGGAGCTCGGCTTCATCCGTCCCCGTCGCTGCCCTGGGCAAGGTGTCTGGGGACGCCACGTGCTGCCGATGCTAGCACCGCAACGAAGACGGGCGCTCTGAAGCATGTCGTGAGATTTGCCGACCGCTCGCCCACGTTTATTCGATGGTCCACTCCGACGGCGGAACGTGGAACGTCGTCGTGCCCGTCTCGATCAGCGAGGCCGCGGCGTGCAGCGTACCTGCGAGCGTGGGGATCACCTTGTACTTCGCGGTGAACACCTGGCCGGGCTGGAGCGGATTGACGTAGAGGTCGACCTTGCCGTCCGCGATCTCGAAGCGCGACAGCTGATTCGACGCCACCAACGCCTCGAGCGACGGTCGATCCGGTTGCACACCGGCGGGCAGTGCATGACGGATGTGAACGGTCGCCGACGACGGAGCGATCGCCGTGAGCGGCACTTCGAGAGGACGACCGACCTTGCCGGCGAGCTTCGGAGGGACCTGGAGCTCGAGCCCCTTCTGCACGGTCTGGTTCTCCCACGGCACGTAGCCGTTGAGCGCCAACGCGTAGCCGAGGCCCGGCACCGACGGCTCCGCGACGATCGACCAGGTGTGACCACCAGCGAAGCCGTTGCCCGGACCGTCGAGGACAAGGACATCCTTGAGCTGCGTGCTGTCGAACTGCCCGGAGGAGACTTCCTTGCCATCCATCGACAACGTGATCTTGATGGCGCTCGGCAGTGGCGTCTTGAACAGATCCAGGATCGCGCGCATGCATGCGAGGTTGGTGACGCCGTCGCCCCAGCCGTAGGCCGGGACGTAGGAGCCGAGCAGCGTCGTTCCGAGATCCGCGAGGAGCGCGGCATGCTCGGGATCCTTTGATCCCGATAGCGCGAGCACCGCGAGTGCGGTCGCCTCGACGCGCGATGGCGTGGTGCCGTCAGCGCGCACGACCCTGTCCGTGACGTCGAGATACTTCGCGCCGTCCTCGGAGACCTTGATCCCGCCCTGCACGCGCTTGCGATACTTGTCGGCGAGATCTCCCGTGACGGCACCCGACGTTAGGACGGCCGCCGCGGTGTACGCGTCGGTGACCTGTTCGAAGTGACGCGCGAATGCGGTCGCCGCCTTCGCCTGCACGGCCGCTGCACGTTGCCGCGCCTGCGCGGTCGACAGGTTCGAGCTCGCCGCCCGCGTGCCGTCCGAGGTGGCGACCAGGACGCGCTGCAACGTCCAGCCGGTCGCGCCCGAGAACGTGCCGTCCGGACGCTGGTTGCGTGCGAGGTACTCGACCGCGCGTTCACCGAGTCGTGCGAGCACCGGGTTGTCGAGGTGCGCGAGCGCGGCCTCGGCGATCAACGTCGCGCGGGTGTGATCGAGCGTGCGACCGTGGCGGATCGCGCGCTGCGCGGTGATCAGCGAGAGCTCGCGCAGCACCTGCGGATCCGCCTTGTCACCGAGCTGTGCGAGCAGGCGCGCACCGTTGCCGGCGAGCAGCAACGCGTAGCTATCTTCGGCGACACCGGAGCGAGCCGTGGACACCGCGAGCTCCGAGCGCAGCAACGCGAGCGCACCCGGGTACACCATCAGGCGCACTCGATCGGTGGTGGGATCGCTGCCGGCCGGACCCACGATCGTCAGCTCGCGTGGTGCCGCGAGCGTGCCGGCGCGGGTGACGCTGACCGGCTTGCCCGAGGGGATCACGTCGATCGTGCGAGCCACGGCATCCGTGGCTCCGAGGCCGACGCGGAGCTTGATCGTGCCCGCACGCGCGGCGGTCAGCGTCGCGTAGTCTACGAGGCTGCCCTGCGCGGGGATCGTCTTCGCGCCGCCGCCTCCCACCAGGGTCGCGCCTTCGATCTGGTAGCTCAGGTTGCTCGAGATCGCGGCATCGGTGGTGTTGATCATCTGCACCGGCAACTTGATCCGATCGCCGGCGATCAAGAACGGCGGCACCACAGGATCCACGTAGCTCGGCAACGTGCCGAGGAAGCTCGTCGTGGCACCGGCCTGCGCGCCGGTCCGCGAGTGTGCGAGCGCGAGCACGCGCCACGTCGTCAACCGATCCGGGACGTGCACCGGCACCGTGGCCTCACCCTTGTCGTCGGTGACGACCAGCGGCTCGAACAGGAAGGTCTCCGGGAACCACGCACGGGTCACGGCCTCGGCCTGCTCCTCGTTCTTGCTGTCAATTGCACCGAGCACGCCTGCAGTCTTCGCGACCGCGATCGCTTGCGCACGCGCGGCCTTCGGTTCTGCCTTCTCCTTGAGCATCTTGTACTGGCCGCCCACGCGATCCAGATCCTTCTTGCCCATCTTCCCTTCTTCGAGGGCGAAGGCCGTACCCGTCCCACCCGCGGAGTCGCTGGGCTTGTCCTCGGAGGGAGCCAGATCGGGCATTGGTGCCGCGTGCAACGCCGAGCTCTCGGCCTCGACCGACGCTTTGCGGTCCTTGCGGCTGTCATCGCGGCCCATGCACGCGACCGAAAGCACCAGGGGGAAATACTTCATGTGCTTCATCACGGCTTCTCCTTCTCTACCCACTGGGCCCAGGGATCGAAATCTTCCGGCAGGCGTGTCCCGACGACGACAACCGCGCGCGGATCGGTCAGCGACAGCAGATCCGCCGGCAAGCGCGACAGCTTCAACCGCCGACCGAAGGCATCGGTGACCGCTTCGCCGCGCGCCTCGCACGCATCGAGCGCCTGCGTCCACAGCCTCGCCATCGTCGCCGGTCGCATCTTCTCGGCCGTCGGTGCCTTGGCTTCCCACTGCCGCGCTTGCACGTGCAGCTCGGCGAGCACGATGTAGAAGTGATCGGTGAGCTCCTCGATGGGATCGAACTTGCTACGGGCCCGCGCGTCGATCACCGCGTCGAGCGCCGGTGCACTCGGGATCCCGGTGACGCGCAGCACGGTCGCCGCCGCGGCGTTCGCACCTCGGATCCGACCCAGCGACAACGCTTGCCCGTCGAGTGTGCCGAACGCCGGCGAGCTGGTCGTCACCGTTGGCCGCAGCTTGCCGATGCTGTCGGGGCCCGGCAGCGCAGCGAGCTGACCGAGGCTCTCGTCGACGCCGAACAAGCCCACGGCCGCTTTGCCACCCTTGCCGCCGAGCTGCGTCTGGATCACGAGCTCCGCGCGCTGACCGGGCTTGTACGTCTTCTGCTTGGGCGTGACCGACACCGTCAGCTCGCCTTGCGGTCGGACGTAGACGAGGCCGCGAACACCGGCGACGGACGAGCTCTCCGAGGAAGAGATCGAGCACCAGCCTTCGACCTTCGGATCGATCGCGATCGAGACCTTGTTGTCCTCGCCGAGCTCGATTTTGTCGTCCTTCCACTTGAGGCAGTTGATCTGCAAATACTTCGGCAGCTTCCCCGTGAACTCGGGGCTGCGCAGCAGCTGCGCCGTGATCGTCTCGCCCGGCTTGACCACCACCGGCGACACGCGCATGCGGAGGTTCGGCACCTGGCCCGGCTCGATCCGCAGCTTCGTCGTTGCGGGTTTGCCATCGACAGTGGCCGTCACGTCGAGCTCGTAGCCGATCATCGTGGTCGGCTGCGGCCGGTCCTGCGTGGCCATCTCCGGCAGCGACAGGTTGAAGCGGAGGACGCCGATCGCATCACTCTCGGCTTCGGTCGCGAGCACGACTCGAGAGCCCACGCGTGCCTGCACGCAGGACAGCGCCGCAGCGGCCTGTGCATTGTTCATCACCTGATCGCCAGGTTCGGGACCCACCTTCGGATCGCGCGCCCAGCCCCCGAGCTCGACGAGCTTGCTGCCCGCCGTCGCGCGCCAGGTCGCGAAGCTCGGCAGATCACCTTCGACGTTCGGCAAGCAATCGCGCGCCGACTTCGAGCGCTCGACGAGCTCCGTTGCCAGACCTTCGGGCGTGCCGATCACGGCCTCGATCGAAGGCGTCAGCGTCGGCAGCTCGGGATCGGTGAACGCGTACGAGACGCGAAACAACCGCTCCGCGCCCGCCGGCATCCGCTTCGCGCGCAGCACGGTGGCGACGCACTTGTCGATCGCGCTGGTGCCAGCGGCCGCCGTGATCACCGCACCGCTCGCCGCGACGCGCAGCCCGACCGCGACCGATGGATCGTCGCCATACCACTTCGCGCACGGCGACAGCGACGGCAACCACTTGTCCATCTCGACCTGATCCGCGAGCGCCGCGCCCTCGGTGCCGAGCATCTCGGTGACCTCGCCGCGCGTCACCAGCGCCTCCTTCGGCTCCGGCCGCCACGGCAGCGCCGGGATCACGATGTTGACCGGTGCGCCTGGATCGAGCTGCACGCTCGCGACGCCATCTTCGTCGAGCTCGGCCTCGAGCCCGTTGTCGTTCTGCTGCCAGGTCCGCTTGAGCTTGACCTTCGCCTTTGACACCACGCGGCCATCCGGCGTCGCGACACGCACGTACAACCTGTTATTGAAGTTCTCGACGAGCCCGTTGCCGAGCTCGGTCACCGCCGATGCCTCGATGCCGTCCTTGCTCAGCAACACGCTCGCGACGCTGTCGACGCGATCACCGGCCGGATCGACCGCCGAGATCCGCGCGATCAGCGTGGTCTTGCCTTGTAGATCCTCCGGAATCCTCGGTAGCGCGAGCTCGAATCGGCCGTTCGGCTGCGTCACCGCGTGCTTCGGCAACAGCTTCGCATCCCACTCGAGCGGAATCGGCCACGCACCGCTGGTCTGCCACACGATGTCGAGCTTCGCGCCCGCGACCGGCGCGCCCGACGAGTACAGCACCGCGCCCTTCATGCTGGGCGTGTCGCCGACTCCATAGAACGGCTTCTCGGTCGCGGCCTCGACACGGAACCGCGGCAACGTGAACGGCTCGACGGTGAAGGGGATCTCCTCGACCGCGTCGCTGCTCACCCACGCGACCTTCCACGCACCGGTCGGTGCACCTTTGTCGAGAGGAAACGATCCTGCGACGACGCCCCAGTCACCTGCGGGTGCCTTCTCCTCGAGCATCACCTCGCCCGACGGGTCCTTGACCTGCCACTTGCCCGGTCGGCCGTCGATCGGCGACAGGTCGCGCGCACGCAGCACGATCGCGCGGAACTTGACGACGTTGCCCGGCTCGTACAGCGGACGATCCGTGATCACGTGGATCCGTGCGGGCGTGTAGAGCGGGAGCGGAACATCGAGCTCACCACTGCCGAGCTTCGTCGTGTACTTCGCGTGCAACTTGTAGTCGCCGTCGGGAACCTCCGGGAGCTCGAGGTTGCCAGTCGTCTTGGTCTTCCACTCGATCGCGAGCGGCGTCGCCTTGTTCGCGCCGTCGATCAACGACAGCTCGATCTCACCAACCTTGATCGGCGCATCACGGACCAGCTCCGGCGCATCCTTGCTCGTGTAGTGCGCGAGCGCCTGGACCTCGACGATGCCCTTGGCACCGCGCCGCAGGTTGTGCACCTCGACCTCGACGGTCTGGCGCGGCGTGCCATCGGGGCAGTGGGGCAGCGCGATCCCCCACTTCTTCAACGCTTCCCGACAAACCTCATTCGGCACCGCGATGCCGAACAGAAACACGCCCGCCGACAGCGGGATCCACACAGCAGGCTTCATGCGTTGTCTCCGCCTTCCAACATCCAGGGTATCAGTCACCTGAGACACCTGAGACGCCCGACCTCGCGCGTCGGTTCTTTCAGGATCGTCGTCAATTGTATCGACCTAACCCAGAGTTCGCCTGTGGCGATCCTTCGTTAGATCGACGCAACCCGGTGTCGTTCCTCGGTGTCACGCATCCCTGGAATGGGTTCGAATCCGCTAGCGTTATGGCCCTCCATGTCGAAGCGGACAACCGCGTGGGTGATGAGCATCGCCGGCTTGCTCACGGGGTTGGCGAGCTTCGTGACGGCGACACCCGGCACGAACATCGGCACCAACACACCGCTGTCGGGTGCGCAGCTACCCGGCCACGGCAAGTGGTTCGTGGTCTGCCAGGCACGCAACGACACCGACGGTGACGGCAAGGTCGACGCGACCTTCGATGGCCGGTTCGCACAAGGCGACGCATACGAGCCGTATCTCGTCCTCGGTGGCGGCGGCCCCGGCGTCCAGATCGAGCATGTCGCGGCGAAGTCCGACGACGGCACCTGGATCGCCGTGGTGCGCGCCGGCACGCTCGAGCTCCACGACACGGCGAAGGCGACCGTGGTCACGCTCACCGCCGACCTGACCTACGACGCGGGATGGGGCAGCCGCCACGAGCCGCGGTTCGCCAGCATCGGTCCCGGCGGCAAGTACATGACGTACCTCACCGCCGACGCGATCGTGATCCGCGAGCTCGCCACCGGCACCGAGCGAACCGTCCAGGTGAAGGGCAAGCTGTGGCGCGCCGACATCGAGGCGGGCGAGCGCTACGCGCAGGTCAAGGTGATCCGCAAGGACACCAACCGCGACGGCAAGCTCGGCTGGGACGAGTCGCTCGGCAAGTGGATGTACGGCTGCACCTCCGACACGCTGCACGCCCGCATGGGCATGCACGACATGAGCGATGCAGCGACGACGCTATGGCTCGACCTGGCGACCAAGACCGTGGTCGAGGATCCCACCGTGATCGGCACCGTCGGCGACGAGCTGTTGCGGCGCAAACCCGACGGCACGCTGTTGCTCGGCACCGAGGTCATCGCGAAGCCGGCGTGTCGCGCACGCGTCGCTGCGGTGCTGACGAAGCCTCCCCGTGCGGCGATCAACTGCGGCACGCAGCAGGAGTCGGACGGCTACAAGGGCAAGCCGGTCGTCATCGTCGGGCCAGGCTTCCGCAAGGAGACCACGTTCGAGATGACCTACCGCGACGGCGACAACTTCACCTGGGATGTCTACGCAGGCCACCGCTTTCGCAACGACTTCAAGCACGCGCTCGATCTCGCGACAGGCGAGGTGATCACGGTTCCCGATGCGATCGCCGGTCATCGCGAGCACCTCGTCACGATGCGCACGGCGAAGGGGATCGCCGTCTTCGATCTGCTCAAGCGCACCACGACGGCGCTCGCCAAGAGTCCGGTTGTCAGCGACGGAGGCATCATCGACGTCGACGATAACCTCGTCACGTTCGACGACAAGACGTGGGATGCGATCACGGGCGTCCAGCTCGTGCGGCCCGGCATGATCATCCATCGCCGGATGGATGACGGCAGCTACCTGGTGTCGCCGAAGGGACGCCGCGGTCCGCTCCAGCTCGCGCGCTGACGAAGACGATAAGGCGCGACCGCTCGGTCACTAACCCCAGAGTAGGAGTTCGCGGTCGATTGTATTCGGGGTCCCCGGCTCGAGGACGAGCCACCCCGTTCCTCATCATTCGCCTCGTCGAAGGATCGACACAGGCGAACTCTGGAGTTAGCAGCCGGGAAAGCAGGCCGTGCCCAGCTTGGTCGCAGCCTGGGCGCGCGCCGCCGTCGCGATCTCGATGACGCGGCCGACCGTGGTACGCGCGAGCGTCTGCAGTTCCTCGGTGACCGCGTACTTCACGAGCAACGCCTGCCCGAGCTGCTGGTGCGCTTGCTCGTCGGGCTGGATGTACTCGCGATAGATGCGCACCGTCTCCGCGTCGCCGCGGCTCGCGCACAACGCCATGAAGTTCTCGTTGACGCCGTACGCGATCGACTCGAGCGTCACGAGCCCCGCGGCGATGCGCTCGACGGTGGAGGTCAGGCTCTTCAGGAACGTGAACAGCGCGTTGTCGGGCGGTGGAATGAACGAGGACGCATCGAAGCCGAGCGCCGCGAGCCGCTCGCTGACGAGCATGAAGTGCCCGGCCTCGTCGCCCGCCTGGCGCGCGAACGCGAGCTTGACGTCGACCTCTGCCGTCGTCGGGATCCACACCGCCGCGAGCTCGGCGACGCTGATCTCGTTGATCAACGCGACGCGCAGCAGGTCGAGTGGCTCACCGGCGCTAGCCTCGGCAAGCGAGGTCCGTCCCGCGCCCATGATCGAGGTGAGTCGATCCGTCTTGAATGCTTCGAGCTCGCGAACAAACGTGGATGACTCCATCGCGACTGCGTACCACGCGTTGCCCCCTCGCCGAGCTGCACGCGGTCCCTGCCCGGACGCCGATCAGCCCTTGATCTTCTTGTTCTCGGGATCGAACAACGGCCTCAGCGACGCGATCGCCGGATAGCGCTTCGCACCGATCTCGACCTCCCAGGTACCCGCATCGATCCACGCCTGATCCAGGCCCTTCGGCGCATCTTTGGGCGCCTCGATCATCGCGAGTCCGACCGCACCACCGAGCGTGTGGCCATACGATGCCGCGCGGATGTAGCCGACCCGCTCGCCATTTCGCCAGATGATCTCGGCGTGGAACATCATCGGCTCGGGATCCTTGACGAGGATCTGCAACAGCCGTTGCGGAAGCGGTCCCGCCGCCTTCACGGCGAGCACGGCATCTTTACCGAGGAATCCACCAGGCTTCTTGAGATCCACCGCGAAGCCGAGGCCCGCTTCGAGCACCGAGTCGGTGTTGTCGATGTCGTGACCGTAGTCGCGATAGCCCTTCTCCATTCGCAGCGACGCGAGCGACTTGAGGCCGGCGTGGACGAGGCCGAACTTGTCACCTGCCACGACGAGCCGGTCGTAGACGTGCGTCGCCTGCTCGGTCGGGATGTAGAGCTCGTAGCCGAGCTCGCCGAGGTACGTGATGCGAACGCACAGCACGCG
>JBBQJJ010000018.1:0-40581 GCA_038325805.1 Haliangiales bacterium
TAGCGTCTGATTCTACCAGGATGGCGGTTCGTTTGGGTAGGCGCGACCATGTTGCTGTGGGCTCGACGCCCCAGCCCTGGGGCCTTCGAGTCCCCATCAAAAAACTGATGGTGATCGCAGGCTTGCTGGTCGGGTCCACGCGTGCCTCGGCGGATCCGAGCCAAACGACCCCCGATCCACCGCAGCGAAAAACGATCCCGCGGGTCGGCGCAGGCGGTTTCACACCGAGTTGGAACCTCGATGGGCTGTACCTGTGGCTCGGTCCCTCGGGCGCCGGAAGTCGTGTCGATGGCGAGTGGGATTCGACGTTCGGTGCTGACGCGGCGGTGGTGAGGATTCGCGAGCGAGCGACGATCGGTGCGGTCGGCGGGTCGTTCGGCGCGAGCAAGTGGACGGTTCGAGAGGGCGGCCGGCTCTGGCTCGACGCACTACTCGGGACCCGCGTGCTCGGGAGGATGATCGGCGTCTCCGCCGGGCCGATCGTCGAGCTAGCGGAGCTGGCGCACCCGAGGCTGGGCGGTTCGATCGGCGTGTGGAGTTTCGTGGGGATCACGCCGTTCGCACGGGTCGGAACCATTCAAGACCTCGGGGTGTTCGGCGAGGTTGGCGTGCACATCGCACTGCCCGTGCTGCGGCGGCGTTGACAACAGACATCTTGCGGGGTAATTCACGTCTTCTCTTCGGGGTGTAGCGCAGCCTGGTAGCGCACTTGGTTCGGGACCAAGGAGTCGCAGGTTCGAATCCTGTCACCCCGACTACGACGGAGACCCTCACCGGTCTCCGTCGCTGGTTTCGGGTGTATGGTGGACAACGTGGTGGCGACGACCGTTGCGGTGAAGATGTCCTCGAAGCTGTCGGTGCTCGTCATCGACGACGATCAGGACATTCGCGAGTACCTCCAGGACTTCCTGTCGGCGGAGGGGTTCGAGGTCACGACGCTGGCGGATCCCACGCAGGCGGTCGAACGGATCCGCGACGAGGTGTTCCACCTGGTCGTGCTCGATCTGATGATGCCGAAGGTCTCGGGTATCGATCTGCTCGCGCAGATCCGCGGCGTCGATGATGACATCGCCGTGATCATCCTGACCGGCTACCCGACGCTCGAGACCGCCTCGCAATCGATCGCGCACGACGTCTCGGCGTACATCAACAAGCCGTTCACGCCGAGCGAGTTCCGCGACGTGATCGCACGGATCGCGAAGAAGAAGGGCCTCGTGCTGCGGCACGAGGACGAGCTCCATGCCGCGATCGGCCGCCAGATCCGCGATCTGCGGAAGGCGCGCGGGCTGACGCTCAAGCAGATGGCGCGGCGCACGAACCTCTCCGTCTCGCTGCTCTCGCAGATCGAGCGCGCGGAGTCCTCGGCTTCGGTGTCGTCGCTGTTCAAGGTGGCGACCGCCCTCGATGTCCCGCTGACGGATCTGTTCGGCGGCTATTGACCCCGCCGCGGATCGTGCCGATGCCGTGATAGCGTCGCACTCGTGCCGATCAAGCCGATCAAGATTTCACCGTCGATCTTGTCCGCTGACTTCGGGCGGCTTGCCGAGGATATCAAGGCGATCTCCGCCGCCGACTACGTCCACGTGGATGTGATGGACGGGCACTTCGTCCCGAACATGACGATCGGCCCGATCGTCGTCGAGGCGGTCAAGCGCGCGACCAACCTGCCGCTCGATGTTCATCTGATGATCGAGGACGCCGAGTACTGGGTGCCGCACTACGCGAAAGCAGGCGCCGATCTGATCGGCGTCCACGTCGAGGCGTGCCCGCACTTGCATCGCACGCTGAGCCAGATCAAGGCGCTCGGCAAGAAGCCGTTCGTGGTGCTCAATCCGCACACGCCACCGGAGTCGATCGAGTACGTGCTCGGTGAGGTCGCGCAGGTGCTGGTGATGTCCGTCAATCCCGGCTTCGGCGGGCAGTCGTTCATCCCGTCGGCGCTCGACAAGATCCGGAAGCTGCGGAAGATGATCGTCGACCGTGGGCTTTCCGTCGATATCGAGGTCGATGGTGGCGTCAAGCTCGACAACATCGCGGAGGTCTGCGCGGCGGGCGCGAACGTGATCGTGTCGGGCTCGGGTGTGTTCGGCACCAAGGACTGGAACGGGACGATCAACGAGATGCGGACGCGCGGGCAGGCCGCGTTCGTCAGCTGAGCGGCTCGTGTGATACACGGTGCCCGTGCGCGTCGTGTTCATGGGCTCCCCCGAGTTCGCCGTCCCGTGCTTGAAGGCGTTGGCGGCGAATCACGAGGTCGCCCTGGTCGTCAGCCAGCCCGATAAACCGGCGGGACGAGGTGGGCAACTCGCGGCGCCGGCGGTGAAGACCGCAGCGCTCGAGCTCGGGCTGCCGGTGATCCAGCCGAACAGCGCGAGGAACGGTGAGCTGCGCGAGGCGATGAAGGCCACCGGCGCCGAGCTCGCGGTGGTGGTGGCGTACGGCAAGCTGTTGCCGAAGGACGTCCTCGAGGCCCTGCCCCGCGGCTGCATCAACGTGCACGGCTCGCTGCTGCCGAGGTATCGCGGCGCGGCGCCGGTGCAATGGGCGGTGATCGACGGCGAGACCGAGACCGGGGTCGCGATCATGCAGCTCGACGAGGGCATGGACACCGGGCCGGTCTATTTGGAAGAGCGCACCCAGATCGGGGACGACGAGACCTCGGGTGAGCTGATGGTGCGGCTCGCGCCGATCGGGGCGAAGGCGCTGCTCGAGGGCCTCGACCAGATCGCGAACGGTGCGGTTGCCGTGCCGCAGGATCACGCGCACGCGACGCATGCGGCGATGCTCGACAAGTCCGACGGTGCGATCGATTTCGCGCAGCCGGCGGCACGGGTCGCGTCGCGGATCCGCGGCGTCGACCCGTGGCCGGGTGCGCAGGCGATCCTGAAGGATCAGACCGTCAAGCTGTTCCGTGCACGCGCCGTCGAGGGTGATGCGTCGAAGGCGCCCGGGACCGTGCTGGCGATCGACAAGGAGGGTGCGCGGGTGCAGTGCGCCGACGGTGCGGTCGTGATCAAGGATCTCCAGGCGCCGGGTCGCAAACGGCTCACCGCGCAGCAAGTCGCTGCAGGCCGTGGCATCGCCGTCGGCGACGTCCTCTCGAGACCTGTCGAGCCCGCGAGATGAGTGCCCGCGAGGTCGCCCGGATCGTGCTCGATCGCGTCGACAAGGGCGGCGCGTGGGCGACGCTGACGCTCGATGCCGAGCTGTCGCGCAGCGGGCTCGACGAGCGAGATCGCCGGCTCGTCAGCGAGCTGGTCTACGGGGTGTTGCGCCACCGCACGCGAGTCGATCGCGCGCTCGAGGCCCATGCGGATCGCAAGAAGACGCCGCCGAAGGTGTGGACCGCCCTGCGCGTCGCCGCGTACCAGCTGTTGTTCCTCGATCGCGTGCCGGCGTATGCGGCGGTCGACGATGCCGTCGAGACCGCGCGCGAGTTCGGCGGCGACAAGGTAGCTGGCTTCGCAAACGCGGTACTCCGCAAGTTGACCGTCGAGAAAGAGCCGGAGTTCCCTGCCCTCGCGCCGGATGCCTCGCTCGACGCGCAGCTCTCCCGCCTCGAGGAGATCCACTCGATGCCGCGGTGGATCCTCGACGAGCTGACCGCCGCGGTGCGCGGTGTCACCGATGCCGAGGGCAACGCGACGCACACCGCTCGGGCCGCGCGGGTGGCGGAGCTCGCCGCCGCGTTCGCCGAACAGCCTCCGTTGATCGCGCGCGTCAATGTTCGACGAAGCTCGCGTGCCGCGCTCGCCGCGAGACTCGAGGACGGCGGGGTCAAGGTACGCGACAGCGAGATGGTGCCGTCGGCGCTGATCCTCGACGGTGGAGATCCGTCGCGCGACCAGGCGTTCCTGGCTGGCGACTGGACGGTGCAGGATGCGGGGGCGCAGCTCGTCGGCCACTTCGCGATCCCCGACGGTGCACGCCCGATCAAGATCCTCGACGCGTGTGCGGGGGTTGGCGGCAAGTCGACCCACCTCGCCGAGCTGACCGACGATCGCGCGAAGATCGACGCCGCCGATCAGTCGGGCGTCAAGCTCGGGTTGCTCGCGGAGACCGCGCGACGTCTCGGCCTTTCCTCGATCACCGCGCACACCTGCGATCTGACGGATCCGACGGCGCCGCTGGCCAGCGACTACGATCTGATCGTGATCGACGCGCCGTGTACCGGACTCGGCGTGCTGCGCCGCCATCCCGATGCGAAGTGGCGGCTGACACCCGACACGACTCCGCGGCTCGCCGCGCTGCAGGCCCAGTTGCTCGACGCGACCGCCAAGCGCCTCGCACCCGGCGGCACGCTGATCTACGCGGTGTGCACGTTCACCCGCGCCGAGGGGCCGGACCAGATCGCCGCGTTCGCGAAGCGATCGGGGATGGTGATCCTCGAGGAACGCCGGACCTGGCCTCCCGACGCGGATGCGTTCTACATGGCAAGACTGGCTGCTCGACCTGCTGTTGACTAAGAGTCAGTGGAAGCTGCGCTGGCCGGTTTCGGCGGAAACTGCACGGTCGCCAGCGGTGCACGAATTGCGCATCACGTGGCGCGAAACGACCTTACGTATGGCGCGGATCCCGAGGGTTGCTGGCACTGGTGATGCTTCCGTGCGGAGTCGATGCATCGCCTCGCTTGTCTCGTGATCCTCGCCGCGTGCGGGTCCAGTGATTCGGGTCTAGCCATCGATCCCAACGATCCGTTGCCGCCACCGCCCGAGGGCATGGGCATCCAGATCGCGACCGAGATCGAGGTGCAGCCCGGTGAAGAGATCTGGTTGTGTCGCGTGCTCGACCTGCCGAACGAGCGGTTCTTCCCGATCAACCACGCCGAGTCCGTCCAGAACGACGGCATGCACCACATGGATCTGATCGCGACGGCGCTCGCGACCTCGGATCTCGAGCCCGGCGACTACGACTGCAAGGACGTCTACGAGAGCTACCCGAACCTGATGGAGGACGGGATCATCATCTACGCGAGCCAACAGAAGGAGCAGGAGATCGTGCTGCCCGTCGGCACCGTCGCGAATCTCCTCCCGCACATGCGCGTGATGCACGAGATCCACTTCGTCAATCCGACGGATGAACCGATCAAGGCGTTCTCGAAGATCAACGCGTACGAGTACAAGGACGACTACGACAAGGAGATCTGGGGCGGCGCCGTGCGCGATCTCGACATCAACGTGCCGGCCAACACGAAGCAGCACGTCGAGTGGACGCGCTGCGTGATGAACCAGGACGTCGACGTGCTGTTCCTCTCGACCCACACCCACGCGCTCGCGAAGGAGACCGTGGTGCGCCGCTTCGATGGGCAACCGACGGCGGGGCCGGGTGAGATCCTCTACACCAACACCGACTGGCACGCGCCGCACCTCGAGGACATGACACAAGCACCGCTGCACGTCCCCGCCGGCTCGGGCTTCGAGTTCGAGTGCCACTACGAGAACCATAGCGGCGAGCCCGTGCACTGGGGCTTCACCGCCGCCGAGGAGATGTGTCAGATCGCGATCGTCTACACGCCGGGTGAAGCGAAGCGGCACTGCGACATCGTCGAATCGGGTGTGCGATGAGCGAGCGCATCGAGATCAAGGACTGGGTCGATGCGACGCGGCCGATGCGGAGTGCGGTGCACGATGCGCTGCACCGACTACGTGGAGCGATCGAGCCGTCGCCGCGGAAGACGCAGCCATCGATGATGTCGCCCCACTTGCTGGCGTTCGAAGACACCGACGATCTGCACACCCGGATCGAGCAAGCGCTCGACGAGATCCAGGCGTAGCTACCCGACGAGGTTGGACAGATACGTCCCGCGCAGCCGATCGTCGCGCAGTACTTTGAACGCCTCGTCGAGCACGCTGCCGATGTCGTCGAGCTCCTGCGCGAGCTCGCGGCGCAGATCGGCCGGGAACGTCTCCGGCGAGAAATCGCGGCGTGCCGATTGGTACGCGCGCCGGATCTCGAAGGCCGTGGCATCGCGGCGGACCCCGAGCAGCGCGAAGTAGTCAGCCTCGGTGACCAGCTGCCAGCGGGCGCGAACGCGGTCGCGATCGATCACCATGTCGGTCTCACCGACGAGCACGGTGGATTCGTCGGGGACCTCGGTATCGGTGCGCCGTGCGGTCGCGAGGCCGAGCGTACACAGGCCCCACGCGAGCGGCAGCACGTCGGCGAGATCGACGCCGGCGACGCGCGCGACCGTCGACAGATCGGCCTGGCCGTCGATCGCGGCGAGGGCGGCGCGTTCCTCTTGCGCGAGATCGCCGGTGTTGCCGGTGTTGATCACGCTGTTGAGGCGATCGCGATCGGCGACCTCGATGATGGTCGACGGTGGCCCGAGCATCCGCTCGAGGGTGGAGCGATCGAGCTTGCGGCGAATGCCCTCGAGCACGAGGGCAGCCGGATGGCGCGACAACCGGATCCGCTCGGCGCTCGGCACCTGATCGATCGCGATCGCGTAGTGCCCGCGATCCCAGCCGAACAACGAATACACGATGTCCTCGACGTGGCGGCGCACCGCGGGCAACAGCTCGCGGCGCTTCATGTAGCCGAGATCGACGAGGATCTCGCCCATGCGACGCCCCGACTCGGCGACCACGGTCTGACAGCGCTCGTACTGCGACGCGGTGATCTTGCCCTCGCGAACGAGCAGCTCGCCCATCCGATCGCGGGTCTCGCTCGACGACGCGAACACCGGCCGGCCCTGATCGAACAGCACGACCTTCTCGACCTCGCGCGGCGGTTCGCTGCCGGGAACCATCCGCTTGAACGTCACGCGCCCGGTGGACTGCGTCGAGAACATCCGCGCGAGCAGCACCGGCGCATCCGACACGCCGCGCACGATCTCGCCGGCGTCCGGCAGGCCGCGCTCGCGTACGTGGGTGTCCCACGAGCCGGGTGAGGTCACCGGATTGTGGACGTCGACCACGTTCATCCCACGCTGCGCGGCGCGCGCCTCGATCTTCGTCACCTCGGAGAGCGGCAGCTCCTCGCCGAGCGACGCCAGATCGATCTCGGTGTGATGGTCGTGGCGGGGCGAGTGATCGACGGGTGGGGACGACGAGGCTTCGCCGCCCGAGAACAGGCGCAGCGCCATCTCGGACATCTTCGCGCGCAGCTGACGGGCGAAGTCGCGCTGCGGGATCGCGCCGCTGTCGTCGAGCACTTCGATCCGTGGCTCGGCGGCTGGGCGACGCGCGGTGCTGAGACCCAGGTCGTCGCCGATCACGAGATCGTCGTCGAAGTCGTCGAGGGGAATCTCGTCGGAGATCTCGACGTTCGACAGCACGTCGGCGTCGTCGTTGGCCAGCGACTTGGGCCCGCGCGTCGAGGTGACCTCGTCGTCGAGCCGGTCTTTCGAGTCGCGATCACCGAGCGACGACAGCGACTTCGGGTTTCCCCACGCTCCGTCGGGGGAGCGCTCGATCATCGCGACCTCCTGGTCGCCCGTCGTGGTGCGCGGCAACAACGGAGGGTTGCTGTCGACGCGCGCGCGCACTGGAGGAGGCATGCTGTCCGGTGACGACTCGGCGACCATCCTGCTGAGCGTGTGGAGGGGAATCTCCGCCGTGATCTGATGGTCCGACGGGCGCGTGCCGGGCGTGGTGCGCGGGTGTGTCCCCGTACTCGACCCCGAGCTTCCCGTGCTGGTGACCGCTCCCGACGGGCTCGCCTCGGGTGACTCCGGATCCGCGATGATCAACGTGGGCTCGCGCGACGGCGGCGATGGTTCGGACCACGGATTCGAGCCGAGCGGCTGGGGCGGTAACGGTGCCGCCTCGAGTCGATCGCTATCGTTATCTTCAGAGGCTCCGCTCTCGCTCCCAGCGACGAGCGAATCCGCGAGCGCCTCCCAGCGAGCGCGCTGGATCGACTTGACCTCGCCGGCGCCGGGATCCGTCCCCGGTGCGGTGCCCGTGCTCGACGGGATCTCGCCCTTGGTCTTGAGCACCTTCTCGAGTGCCGTCGCGACCGTCGAACGCAGCGTCTTCGCGACCACCGGGCGGCTGATGAAGCCATCGGGCTTGAGCTCCCGCACGCCGGTCGCGATGCTCTTCGGACCCTCGCGATCACCGACGATCACGATCGCGAGCTCGGTGGCCGGGGCCATGTCGCGAAGCGCGTCGATCAGCGAGTCCACGTTGCCGACCTCGAGCGTCGCGCAGACGACCACGACGACGGGTTTGCGCGCGACGAACGTGTCGAAGGCGTCGTCGCCGCCGTCGGTGACGAGCACCTGCACCGTACCGACCGAGCTTGGCAGCGGCTCCGCGAGGGCGCGTTCGAGCTCGCCGACATCGGCGGGATCGCCGACGACGAGGATGGTGGGAACGGTCCCTGCGCTCACGTCGGGCGAATATACCAAACGCGTCGCGTCAGCCGAAGCGAGCCGGGGGCTACATCGCGGACATCGGGTCGATGTCGAGCGAGACGCGCAACTTGAGGGTGGTGGGCTCGGCACCGACGAGGCCCCGCGCCACCCGGCGCAACGCGTGGCGATCGGCCGACCGCAGCCAGACCTGCCAGCGGGTGCGGCCGCGCAGCTTCTCGATCGGCGCGGGGACCGGCCCGCGCACGATCACCGCCGAGGGATCTCCAAGCTGCTCCGCGATCGCGAGCGCGCGGTTTGCCAGGCGCTGGGCCACGCCGGCGACCTCGTGACCATCGGTACCCTCGATGCGCACCAGCACGATGCGGCTGTGAGGCGGATACCCGATGCTGTCGTCGAGGCCGACCTCGCGGCGCGCCTCGAGCTCCGACGCGTAGAACCCGGCGTAGTCATGAGCCGCCGCGCAGGTCACCGCGTGCGCCTCCGGCCGGTACGTCTGGATCAGCACGCGCCCGGGCCGCTCGCCACGCCCTGCCCGACCGGCAACCTGCGCGAGCAACTGGAACGTCCGCTCCGCGGCGCGAAAATCCGGTAGCGACAAGCCGGTGTCCGCACACAGCACGCCGACCAGCGTGACGCCCGGGAAATCGTGGCCCTTGGTCACCATCTGCGTGCCGACGAGGACATCGACCTCACGGCGCGCGACCTTCGACAGCACGCCCTCGACCTTCGCGCCGGACGCGACATCGCGATCGAGCCGCGCGACGCGTGCCCCCGGAAACTCCTTCGCGATCGCCTCGGCCACCTTCTCGGTGCCGAGCCCTTTGCGCTCGATCTTGTCGACGGTCTGGCACTTCGGACACTGATCCGGAATCCGCTCGATCCGGGCGCAGTAGTGGCAGCTCAGCCGGTCGTTGTGCCGGTGGTACGTCATCGACACCGAGCAGTTCGGACAGCGGAACGAGTGCCCGCACGCCGTGCACAGCACGAACGTGGCGAACCCTCGACGGTTCAAGAACAGGATGATCTGATCGCCGGCCGCGAGCGTCTCCGCGATCGCCGTGCGCAGCGGCGCCGACAGCATCCCCTCGCCATCCGGGATGTACTTCTTGAGATCGATGATCTCGACGGTCGGCATCGGCCGCACCACCCCCGCTGTATCCGGCGGCCGCTCCGTGAGGACGAGCTTGTGGTACGTACCGCGCTCCGCATGCGCGGCCGTCTCGAGGCTCGGCGTGGCCGAGCCGAGCACGCACACCGCACCCGCGCGCTGCGCCCGGACCAGCGCGACATCGCGCCCGTGATAGCGCACGCCCTCGTCTTGCTTGAACGAGCCATCGTGCTCTTCGTCGACGACGATCACGCCCAGCTTCCCGAGCGGCGCGAACACCGCCGACCGCGCACCCACCGCGATCTTGGCATCCCCGCGACGCAACCGCGACCACTCCCCGAACCGCGCTTGCTCGGTCAGGCCGGAGTGCAGGATCGCGACCTGATCCCCGAACCGCGCACGAAACCGTGCGGCGAGCTGCGGTGTCAGCGAGATCTCGGGGACGAGCACGAGTGCGGTGCGTCCAGCGTCGAGCGCCTCGGCGATCACGCGCAGGTAGACCTCGGTCTTGCCGCTGCCGGTCACGCCGTGGAGCAGAAACGCGGCGAAGCCGCCGGTCGAGGCCGCGGTGGCCACCGCGGAGACGTGGAGGTTCGCCGGTTCCGCGACCGATCGACCAAACAAGGCGTTGGTGATCGACGTGACGGCGTGGCGTTGCTCGCCGGTGAGCTCGGGCGGCGGTCCGACGTGCATCGATGCACCGGTCTCGACGGCGTCGAGGGGTAACTCGCGCTCGGCGAGCGTGACGAGCCCGTCCTTCTGCATGCTGCGCAACAGCGCCCGACCACCAGGCACCTGCAGATCGAGGGCATCGAACCCGATCCAGTCACCCGTCGCGAGCGCATCGATCACCGCGTAGCGCTTGGGTGCACGCGCCACGGCTTCACGCGCCTCGGCGAGCGGCGCCGCGAGCTGCACGATCTTCTCGTGCTTGAGGCGGACCCGGACCTTGTCGCGTTGATCCGCGACCTCGACGAGTCCGTCGGCGGTGAGCGCGGCGACGAGGAGCTTCTCCGGCGGCTTCAACGCCGACATGGCCACGGGACGGGGTAATAGTCGGGCGAGGAAGGCGCGCTGCTTCGCGGGCAACGCGGCGCCCTCGCCCTTCGCGATCGTGCGGCCTTTGTCCGTCAACGCGACGACGCTCTTCGCCGACTCGCCACTGCCGGCCGGCAGCGCGGCGCGCATCACCTCGCCGAGCGGAGCCTCGTAGTAGTCCGAGACCCACAGGCAGAGCTCGACGAGATCGATCGGCAGCGACGGCGTGTCATCGAGCACCTCGGACAGATCGACCGGCAGCACGCCTTCGGGTGGCGCGACTCGCTCGCGCACCACGACGCCGGTGATCTTGCGCGGCCCGAACCGCACCAGCACGCGGCTGCCGACCACCGCCCGCGCGGCCATCTCCGGCGGCACGCGATACGTGAAGCGATTGGTCACGGGCAACGTGACGGCCACCTCGACATGAGCCCCCAGCGCGGGCGCAGTCGCGACTCGCGGGTCGGAGGCCATCCCCCAGCCGTACCACGCCGGTCTGATCTCCCGCGGGAGTGCGTTCACAACCCGCGCGGGCCGCCCGAGCCGAAGTCGGCAACGGGGCGATCGCGAAGATCGGTCGGCGGATCGAGATCGTCGCCATCGTCGAGGAACAGCGAGACCTCGGGCTCGAGGCCGTTCTCGATCGCCTCCTCTTCGAGCGCCTCGAACATGTTCTCGCCGAGCGCCTGCGCGCGATCGTCGTCCAGGTGCACATCCTGCTGTGCACGCGGAACGGTGTAGAGCTCGTCCGCGTCGAGGTCGATGCCCTCGTCGTGGACCAGGATCGCTTCGACCGGCTCCAAGAGCCGAAGACTTGCCGCTCGCAGGTTGCGGCGCCGGCGCAGGAGCTGACGGGTGAGGAAGACGGCGACCGCGCCTCCGAGCACGATCGCGAGAGGACCGAGAATACGTGCACGCATGCTCGCCTACGGAGCAGCCCGCGTGCCGGCGGATCTGCGAATTACTCCGCGAGCTCGCGACACAGCGCCTTCACGGCGTCGCGGAGCTCCGGTCGCTTGAGCGCATAGCAAAGATTCGCACGCAGGTAGCCGAGCTTGTCGCCGGCGTCGTGGCGAGTGCCCTTGACCTCGACGCCGTACAGCCCCTCGCGGGAGATCAGCGCCTTCATCGCGTCGGTCAGCTGGATCTCGCCGCCATGACCGGGCCGGGTCGCCGCGAGGTCGCCCCAGATCGACGGTGGAAACACGTAGCGTCCGACGATCGCCCAGCGGCTCGGCGCCGTGCCCTGCGTGGGCTTCTCGACCATGTCGCGAATCCGGAGGTGCCCCGTCGCGTCGCGCTCGCCGGCAACGATGCCGTACATGTGCTGTTTGCCCTCGGGCACCTCGACGACGGCGATCGCTCCACCCCCGGTCTGCTCGTGGACCCGGATCAGCTGGCCGATGCCGGGATCGTCGTCGTTGTCGATCAGATCGTCGCCGAGCAGCACGGCGAACGACTCGTCACCGATCGCCTCTCGCGCGCACAACACGGCGTGACCGAGGCCAAGCGGCTGCTTCTGGCGGACCGAGATCAGGCGCACCATCGTCGACACCGTCGCGACCGCATCGGCTTCGGCGGTCTTGCCGCGATCGCGAAGCGTGCGCTCGAGCTCGAACGCGTGGTCGAAGTGATCCTCGATCGCGTGCTTGCTGCGACCATTGATCGCGACGACGTCGGTGATACCCGCGCGCACGGCCTCGTCGATCACGAGCTGGATCGTCGGCACATCCACGATCGGCAACATCTCCTTCGGGACTGCCTTGGTGGCCGGCAAGAACCTCGTCCCGAGGCCGGCGGCCGGGATCACTGCTTTTCGAACCTTCCGCTGTACAGGCGAAGCCGTCATGCGAGGCACGTTAGCATCGACGGACACAGATGGCCGAGGATCGCCCGTTCGCGCCATCGCCACGTCGACTCGTGCAGGCGCGGCGAGCGGGTCTCACGCCGTCCAGTCCGCTGCTGGTCGGTGCGGTCGCGTGCGGTGTCGCGGTGCTGGCGCTCGGCGTGCTCGGGCGCTCGATGATGACCAGCCTCGGCACCCAGATCGCGAATGCGTGCGGTCAAGGCGATGCGCTGACCGCGGGCGTCAGCGTGGCCTCGCAGGCGGGTCCGCTCGGCGACGTGCTGTCCTCGACGATCTCCACGATCGGTGCGCTGGTGTTGCCGCTCGCCGCGGTGATCGCGGTCGCGGCGGTCGCGGCGCAGGTCGCGCAGACCCGTACGCTGTGGATTCCGCGCCGCCGCATCGAAGGTGCGCCCGGGCTTCCCGCCGATGCCGGGGCGCGCACGCGTCGGGCCGGGCTCGAGCTGTTCCAGCTCCTCACGATCGGCGCCGTCGCGTTCGGCTGGCTATGGTGGATGGCCCCCAAGCTCGCCGCGCTCCCGACGGTGCCGCTCGCCGCCGGGGCGCTGGCCGTCAGTGCGCTCGCCGCGCTCGCGATCGCGTGGCTCGCGATCGGTGTCCTCGATGCGGTACTCCGCCACGTCGCGCTCGGTCACGCGCTGCGGATGAGCTCCGCGGAGAAGCGCGAGGATGATCGCCTCGGTGCGTCCGACCCTCGGTGGCGCCGGCTCGCTCGCAACCTCGCACGCGAGCCCGATCCGCGCGCACAACTCGCGCAGGCCACGCTGCTCGTCCTCGGTGACGATGCCGCGGTCGCGATCGCGTTCGATCCGCTGCGCACGCCGACGCCGACGCGGGTCGCGGTCGGCACGGGCGTCCGCGTCACGCAGCTGGTCGCGCTCGCGCGTCGCTATCGGTTGCCGATCCATCGCGAGCCCGCGCTCGCGGCCGCACTCGTCGAGCGGCGTGGTGCCGTCCCCGAAACGCACTGGGCGCGGCTGGCGGAGCTGGTGGCAGCCACCCGTCGCTGACGTCACTCCTCGTCGCTGAGGTCCTCGCTGTCGTCGATCGTGCCATCACCACCCCGGTCGACGTCGATGTCCATCGGCTGACCATTGCTCTTCCAGGTCTTGTAGTGAAACACGAGGCGATCCTTCGGCCCGCTCGACACTCCCTTGTACTTGAACACGTGCTCCTTGTGATCGTCGATGCGCCGGATCTCCACCTCGTAGGTCGCCCTGCCATCCTTCGCCGCTGCCTCGATGGTGTCAGGCGGCCGATCTGCGCCGATCTCACGACCCGCGGATCATCGCCGCGAGCGCGATCGCCAGCGTCGAGATCAACGCTGCCGTCATCATCGCAAGCGCTGCAGGCACAGCCGCAGCGACGGGCGCATGCAACGCCGTGCGACCCGCAACGCGTGACCCCGCGCCGATCGCGAGCTCGACGACGATCGCCGTCACCAACCACGGCACCGCGAGCGTGACGCCCGCGGCGATCAGCGCGCCGAGCGCATCGAGCACGCGGGGCTGCACCTCGGTGATCGCCGGGACCGTCGCGAAGGTCTCGGCGATCGAGGTCACGAACGTGACGTGCCCGTCGATGCCGACGAACACCGCCGCCGCGAGCACGCCGAACAGCGTCGAGTACGGCCCTCGCGCGCCGCGAGCGTGCGTCCCGACTGCGACGAGGTCGACGAGCTGTCCCGCGAGCTTCGCGGCGAGCAGCGGCACCACCGCCACGATGCCGAGCGTCGCGCCGATCACCAGCTCGCGTGCGGCGAGCAGTAGCAGGCCCGCATCGTCGGGAACCGGTGCGCCTGCGGCGAGCATCACCCACAACCCGACCACGATGGCGAGGCCGAGCCGCACGATGCTGGGCAGTCCGCCTGCCAGCGTCGTCAGCACGGCGACTGCAGCAGCCCCGCGCAGCGCGAGGATCAACGTGCTCACGTCACCCCGTCCCGGCGGTCACGATCAGCGGCCACAACCGGTTCGCGAACGCGGCCAGCTGGGTGGCGATCGAGGGCCCGAACAACACGATCGCGATCCCGACCGCCGCGACGCGCGGGACCAGCGACACCGCGGGCTCCTGGATCTGCGTGAACGCCGCGAGCAGCCCGCTGACGATGCCCGCGATCAACGCGGCGACCAGCACCGGTGCAGCGAGGAGGAGCGCGAGCAACAGCCCCTCGCGCAGGAGCGAAACGAGCGACGACGTCACGCGTAGCCCCGCATGCGATCGAGCAGCAGGCGCCAGCCATCGACGGCGACGAACCGCAACAACTCGATCGGCGACGCCATTGATCCGAGCGACGAGGTCACGCGTAGCCTCGCAGCAGGCTATCGAGCAGCAGGCGCCAGCCATCGACGGCGACGAACAGCAGCAACTTGATCGGCAACGAGATCGACTGGGGCGACGTGTTCGTCAGTCCGAGCGCCGCGAGCGCGAGCCCGACGATCAGATCGATCACCAGGAACGGAATGAAGATCAGGACCGCGATCGCGAACGCCTCGCGCAACTCCGTCGCGAGGAACGCCGGCGCGAGCACCCACAGCTCCTTGCCCGTGGTCGCGCGACCGAGCTTCTGCGATGTCGCCTGAAACGTGTCTCGATCCTGCGGACTCGAGTGCTTCTCGAGAAAGCCGCGGATCGGCTCGAGTCCGCGCACGGCGCGATCGATGTCACCTTGCCTCGTCGGCCCGGCGAGCGTTCTCACCGCGGCCTCGACGTCGACAGGTCGCATGGCGGGCGTCGGCGAACCCGGCGTCTCTGTGCCCGCCGTCGGCGAACCCGGCGTCCCTGTGCCCGCCGTCGGCGAACCCGTCGTACCCGGTCCCGGCGATGCTCCGGTCGGCGCGGTGCCCGGCGGGGGCGTGTTCGGCGGCGCCTTGTCCGATGCAGCCGCGTTGATCGCATCGACGGCCACGGGCGCCATCACGAAGAACGTGAGCACCAGCGAGATGCCCATCACGACGAGCCCGGACGGTGCATCCGTCGCGCCGATCGCGTTGCGCAACATCGCGATCACGATGCTCACCTTGACGAAGCTGGTGAGCATCAACACGACGAGCGGCACGATCGCCGCAAACGCGAGCGCCCACCCCGAATCGTTCACGCCTTGTCTCCGCTCGAGCTCGCGGTCTCAGACTTCGCAAGCGCGCTCCCCTCTCTCGGGGTCTCGGCACCAACCTGCGACGTCGAGCCGACGACCTTCGACGCCGAGCTCTGGACAACCTTTGACGGCGAGCTCCCGACGACCTTCGACGCCGAGCTGTCGACGACAACCTTCGACGCCGAACTGTCGTCGACAACCTTCGACGCCGACCTGTCGTCGACAACCTTCGACGCCGAGCTGTCGTCGACAACCTTGGACGCCAAACTGTCGTCGACAACCTCCGACGCCGAGGCTCGCGCTGCGCGCCGCTTGATCCACGCTGTGCGCACCATCTCCGCGAACGTGGCGGGCCGCTCCACGGCCCGAGCGTGCACCGCTTCGCGATCGAGCTCCGAGAGGACCGACAGTCCCATCTCGCTCGTCCCAACGAGCAGCGTCTTGCCCGCAACATCGACGACATACAGCGACCGACGCGGCTCGAGCGGCACGCGTGCGATCACGTCGAGCAAGTGCGCGCCGCGCCGAGACCCGGTCGAGAGGAACCGTCCGAGCATCTTCACGACCACGAACGCGGCCACACAAACGCCACCAAGCACCAGCAAGCTGGTGATCAGCAGGTCTCCGTAACTCGCCGCCTCGCCACTACCTGGCATGCCACGCGGTGTAACGCGCGGGTCTGACAATCACGAAGGCGACGAGGACTCGGCCGAACGTGGTCGCCGCCGCTCGCGCTCGTCGGACGATCCGTTGGTGCGGTGACCCTCACGCATCCCTCGGTCCGGAGCCGTTAGGACCACTGTTCTAACGGGCCTCGTACTAACGCTCGTTATGACGATTGCGAATTGGGGCACCCCACCTGCGAAGGCCTCCTGCATCCCGGACGACCACGGCGCGACCACGGCGCAACGACTACAGCGAACCGATGTGCCACCACCACCGCGATTGTCCTCGTCCGATGGACTGCCCGCGGGGGCACTCGGCGAGGAGTGCTCTCGTCTTTGTCCTCGTGTCCGGTGGAGTGCCCACGTGGGCACGCCAGGGGGCGAGGAGCGAGCTCGTTGTTGTTCTCGTCCGGTGGAGTGAGTGCCCACGTGGGCACTCCGCTGGCGAGGAGCGCTCTCGTCGTTGTCCTCGTCCGTCCGGTGGACTGCCCACGTGGGCACTCCGCGGTCGAGCGAGCTCGTTGTTGTCTCGTCCGGTGGTCCGCGGTCGACGGTTATAACGAGAGCCGTTAGAACCCTAACGGACCCGCGAGGAGGACCTGTCGAGGGCGAGCCTCGAGAACGGAACCGCGAGGAGGACCTCGAAGAAGCGGGGACCTCGTTCTAAAGGTCGTGGGGATGGTCGGAGCCGGAACACGGTGAGCTGCTGCTGGCGCCGGAGGTGGTGCTCACCATCGCGTCGGATCTCTGACGATCTGGTGGGCACGACCCGGCAAACCCGCGGAAGGAAAGATCGCGGCAGCAGTCACACCCGAAGGCGCAGGCCCTCAGTACCAGCGAAGATCGCGGCACCGTCGCGTTACCAGACGGCGCACGGTCATTGCCACGCGGCGCACGTCGACTCGTCGGTCGCCACGATCGTGAACGGCAGCGAACCGGCGCTGCGTGCAGTCGATCAGGCTTCGGCGCGTCGCCGACAAGGGCGTCTACCTCGTCAAGGTCGAGGAGGTCCGGCCGCTCAACGACGCGGACGAATTCGGCGTCGGTCGCCGCGATCGCGAACGGCAACCGAGCCGGGAGCGTCTCGGCAGTATCACCGAGCGTGCCGAGCCGATCAGGATTCGGCGCCGGTCGCCGCGATCGTGAACGGCAACCGAGCGGGGAGCGTCTCGGCGGTATAGCCGAGCGTGCCGGCGACGACATCACGTGCACCGAGCTCGTCGAAGCCGCCTGTCGCGACGACCAGGTCGATGATCTCGTCGGTCGAGAGCTCACCCGTGATCGTTAGGGTCCGTCCGGCCGCCCCGCTGCCCTCGCCGACCGTGATCACCGCCCCGAACACCGTCACGTTGCCGACATTCTTCAGCACCAACGTCAGATCGCCCGCCACCGACGCGAGACCCGCACGCGGACGAACCTGGAGCGTGTCCTTTGCGACCACGACATCGTCGCCGTCGACGCGTCCGAGCGCCAAGAACTCGCCACCACCGTCGGTGCCCAGCCCGATCACCAGCCCGGGCAACAAGCCTTCGATCAGGTTCGCGCCGTCCGGAACCGTGATCGTCAGCGAGCCACGCGCGAACCCGAAGCGGCGCTCGACGATCGCGGCCCGGTCTTCGTGATGAACAGCGCCCTGCGCGTGCAACGCATCGAGCGTCCAGGCGTAGACACCTTGCGCGGCGTACGTGTGCGACTCGAGCACGCTCGAGGTCAGGCCGTCGCCCCATCCGATCGCGAGCTGGCTGACGTTCTCGGCCACCAGGTCGACGGTCAGCGGCGATCCCTGCGTCAGGATCCGATCGTTCACTTGCACGACGTCGAAGCCGAACATCGCGGCGAGCTGCGCGTCGGGGCGCGTCCAGTAGAACAGGCGGTGGGTGCGTGACAGGTAGCGATACGGATAGATCGTCGCGTTCGGGATCGCACCCGGTGCATCCGGCTCGTCGCCCTCGATCGTCAGCTCGGGTGGGTAGCGATAGTCCGCCTCGCGTGCGCGCACGATCTCGCGCGCCTGGTCCGTGGTGCTGCGCGCCTGATCCGCGAGCATGGTGGCGTCGCCGACCATCGCGAAGTTGTTGGTCCGGATCCCCGTCCGCAGACCGAGCACGGCGCGATAGGTCTCGTGCGCGTGGCGGGCGCGCAGGCCGGTGATGCGCAGACCGTCGACCACCTCCTGCACGATCGACACGACCTCCGCGCGTTGCCGACTGGCGATCGCCTCGGCGCGCACGGCCCAGCCCTCGTACTGCGCGGCGAACGCCGGCAGCGGCTCGAGGCTCGCCTGCTCGAACGCGCCGACCCGCGTGTCATCCCAGCCCAGCATGTCCACCGGTGCAGGCGGTAGCGCGTGAAAGTGAATGCCGGCGAGCTCGGCCGCCTCGGTCTCGTCGTCAGAGCCGACGAGCATCGCGAGGATGTCCGAGTTGCGCATCGGCTCGACCTGCGCCTTGCCAACCTCGACCAGCAAGTCGCTCAGCTCGTCACCACCGTCGAGCCCGCTGAACGCGTGCGCGAGGCAGCCCTCCCACCCGAGCGCCAGATCCCACGTCATCCGCGCGGTGCAGTAGTCGATCAGCCAGTAGCCCCACTCCTGACCGGTCGTGAACGTCAGGTGGCCAACCACGCCGTGATCGGCGCCCTGTTCGCTCGCGAGGTACGGCGCGAGCAACGTGAGATCGTGATCGCGCGCCTCCAGCGACACCGGCGCGAGGTACAGCGGCACCGGCAGATCGAACGTCAACCACCACGACGACTCCGGGAAGTAGTGGATCCTTCGCACCGCCTGCTCGCGCTCGATGAACTCGCGATGAAACGAGAAGTCGGCGTTGCCGTAGACCGGCGCCGGCCGGTCGAGGTCGTAGAACATCAAGGTGTGAACTTGAACGGCGAGGCTCGGCGGTGCCTCCTGCGACAGATCGAAGAACCTGACGCCGTACACCGGTCCCGGCTGCTGTGCGGTGCCGTGGTTGATCGTCCGCACCTCGACGCCCGGCCAGCGCTGGTTGATGTAGTCGGTGATGAACGTCAGCCGATCGACGGTCAACGCTTCGTCGGAGAGCGAGAACTCGTTGGCGTTGAACGTGAACCCGAACGAGCTGACGGGTGGGGCGTCGTCGCGGTCGACCATGACCTGCTCGATCGCCTCGGCGATCTGCTCGTGCTCCGGTCGCGGATCATCGACATCGATCACCGGCCGACTCCCCTGCTGCGAGCTCAACAGGTTGATGCCGGTGTCGCGCGGGAACCCGCGATCCCACGCGTAGGTCCCGATCAAGTCCTCGTCCCAGCTCCCCACCTCGGTGCTGCGGATCTTGACGTTCCAGTCCACCCAGTGGCGCTGGAACTCGGCCATCTTGCGATGCCCCTCGAGCGGAGGCGACAGCTCGATCGGGTGCGTGCGATGCGCGCCGAAGGAGCGTCGGCGAAACGCCGGCGTCTCGTCGACGTGGATCGGCTCCGCCGGCCACGCGAGCGCGGTTGGATAGATGGTCTGCTCGGGATGGAAGTAGCGCACGCCGAGCCGCTCGAGCAGGTCGTAGACCGCCCACTGCGTCGCGAGCTGCGAACCTCCGCGCACGATCACGCGATGGCCGTCACTGCCGCAGCGGGTCTCGTCGATCGTGTAGCGCTGCGGATCCTCGCCGGTCGGCGTCGGATCGATCTCGACGTGCAGCTCGCCCGACTCGCAGCTCGAGCCGGGGCCGCGGCCGTCGATGTCAGCCCCGGTGATGGCGTTGAGATCGAGGGTGAGGTCGGTGACGGCGAGCTGGATCCCGACGGGGAGTCCGCTCGGCGTATGGATGGCGATCGTCCCCGGTGACGACGACGACGAGCACGCGAACAGGACGACCAGGCCGAGCCGCTTCATGGCGGGCACGCTACCGCTGCGCTGGCGACCAGAGCGGACTAACTGCTCCGTGGCCGCGACGGCAAAGCCCGTCAGAACGGCCAGCTACCACGTCAACGATCTCGCGGCCTTCGGGCGCTGTCGTTCGCTGTCGAAGCTCTCACGCAACCCAGCGCCTTGCCGATCGACACGGCCCTCCATGTCGAGCAAACATCGCGTCATGTCGAGGTGGCGTTTCGTCGTGTTGGTGCTGGGTCTCGCTGCGTGCACGAAGCCGAATCCGCGCTCGTGTGCTGATGGGACCTGCACCGATCCAGCATTTCCATTCTGTGATGTCGGCGGCGAGCTCGAGGGCACGCCGCAGACCTGCATCGCGGTCGCGTGCGATCCGGGTACGTTCGAAGGATGTCGCGGCGATCAGGAGATTCGCTGCAACGCCGCGGGAACTGACCTTGACCTTGTTCGATGCGATCTGGGTTGCGACGATGGCATCGGCTGCCGACTGTGCGAGCCAAACGAGACGGCGTGCACGAACGGGACGGTCGCCACATGCGATGCCGATGGAATTATTACGGCATCCGAGACGTGCGCGCTGGATTGCTTCGAGGACGAACCGCGATGCCGCGAAGTCGTCCCGTCCAACGATCTCGGGTCGCTACTGGCGCTGTCTGCTAGCGCGGACGATCTCGACCTATCGATGGGTGGAACGATCGACACGACGACCGGAACGATTACTCGAACTGACACCACGACCGTCGCATTGAACACCGTGCTCTTGCAGGAACCGACCGACGGAGTGCCGCTCAGAGTTCTCATCGCGCATTCCGTCAGACTGGGCAACGTGCAGGTCATCGGGACGGCTGCACTCGCGATCGTCTCGTTCGAGGATGTTCACGTCGTTGGATCAGTATCCCTTTCTAGGTCGGCATTTGGAGTTCCAGTTCCCGGACTATTCAGTTCGACTGCGTGCAATGGCAAACCACGCCGCAGCGACTCTATGGTCACCTCCGGCAACCACACGATTATCTCTGGTGGCGGCGGCGGAGGTCATGCAACAGCTGGCGGCGGTGGCGGAGGGATCAACGGGCTGTTGTCAGGTGGAGTGGGTGGGCAAGCATCCGGTGGCGAGACACTAATTCCGCTGCGGGGAGGGTGCAGCGGTTCTGGTGGCAACGATGGTGGTGGAGCGATTCAGATCGTGAGCCGAACCGAGATCCACCTCTTCGAAAACGCAGTCATCAACGCGAATGGCACGCCCAGCGGAGGCGGAGGTGGAGCTGGTGGAGGCATCTTGCTCGAAGCGCCAGTTGTTGCGATGGAAGCCAACACGCGACTCCTCACCAACGGTGGTCCAGCAACCACCGAGGAAGGCTTCGACCTAGTCACATCCACCACCCGTGCTCCATCCCCCGGAGGTATCTGCACCACAAATCTCTGCACCAAGGGCGGAGACGGAGCAGCCGTCGATGGCAACGCCACGGATGGTCCGCTGCTCGCGATCACGACAGCGCCCGAACAGTCCGAGTTCGTCGCCGGCTCGGGCGGTGGCGGGCTGGGCTTCATTCGCATCAACACCGAGACCGGAGAATTCCAGCACTCGAGTGACACGATCGAGTCCGGTCACCTGACGACCGGGATCGTCGAGACTCGCTAACGAAGCAACAGCAGCGACTCGGCCGTCCGATGGGGACGGTCCAGTCCACACCTACTTCTCTCGTCTAGCGCCGGCCGAGTTCGCGGCGCTGGGAATTGCGATTCATGCCCGCAAAGCGCACTGCATCACAGACAGCCGGTCGTGCTCGCCATGTCCGTCAGTGAGCGAGGGTTGATGGTTCGCAGGTTATCGGTAAGCTGGACGTGCATGATGCCGGTGAGGTTGTAACAGGTGCCCGCGGTCTGAGCGGCAAAGTCAAAGACCTCGTTGTCCATGATGATCTTCTTACCGTTGAGATCGGTGAGCTCGACCTTGCCCTGACCGGCGGCAGCGTTGGTGACCTTCACCTTCTCGGCCGTGACCAAGACTCCTTCGAACGGCTCTCCCGCCGCCCCGATGTCACCCATGAGATTGACGTCTCCCACCAGCGGAATCACAGTGACGTCTGCACCGGTGCCATCGGTCACCGTGGGAACGATCAACTCGGTGACCTTGTCGCCCACCGGGGTCGCGCCCGTGTCGAATTCGTCGACACCGGCGATGATGTTGACTCGTGCACCAACTGTGACGAACGCAGGGATGGCTTGGGCCCTCATAAACACCAACACGCCCTGGTTTTCCGCAGCCTGGGCTGCATCAGCTACCCAGAAGCCCTTCTGGTTCATGTTCATGCTGGTGTCGAGCTTCAACGACGTGACCACAACGTTCGTTAACGTCACGAGCTCCGGCTTCACCACTGCGGTCTGGGTATCCGCAACGCTTGTCGCCATCGGGATGCAGCCCGTGCCGTCTTTGACGAGGTCGGCTTCGCTGCGCGGCGCGATGATGTAGTTGAAGAAGAAGTCACCAATGCCGGTGATCGAGTCGTAGCAGGTGCCCGCGGCGAGATCGTCCGGCAGCTGGAACAGCGCAGACTGAACGTGCGCGAGGGAACTCAGGGTGAACTCGGTGTCATCCTTGCCCGGGTTGCTACCGAAGGTCACGACCGGCGTTAGCTGGCGACCGTTGGTGACCTTGATCAGCACGCCTTCGTACTTCTCCCACTCCGCATCACGCGCTGCCTTGTCCGCCAGCAGGGCGATCGCCTTCGCATCGACCACGGTCGGCGTGGGCACCGTACCCACACCAACCTTGGTGACGACGAGAGAACCCTGCGTCTCGCCGATCACCTCGGTGATGCTGGCGCCGTCGTCGAACACGATCGTGCCGCACGGCGCCGCTTCGTTGCAGGCCTCGTGCTTGATGGCGCCCGTGATGTTGACGAGATCGCCGGGCGCGAGGAGCGCGACCTGATCGAGCGACGCGCCGAACACCTTCACGCCCGAGAACGCTCCACCCTCTGGCTCCTCGACCCAGAACCCACCCGAGCCACCACCGAGCGCATCGATCGCGGTGACGACAACACCCTTGAGCTCGATCAACGTGCCCGACTGCATCGTGTCGCTCTGCACTTCCTGGATCGTGACCTCGCCGGCGACGGGCGGACCGTCCGGGTCCGGCGTGTCATCGTCGTCGCCGCCACCACCACCACGACACGCCGTGGCTACGAGAGAGAGACCGAGGAAGACGTGAGTCAGACGCATGAAAACTCCAAAGAAGGCGAAGAGTGGGATCGGGGTCGCCGAGAGGGATGCAGGTGTATAGCCAACCGCGCCGTTGGCGGATGCAGTAGCTATCACAGGCGATCACGATTTCGGCGACTGAGATCGACAGTGGCTTGTCCTGTTGCCACGGCGGCTGGAATGGCCGCAACCTGTGGACATCACGTTGCGATTTCGCTGCAGGCACGTCGCAACTGGTGTCGATCAACTGTCACCTGAGATGCCTTCACGTCGCAGTCGGTCCTGCAGGGTTGTGAGCGCGCACACCAAGGTTTCTCGACGGAGATTCGGCCTCGGCGAAACTCGGCCGCTGCTGGCGATGAACGGCTGAGTCGGCGAGCTCGAGCTCTGGGACCGTGGGCAGGTTCTGCGAGTCCGTTGTGGCCGCCTCTTCGCCTTGCCGCGCCGAACTTGCGACGCGTACGCGAGCGGATCACGTGCACCGTGAGCGAGCGTGATCCCGGCGACGAGACACGCGAGCATGATGACGGCCGCTGCCGGTTCCGCTGCCGCTGCCGCTGCCGGTTCCGCTACCGCTCCCGGTTCCGCTGCCGGTTCCGCTACCGCTCCCGGTTCCGCTCGCTGCCGCTGCCGGTTCCGCTGCCGCTGCCGCTGCCGGTTCCGCTACCGCTCCCGGTTCCGCTGCCGGTTCCGCTACCTGCCGGTTCCGCTGCCGCTGCCGCTGCCGGTTCCGCTGCCGCTGCCGCTGCCGGTTCCGCTACCGCTCCCGGTTCCGCTGCCGGTTCCGCTACCGCTGCCGGTTCCGCTACCGCTGCCGCTGCCGGTTCCGCTGCCGCTGCCGGTTCCGCTGCCGCTGCCGCTACCGGCTGCCGCTGCCGGTTCCGTTGCCGTTGCCGTTGCCGCTGCCGCTGCCGCTGCCGTTGCCGTTGCCACTGCCGCTACCGCTGCCGCTGGCGACCGTTTCGCCGACCTGACGACGATTTTCGCGCCGCTGTTTCTGCGACCGGTGCTCGACCGAATCGCGAGCGTCGGAAATCAGAACTAGCGCTCGATGGTGGGCTGACGGATTGCTGCCCGCAACGTGGTCGAGCTTCACGGGTTGAATCCGCTTGGCTCGTGGATCCGCTAGTGAGTCAGCCGCCAGAGCATCGCGCGCACACGGTCGAGCGGCGCATCGACCGCGGCGAGCTCGGCCGCGGAGATGATGCCGCGGGCTAGCGCGATCCGCAGCGCGGTGGTGAGCTCGCCGGCGCTTCCCGCTGCGCGCCGGTAGAAATCCGGCCGGTCGAGCCCGACCCGTTGCCGACCCTCGCTGACGTTGAGCGCGATGCTCTCCGCAGCGCGAATCACTTCGTCTGCGAGTGCCTTGCGCCTCTGCTTGAGCTTCGCCTCGATCGGCGCGAGTCGCTCGAGGACCTCGAGAGCTGCTTCTTGTGCATCGAATGCCATGTGGATCTCCGTGGGTTGAAGGCCCGCTGCCGGGCGTTGTCGTCTCGCCCGTCGTGGCGCTGACGCGCGCGAACCGTGACGAGGGCCCACGCAAAGCGCGCGCGATCAAACGACCGCGCAGCTCCGAGGCGACCGTCGGCAATCGTCGACGGTCGCGGCCCTCGGCACGGTTCGACGCGCGGCGCGCCGCAGGGCGACGACAACGTCCGGCAAGGGTCGAGACGACGGAGAGCCGAGGCGTCGCGCACCGAAGCAAGAGTGCGAGGAGTGCGAGGAGAACGAGGAGAGCGCGAGGAGTGCGAGGAGTGCGAGGAGTGCGAGGCAGCGAGGAGCGCGAGGAGCGCGAGGCAGTGAGGAGCGCGAGGAGCGCGAGGCAGCGAGGAGAGCGAGGAGTGCGAGGCAGCGAGACAGCGAGGAGTGCGAGGAGCGCGAGGAGTGCGAGGAGTGCGAGGCTGCGAGGCAGCGAGGAGCGCGAGGAGCGCGAGGCAGCGACGCAGCGAGGCAGCGAGGTAGCGAGGTAGCGAGAGCGACGCAACACAAGGCAACGGGCAGCCCCGCACCGGCAGTGGCAGCGGAACCGGCAACGGAACCGGCAGCGGCAGCGGAACTGGTAGCGGCAGCGGCAGGGCAGCGGAACCGGCAGCGGCAGCGGAACCGGCAACGGAACCGGCAGCGGCAGCGGAACCGGCATCGGAACCGGCAACGGAACCGGCGGCGGCAGCGGAACCGGTAGCGGTAGCGGCAGCGGCAGCGGAACCGGCAGCGGCAGCGGAACCGGAACCGGCTGCGGCAGCGGATGCGGATGCGGCTGCGGATGCGGATGCGGCTGCGGTAGCGGAA
The DNA here is from genome assembly GCA_038325805.1 of Haliangiales bacterium. Classification (GTDB taxonomy): domain Bacteria; phylum Myxococcota_A; class Polyangia; order Haliangiales; family Haliangiaceae; genus JABFXX01. Next base: position 25,448 of record JBBQJJ010000018.1, read on the forward strand.
CCGGCAGCGGCAGCGGCTGCGGTAGCGGAACCGGCAGCGGCAGCGGTTGCGGCTGCGGCTGCGGTTGCGGTTGCGGCTGCGGCTGCGGCTGCGGAACCGGATGCGGTTGCGGCAGCGGCAGCGGGACCGGCAGCGGAACCGGCCGCCGCAGCGGGCGGAACCGGCTGCTGCAGCGGCAGCGCCGAAACGCAAAACGGCGCCGCCTACGCGACGCCGCCTGCTCACCGAGAAGCGATTACGCCGTCGGCTGACCGTTCAAGCCGACGAGCTCGATGAACGCCATCGGAGCTGCGTCGCCCTTGCGGACGCGAGTCTTGAGAACGCGGGTGTATCCGCCCTTGCGAGTGGCAAAGTGCGGCGCGACTTCCTTGAACAGCTTGTCAAGCGCGTCCTTGGTCATCACGGTCTGCTTCGCCATGCGATAGGCGTGCACCACCTTGGCCTTCTCTTCCTTGCTGGCCTTGTCGCCCTTGGCGACGAGCTCGTGCACCGAGATTCCCCAGGTGATCACGGGCTCGGCGTAACGGCCGAGCTCCTTGGCCTTGGCCTGCGTGGTCTCGATCCGGCCGTAGGTGATCAGCGCGGTGACGAGGTTATTGAAGAGCGCAGCGCGAGCGGTCGCATCGCGGTTGAGCTGACGTCCAGATAGGCGGTGACGCATGGCAGTACTTTCTCTTGGCTTAGGGCTTCTTGAGCGGGTTGGGGCCCGGCCAGTTGTCGAGCTTCATACCGAGCTGGAGACCCATCTCGGCGAGGAGCTCCTTGATCTCTTTGAGCGACTTGCGACCGAAGTTCTTGGTCTTGAGCATCTCGGACTCGGTCTTCTGCACCAACTCGCCGATGTACTTGATGTTGGCGTTCTGGAGGCAGTTGGCCGAGCGAACCGAGAGCTCGAGCTCGTCGACGGTGCGCCACAGGTTCTCGTTGAGCTTCTCCGCCGCTTCATCGCGCGGAGCCTCGACGGGCTCAGCCATCTCTTCGAAGTTGATGAAGAGGTTGAGCTGCTCCTTGAGGATCTTCGCAGCGTACGCAACACCGTCGTCCGGGCGGACGGCGCCGTTGGTCCAGCACTCGAGGGTGAGCTTGTCGTAGTCCGTCTGCTGACCAACGCGGGCGTTGGTGACGGTGAAGTTGACCTTGCGGATCGGCGAGAACAGCGCGTCGATCGCGATCGTGCCGACCGGCAGCTCGTGCGAGTGGCGCTCGGCGGGCTGATAGCCACGACCAGTGGCGATCGTCAGCTCCATCGCGACCTTGCCGTCTTTCGACAGGGTGCAGAGGCGATGCTGGGTGTTGAGGCAGGTGACGCCGTCGACGAGCGTCAGGTCACCGGCGGTGACGACGCCCTCGCCCTGCTTGTCGAGGCGAATGGTGTACGTCTTGTCACCCTCGACGCGGAACAGCGTCTCCTTGAGGTTGAGGATGATGTCGGTGACATCCTCGACCACGCCCGGGAGCGAGGTGAACTCGTGCAGTGCGCCTTCGATCGCGATGTGCGTGATGGCGGCGCCCTGGAGCGACGACAGCAGGATGCGGCGGAGCGCCACGCCGAGCGTGGTACCGAAGCCGCGCTCGAGCGGCTCGCACGAGAACTTGCCGTAGGTGTCGCTACGCTCTTCGATCTCGAGCGTGCGCGGCCGGATCAGGTCGCGCCAGTTCTTCGCCATGAAGGCAGTCTGTTCGGGGGTCGGTTCCATGTGTCTGTTCTCCTAGGCCGGGACGCTTTCATCACGTCCGGTATGTTGTGCGGGGTTTCGAGGCCCGCTCCTGAGGTCCAGGTCCAACCAGGTTGGACCGAAATGACGACTACTTCGAGTAGAGCTCGATGATGAGCTGTTCACGAATCGGCAGCGTGACGTCCTCGCGGGTCGGCAGCTGCGTGATGGAGCCGCGGAAGTTGTCCTTGTCGAGCGCGATCCACTGGGGAACGCCACGACGATCGACAGCCGCGAGCGCCTCGTTGATGCGCGCCATCTTCTGCGACGACTCGCGGACCGCGATCACGTCGTTCGTCTTCACGAGGTACGACGGGATGTTGACCTTCTTGCCGTTGATCGTGAAGTGACCGTGGCGAACCAGCTGGCGCGCCTCGGCGTGATCGCTGGCGAAGCCCATGCGGTAGACGGTGTTGTCCAGGCGCCGCTCGAGCAGCTGGATCAGCATGTGACCCGAGACGCCCTTCATCCGCTGCGCCTTGTGGTAGTAGCCGCGGAACTGGCGCTCTGCGATGCCGTAGATGCGCTTGACCTTCTGCTTCTCGCGCAGCTGCTCGCCGTAGTCCGACCGCTTCTTGCGGCGGCTCTGGCCGTGCTGTCCGGGCGGATAGCTGCGGCGCTCGTAGCCGCACTTATCCGTGTAGCAACGCTCTCCCTTGAGGAAGAGCTTCATGTCTTCGCGCCGGCAGAGCCGACAAACTGCACCAATATAACGGGCCATCTTCTTGGTCTCTTTATCTTCTTGTCGGCGAGGTGATCAGACGCGACGACGCTTGCGAGGACGGCAGCCGTTGTGCGGCACCGGCGTCACGTCTCGGATGAGGTTGATCTTGAAACCAGCGGCGTTCAGCGCGCGGAGCGCCGACTCGCGACCCGAGCCCGGGCCGTTGACGTAGACGGTGACATTGCGGACACCGTGCTCCATCGCCTTCTTCGCGGCGTCCTCCGCAGCGAGCTGCGCGGCGAACGGCGTCGACTTGCGCGAGCCCTTGAAGCCGCACGTGCCGGACGACGACCAGGCAACCACGTTGCCCGAGACATCCGTGATCGAGACGATCGTGTTGTTGAACGTGGCGCTGATGTGCGCGACGCCGGTCTGGATGTTCTTCCGGACCTTCTTCTTAACTTTGCCTTTGACCTGGGACATGGCTTTTTCTCCGCGCTACTTCTTCGTGACCGCGCCCATCTTCTTCACCGCCATGCGGCGAGGTCCCTTCCGGGTGCGGGCGTTGGTGTGAGTGCGCTGACCGCGAGACGGAAGATTCCGTCGGTGACGAGTGCCGCGGTATGCACCGAGGTCCATCAGGCGCTTGATGTTGAGCTGAACGTCGCGGCGCAGATCGCCTTCGACACGGAAGTTCGCTTCGATCGCGTCACGGATCTTGCGGACGTCGTTCTCGTCGAGATCGTCGCTCTTCTTCGCGGGCGAGATGCCGGCTTGAGAACACACGACGTTCGCCGCGTGGCGACCGAGGCCATAGATGTACGTGAGAGCGATCTCGATGCGCTTGTTGCGCGGGAGGTCGACGCCTGCAATGCGAGCCATGTCTCGTTATTCCTTTAACCCTGACGCTGCTTGTGGCGCGCGTTGGTGCAGATGATGCGAACGACGCCCTTGCGCTTGATGACCTTGCACTTGACGCAGATTGGTTTGACGGATGCTCGGACTTTCATATTGCTCGCTGCTAGGTGATCGAGGTGATCGACTTCTAAGGTTTTCCTGGCGATGAGGTCGGACGAGTTAGTACCCAAGGACCTTCTTCGGTGACAGCAATCGTGTGTTCGAAGTGCGCGGACATCGCGCGGTCTCTGGTTACGGCAGTCCACTTATCGTCAAGAACCTCTACGTCAGGGGAGCCGGCGTTTACCATGGGCTCGACGGCGATGACAAGGCCCGCCTTGAGTCGCTTTCCCGAGCCGGCGGCGCCGAAATTCGGGACTTGCGGGTCTTCGTGCATCTGTTTGCCGACGCCGTGGCCGACGAACTGGCGGACGACCGAATACCCTCGGCTTTCCGCATAGTTCTGGATCGCTGCTCCGAGGTCCCCCAGCCGGCTGCCGACCCGGCAGAGCTGGATCGCTGCCTCGAGGGCCTGCTCGGTGGTCTCGACGATTGTTCGATTTTTTTCCGAAACGTTGCCGATCATCACCGTCCGGGCGGTGTCGGCGCAGAACCCGTGCTTGAAGATCCCGAAGTCGATCCCGATGATATCGCCATCGGCGATCACGTCGTCCTTGCTCGGGATGCCGTGAACGATCACGTGATTTCGCGACGTGCACAGCACGCCGGGGTATGGCGGGACGTCGTAGCCCCCGTAGTTGAGGAACGCCGACTTCACCTTGTGCTTGTCGATCCCGGCGCGCGCGATCCGATCGAGCTCCCAGGTCGACACGCCCGGCTTGGCCGCGGCGCAGACGTCTTCGAGGATCTCGGCGGCGACCAAGCCCGCTTCGCGCATCATCCGGAGCTCGTCCTTCGACTTGAGCTGGATCCTCATGCGATCACCATCGAGAGATCGCCAAAGGCGTTCGCCAGCAGCGGCAGCGCCATCATCGCCACCTTCGGGATCGCCGACTGGGCGACGACCGCTGCATAGGTGGTGAGCGTGTCGTCGATCTCGCCGATGACCTCACCGCCACACGCGAACGTCGCGAGCGCTTCGATCAACGTCTCGTACCCGAGGTACTCGTCCCGGGCGCAGATCGTCTCGACGACCACGCGTAGCTCGCAGCCTCGACGCTGCAGCACCAAGGCGGTGGCGACGTCGTCTTCGCCGTCGACCAGCTCCTGGACCTGCGCGAGCGCCGCAGCGAGCTCGTCCTGATCCGAGAAGCGAAAGCTTCCACGGAACGTCACGCTCGTCGGAGAAAACCCAGCGAGCACGACTCAACGGGGACGTGCAGCAACGCGGCCGCGAATACGTGGACCCTTCGGTCCAGCGAAGCCTTCGTAGTTGCGCGTGATCAAGTGCGACTCGATCTGTTGCACGGTATCGAGCGCGACACCGACGACGATCAACAGGCCCGTACCACCGAACGCGAACGGAACCTGGAAGTACTTCTGCATCAGCGCCGGGATCATGCAGATGACCGACAAGTAGATCGCACCTGCGAAGGTGATCCGAGACAGCACCTTCTCGATGTACTGCGCCGTGTTCTTACCCGGACGAATGCCGGGCACGAAGCCACCCGACTTCTTCAGGTTGTCTGCGACGTCCACCGGATTGAACACCACGGAGGTGTAGAAGAACGCGAAGAACACGACGAGCAGCGTGAAGATCAGGTTGTAGCGCCAGTCCGCCGGATGGAGGATCGACGAGAACTCCTGCATCCAGCCCGAGCTCGACATGCCGGCGATCTGCGCGGGGAACATCAAGATCGACGACGCGAAGATCGGCGGAATCACACCCGACACGTTGATCTTCAGCGGCAGATAACTCTGCGCACCCGAATACATCTTCCGGCCGACTTGCCGCTTGGTGTACTGCACCGGGATCCGGCGGTGGCTGCGCTCGAAGAAGCAGATGCCCGCGATCGTGGTGACCACGAGCAGGAGCACGAACGCGACGGTGAGTCCGGACACACCACCACTGCCACTGCCGATGAACTTGGTGATCGCATCGGGCATGTCGGCGACGATGCCGGCGAAGATCACCATCGATGATCCGTTGCCGATCCCCTGTTCCGTGATCAGCTCGCCGAACCACATGATGACGACCGTGCCGGTGGTCATCGTGACGACGGTGAGCAGGTGGAACGATAGACCCTGGATGTCTTCGGCGACGACTGCGTTGGCACCGGAGCTTCCGCCCAGACCTTGCACGTACGAAGCGGCGAACCACGCCTGGACGATCGCGACGAGGACCGTGCCGTAGCGGGTGTACTGGTTGATCTTCCGCCTGCCCTGCTCGCCCTCTTTGTTGATCTGGTCGAGCTTGGGGACGACGACCGTGAGCAGCTGCATCACGATCGACGCCGTCACGTACGGCATGATGCCGAGCGTGAAGATCGAGAATTGCTCGAGCGCGCCGCCCGAGAACATGTTGAACATGCCGAGGAACGAGCCCGAGCCACCTTTGGTGACGACGTGCTCCATCTCGGCGCGATTGACACCCGGGATCGTGATGAACACGCCCAGGCGATAGACAGCGAGAATGAACAGCGTGAAGAGGATCCGCTTGCGCAGCTCCGGAATCTTCAGAATGTTCGAAAAACCAGCCACTGGTTCTCTTTAGCCCTGAGCTGCCGGGGTCGAGATCGACGCCTGACGGCCAATTGCTTCGACGGTGCCGCCGACCTTTTCGATCTTCTCTTTGGCGACGGCGGAGATGCCGTATGCCTTGATCGAAAGCTTCTTCGTGATCTCGCCTTCGCCGAGGATCTTCACGTACTCGGCGATCTTCGGGACAAGGCCCTTCTCCTGGAGCGACGCGAGGTCGACCGTCGAGCCCGCGTCGAACTTCGCCTCGAGCGTCGACAGGTTGATCGGGTAGGCATGGATGCGGTTCGGGTTCTTGAAGCCGCGCTTACCAATGCGGCGAGGCATCGGCATCTGACCACCTTCGAACGCGTAACGCGCGCCGTGGTGACCGGGGCGAGCCTTCTGGCCCTTGACGCCCTTACCAGAGGTCTTGCCCTTACCGGATCCACGACCACGGCCGAGCCGCTTCTTTTCGCGGGTCGCGCCCTCGTTGGGGTGGAGATTGTGCAACGTGATCGCCATCGGAGTTCTCTTATCCGGTCCAACCCTGGTTGGACCTCTCACACAAGCCGCGCCCGAATCTGGCGCGGATTCTACGTTTGAGCAACTGGCTAGAATGCTACCTAGCCAAAAGGGAGGGCTCGGGACCGAGGTCCCGAGATCGATCAGTCTGCCGCCTCGACCGTGATGAGGTGGCTGACCTTACGGATCATTCCGCGGATCGACGGCGTGTCGAGCAGGACCTTCGTGCTGCGCGGACCACGAAGGCCGAGCCCCTGGAGGGTCTTGTTCTGGGTATCGGACTTGCCGACGCCGCTCTTGACCTGGGTGACTTTGAGCTTGATCGCCATGACGGTTCCTTACGGGGCGGGGGCGACCGAGCGCTTGCGGCCCGCGGCCTGAAGCTCGGAAACCGACTTGCCACGGGTCTTCGCCACCTGGTCGATCGACCGGAGCGCCTTGAGCGCCTCGACCGTCGCGTGGATGACGTTGTGCTTGTTCGAGGTGCCGATCGACTTGGTGAGGATGTCGGTGATGCCCGCGACCTCGAGGATCGGACGGACAGCGCCACCGGCGATCACACCAGTACCAGGGGCGGCCGGCTTGAACAGCACCTGCGCGGCGCCGAAGTTGCCGACGACCTCGTGCGGGATCGTTCCCTTGACCAGCGGAATCTTCATCAGGTTCCGCTTCGCGCGATCGGTGCCCTTGCGGATCGCTTCCGGGACTTCGTTCGCCTTGCCGAGACCGGCACCGACGTGACCGTGCTGGTCGCCAACGACGACAAGCGCCGAGAACGAGAACCGGCGGCCACCCTTGACGACCTTCGCGACGCGGTTGATGTGGACCACGCGGTCCACGAGCTCGCCGACTTCATCTGAATTGATGCTCATAATTTTTGCCTGCTCGTCCTGTTCTTAGAAAGCCAGGCCGGCTTCGCGAGCGCCGTCGGCGATCTCTTTGACGCGACCGTGATAGATGAATCCGTTGCGGTCGAACACGACCGCCTTGACGCCGGCGCCCATCAGCTTCTCGCCGATGGTCTTACCGACGAGGCGCGCGCGCTCCTTCTTCGGCTTGCCCGTGACGGCCTCCTTGAGGCTCGAGTCGAGCTCGCTCGCGGACGCGAGGACGCGGTTCGTGGTGTCGTCGATCGCCTGCGCATAGACGTAGCGAGCCGACCGGAAGACCGAGAGTCGTGGGCGCTCCGGCGTCCCGGTGACGCGCAGACGGATGTGCACCTTGCGCTTGAGGCGCTTGCGGAGCTTCGGGGTCGCGTATTTGACGTGTCCAGCCATATGAGTCTCCTGCTCGCGTCGTGCTCTGCGGGTTCATGCGCAGCGACGGCGAGCTCGTTACTACTTGCCTGCGGTCTTACCCGCCTTGCGGCGAATGATCTCGTTGACGTACTTGATGCCTTTGCCTTTGTACGGCTCGGGCGGACGGTAGCCGCGCACGTTGGCGGCTGCTGCACCGACAGCCTGCTTGTCGATGCCCGACAGGATCAGGTTGTTCTTGTCGACCTTGGCCGTGATGCCTTCCGGCAGCGCGTACTCGATCGGGTGCGAGTAGCCGAGCGAGAGCACGATCTTCGTGCCCTTGATCTCGGCCTTGTAACCGACGCCGTTGATCTCGAGCGTCTTGGTGAAGCCCGTGGTCACGCCGGTCAGCATGTTGTTGACGAGCGCACGCATCAGGCCGTGGGCCGCACGCTGCGGACCGAGGTTACCGGCGCGCTCGAACGTGATCACGTCCTTGCCCTCGTCCTTGCCCTGCTTGACCTGGACATCCTTGTGACGTGGCATCTGCAGCGTGCCCTTGGGGCCCTTCGCCGAGATGATCTCGTTGGTGATCGAAATGGTGACGCCCTTCGGAATCTCGACGGGCTTACGTCCAATGCGCGACATGGCTTACCAGACCTCGCAGAGGACCTCGCCGCCGACGCCCTTGGTGCGCGCCTCGCGGTCGGTCATCACGCCCTGCGACGTAGAGAGGATAGCGATACCGAGGCCATTGCGGACCCGCGGCACCTGGTGGTGCGGAACGTACGCGCGCTGACCGGGACGCGACACGCGGCGCATGCCGGTGATCGCGGAACCGTGGCCGACACGGCCGTCATAGCGCAACGTCAACTTGAGGAGGCCCTGCTTGTTGTCCTCGGTGGCAACGACGCTACCGAGGAAACCCTCGTCGCGCAGGATCTCTGCGAGGCGAAGTTTGATGTTCGAGCGTGGGCAAGTGATGTCCGCTTTGCGGGCACCGATGCCGTTGCGAATGCGGGCGAGGAAATCTGCGATCGGATCAGTCATCGACATGGGTATTCCTCACCAGCTCGACTTGATGACGCCCGGGATGTCACCGCGTAGTGCGAGCTCGCGAAAGCAGCACCGGCACATCTCGAACTTGCGGAGGTAGGCACGGGGACGGCCGCAACGCTTGCAGCGCGACTTGATGCGAACCTTGAACTTGTGCTTCTTGGGAAGCGTATCGATCAGCTTGGCCATGATTAGGCAGCTCCCGGAGTCGTAGCGGTCGTAGCAGTGGGCGGCGGCTGCCGGAACGGCATACCGAGGTGAGTGAGCAGTGCACGCCCTTCCGCGTCGTTGGCCGCGGTCGTGACGATGGAGATGTTCATGCCCTTGATGGAGTCGATTTTGTCGTACTCGATCTCGGGGAAGATGATTTGCTCCTTCACGCCCATGGTGAAGTTGCCGCGACCGTCGAAGCCGCGCGGCGAGATGCCGCGGAAGTCGCGAACGCGAGGCAGCGCGATGTTGATCAGGCGATCGAGGAACTCCCACATCCGCTCGCGGCGGAGAGTCACCATGACGCCGATCTTCTGGCCCTTGCGGAGCTTGAAGACCGCGATGTCCTTCTTGGCGCGCGAGACGACCGGCGACTGGCCGGTGATCATCTTGAGCTCCTCGACACCGTTGTCGATCATCTTGGGCTCGTCCTTGGCTTTGCCGAGGCCCATGTTGACCGTCACCTTGAGGATGCGCGGGACCTGCATGACGGTGGTGTAGGAGAACTCCTTGACCATCGCCGGGCGGATCGTGCCGTCGTAGAGCGCCTTCAGCTTGGGAGCCTTCTCGCGCTTGTACTTCGGCGCGGGACCCGTGGGCTCCGCGACCTTCTTCTTGCCTTCACCCTTGGCTTTGGCCGGACGCTCCTTCTTGGGAGCTCCACCCTCTGCCGCCGGCTTCTTGTTCTCGTCAGCCATGACTCAGCCCATTCCTGCGTTGGGGAACTTGGTCCCGCTCTTCACGCCGACGCGGATCTTGGTATCTCCGTCGACGACAGACTTGGTGCGCGTTCCACGACCCAGCTTGTCGTCGAACAGCGCGACGTTGCTGATGTGGATCGTGCCTTCTTTATCGATGATGCCGCCCTGCGGGCTCGCCTGCGTGGCGCGGCTGTGGCGCTTGACCATCGCGACCTTCTCGACGACCACGCGGTCGCCGACGATGCGAAGGATCTTGCCCTTCTTGCCCTTGTTGGAGCCACCGACGACGATCACCAGGTCGCCCTTACGTACATGCTTCTTGGTCGGCATGACTACAGAACCTCCGGCGCGAGCGAGATGATCTTCATGAACCGCTTCGCGCGCAGCTCGCGGGCGACGGGGCCGAAGATACGAGTCCCGATCGGCTCGTTCTCTTTGTTGATCAAGACAGCCGAGTTGCCGTCGAACTTGATGTAGCTGCCGTCGTTGCGGGCGAGCTCTTTGCGGGTCCGCACGATCACGGCGCGCGAGACTTCGCCCTTCTTGACCTTGGCGCCCGGAATCGCTTCGCGGATCGAGACGACGATGATGTCGCCGATCCCCGCGTAGCGCCGGCGCGAACCGCCGAGCACCTTGATGCAGTACACCTTCTTGGCGCCGCTGTTGTCAGCGACGTCGAGGACCGAGGTCATCTGGATCATGACTGGGCTCCTTCGACGGCCTTCGTGATCGTGCGGAGCAGACGCCAGCGCTTGGTGCGCGACATCGGGCGCGACTCGACGATCTCGACGAGGTCGCCGAGCTTGCCGACGCTGTTCTCGTCATGCACGTGATACTTCACGCGGTTCGTCAAGAACTTGTGGAACCGGCGGTCGCGGACGCGACGGGTGACGGTGACGGTGATGGTCTTGGCCATCTTCGTCGACGTGACGGTACCGACGATCACGCGGCGGCTGCCGCGCTCGTCTTGGATCTTGGTTTCGGTCTTGGTTTCGGTCGTGTCAGCCATGACTACTTCGCCTTCTTCTTGCTCTTCTTGGCCTCGTCAGCCGCAGGTGCGTCGGCAGGTGCCTCCGCCTTCTTCTGCGCCTGCGCCTCGAAGCCCTGCGCGCGGCCATTGAGAATCGTCAGGATGCGCGCGATGTCGCGGCGCTTGGTCTGGAGCTGCGCGGTCGACGTCACCTGGTTGGTGTGCTGACCGAGGTGGAGGCGAAACAGCTCGTCGCGGGTGCGTGCGAGTGCAGCTTTCAACTCGTCATCTGGCTGATCGCGGAACGACGCGAGCGTGGTGGAGGACTTGCTCATAGCGGGGACTCCCGAGAGATCAGGTGGGTCTTGACGGTCAGCTTGTGGTGCGCGCGATCGAACGCGATCTTGGCAATCTCGTACGAGACGCCTTCGACCTCGAAGATCACGCGGCCCGGTTTGACGACCGCGACCCAGCCTTCGACGCCACCCTTACCGGTACCCATGCGGGTCTCGGCGGGCTTCTTGGTCACCGGGTGATCCGGGAACACGCGGACGTAGATCTTTCCGAGCTTCTTGACGTGGCGGCTGATCGCGACGCGAGCAGCTTCGATCTGGCGCGAGGTGATCCAGCCCGGCGACGTGACCTGGAGGCCAAAATCGCCGAACGAGACCTCGTTACCGCCCTTGGCCATACCGGCCAGGTGGCCCTTGTGGCTCTTGCGGAACTTGCTGCGCTTGGGTGAGAGCATCGACATAAAGAGTTCTCCAGATCCTTAGGTGGCGCTCGGCGTGCGAGCTGCCGCGGCGCGAGCCGCCGGGTCTTTGCGTGGTGCCGGCAGAACTTCGCCGTGGAAGACCCACGCCTTGACGCCGATCGATCCGTAGGTGGTCTTGGCCGTGGTGAAGCCGTACTCGATGTCCGCACGCAGCGTGTGCAGCGGAACGCGGCCTTCCTTGTACCACTCGCGGCGACACATCTCGGCGCCGCCGAGGCGACCCGACGATGCGACCTTGATCCCCTTGGCCCCGAACTTCATCGCGGTCTGCGTCGCCTTCTTCATGGCGCGACGGAAGGCGATCCGGCGCTCGAGCTGCGTCGCGATGTTCTCGGCGACGAGCTGTGCGTTGGTCTCGGCCTTGCGAACCTCGATGATGTTGAGGAACACCTCGTTGCTCGTCAGCGCCTGGACGTCTTTCTTCAGGGTCTCGACGCCCGCGCCGCGCTTGCCGATCACGATGCCGGGACGTGCGGTGTGGATGTTGATCTTGGCCTTGTTCGCCGCGCGCTCGATCTCGATGTACGAGACGCCCGCGTGGTTCAGCTTCTTCTTGATGAAGGCCTTGAGCTTGAGGTCTTCATGCAGCCACTTCGCGTAGTTCTTGGTCTCGAACCACCGCGACGACCAGGTCTTGATGATGCCGAGGCGGAAGCCGATCGGATGTGTTTTCTGTCCCATAACTCTTCTACTTTCCGGCGCTCTCGTCCGTGACGACCACCGTGAGGTGGCTGGTGCGGTGATTGATCCGGTTCGCCCGGCCCATCGAGCGCGGCATCCAGCGCTTGTTGATCGTGCCGCCGTCGACGGTGATCGTGTGGATCCGAAGGTCCTCGACCGACGCGTCGCCACCCGAGCGGTCTTCCGCGTTCGCGGCGGCCGACTTGATCGCCTTCGAGATCAGGCCAGCGGCCTTCTTCGGAAACAGATCGAGGAGCGCGACCGCGGCTTCGACCGACTTGCCACGGACGATGTTTGCGACGACGCGCATCTTGCGCGGCGACATCGTGATGTTTCGAACAACCGAACGTGCCTGCATGGCCCTACCTCTTCCGCTCGCCGGTGTGACCGTGGAACGTGCGCGTGTGGCTGAACTCGCCGAGCTTGTGACCGACCATCTGCTCGGTGACGAACACGGGGATGAACTTGCGACCGTTGTAGACGGCCATCGTGATGCCGACCATGTCGGGGATGACCACCGAGCGGCGCGAGTACGTGGTGATCACGCGCTTGGCCGGGTTGGCTTCCTTCTTCGCCGCTACGATCTTCTTGGGGATGTAGTGGTCGACGAACGGACCTTTTTTGAGTGAGCGGGGCATGGGCTTTTCTCGTTCCGTTACTTGCGGCGGCGGATGATGAACTGTTCGGTGCGCTTGTTGTGGCGAGTCTTGAGACCCTTGGTCTTCTGACCCCACGGCGTGCACGGGTGACGACCACCAGAGCTGCGGCCTTCGCCGCCGCCCATCGGGTGATCGACGGGGTTCATGGAGACGCCACGCTGGTGGGGGCGAGTGCCCTTCCACCGCATGCGGCCAGCCTTGCCCCACATGATGTTCGCGTGCTCGCTGTTGCCGATCACGCCGATCGTGGCGCGGCAATCGATGTGGACGCGGCGCATCTCACCCGAGGGCAGACGCAGCGTGGCCCAATCGGTCTCCTTCGCCATCAGCGTGACGCGCGCGCCGGCCGAGCGGCCGAGCTGAGCGCCGCGACCGATCTTGAGCTCGACGCAGTGGATCTCGGTGCCGACCGGGATGTAGCGGAGCGGCAGCGAGTTGCCCGGCTTGATATCGGCCGAGTTCGCCGACACCACGGTGTCGCCGACGCCCAGCTTCTGCGGCGCGAGGATGTACGCCTTCTCGCCGTCCTTGTACTGGATCAGCGCGATCCGCGCGGTGCGGTTCGGGTCGTACTCGATCCCGAGCACGGTGGCTTCGACGCCGGTCTTCTGGCGCTTGAAGTCGATCGTGCGATAGCGCTGCTTGTGACCACCGCCGCGGAACCGCGAGGTGATGCGACCGTGGTTGTTGCGACCGGCGGTCTCGACGTTGTGGGCGAGCAGAGCCTTCTCGGGCTCGTGCTTCGTGATCTCGCTGAAGTCCTGCGTCGACATCTGACGCCGACCGGGCGAAGTGGGCTTGTACCTCTTGGTCGCCATGGTCCTAGACTCCCTCGAAGAACTCGATGTTGTCGCCGGCCTTGAGCGTTACGAACGCCTTCTTCCAGCCGGGGCGGCGACCGGAGAACCGGCCGATCCGCTTCACTTTGCCGCGCACGATCAGCGTGCGGACGTCGGTCACCGTGACCTTGAACAAGGTCTCGACGGCCTGCCGCACTTCGATCTTGTTCGCGTCCCTGGAGACCTCGAACACGACCTGCTGCTTGTACTCGCTGCCCTCGGCGTGCGACGACGCGCCGCCGCCGGTCTCGCGCAGACGAGCGCTCTTCTCCGTGAGGAGCGGGCGCTTGATGATGCTCTGTGCGTCCTTCATGACTATTCCTTGGCCGCGCCGGTGAGCGAGGCGACGATCGCCTTGACGGCGTCCTGCGTGAGCACGAGCGTCTCGTGCCGCAGGATGTCGTAGACGTTGACACCCTCGGTGGCGAGCCACTGCGACGAGCGCAGGTTGGCGGCGCCAGCCTTGAGGTTCTTGTTGTCCTTGGAGTCGACGATCAACACCTTCGCGGCGGTGGCGTCGTTCTTCTTGGTGTTGCCGAGCAGCGTGTTGATCACGGCGGCGACCTTCTGCGTCGAGCCGCGGGGGCCGTCGACGGTGAAGTTATCGATCACGATGATCTTGCTCTCCGACGCGCGAAGCGAGAGGGCCGAGATCAGCGCTTGCTTCTTGACGTTGCGGGGCAGCTTGTAATCGTAGCTGCGCGGGCGCGGGCCCTTGAACGTTCCGCCGCCGACCCAGTGCTGGGCCTGCTTGGAACCCTGGCGCGCCTGGCCAGTGCCCTTCTGCTTCCAGACCTTCTTCGAAGAGCCGCGGACTTCGCCGAGGCGCTTCGTGGAGGCGGTGCCCGCACGACGGCGCGCGAGCTGCCACTTCACGGTCTCCCACAGGATGTGCTCGTGAACTTCGGCACCGAACACGGCGTCGTCGAGATCGATCGAGCCGACCGACTTACCGCTGATGTTTTTGACGTCTAGCTTCATGGTTTATCTCGTTCGAACCTGGTTCGAACTCAGGTCTTGATTTCGACGTCGACACCGGCCGAGAGGTCGAGCTTCATCAACGCGTCGAGGGTCTGCTGGGTCGGCTCGAGGATGTCGAGGAGCCGCTTGTGCGTGCGGATCTCGAACTGCTCGCGCGACTTCTTGTCGGTGTGCGGCGACCGCAGCACGCAGTACTTGTTGATCTTGGTCGGCAGCGGGATCGGGCCCGCGACCTTGGCGCCAGTGCGCTTGGCGGTCTCGACGATTTCACCAGCGCTCTGATCGAGCAGCTTGTGGTCGTAAGCCTTGAGGCGAATGCGAATGCGTGGGGTCGTCATAAATGCTTTCTCTCGACTACTTCTTGGCCGGCTTGGCAGCCGGTGCAGCCGCCGCGTCGGCCTTCTTCTCGACGGCCTTCGCCTCTTCGAGGATCTTCGTGACGACGCCGGCGCCGACGGTCTTGCCACCTTCGCGAATCGCGAAGCGGAGACCTTCTTCACAGGCGATCGCCGACACCAGGACGACATCGACCTTGATGTTGTCGCCCGGCATCACCATCTCGGTGCCCTCGGGCAGCGTGACCGTG